>JAIRWM010000161.1 GCA_031268975.1 Treponema sp. | reverse complement strand
AGATAATAACGGTAAAAGATATTTTCGCATAAGATTACTGGGCGAAAAAGTATATATGCGTAATATACATACAGACGCGTCAAACCTGCTCGCGGAAAAAATACTAAGAAAATATTTATCCAGGATGACCAAATAAGCGGCCGCGTTATTCATTGGGCTGGGCATCGGGGCGTTATGTTGCTTTAGCCGCGCCGCCGGTTCGCGCGCGTTTGTTACGGAGCGCGGGCGGCGAGCATTTTTTTGATTGCGGCGGCGAGGCCGTCTTCGTCATTTGTCAGGGTTATCCAATCGGCCGCTTCTTTTAATTCACAGACGGCGTTTCCCATGGCGACTCCCCAGCCGGCGTCGCGTATCATCTCCATGTCGTTGTAGTTGTCTCCGATGGTCATGATTCGTTCCATGGGTATGCCGGAGTATTCCGAAACAAACCGCAGAGTTTCGCCTTTGTGAATTCCCCGGGACATCACTTCAAGGCTTTTTACATCTCCGGATGCCAGCGTCAACTCGGGCCAATGTGAAAACGTATCCCTGGCTATTTTGAATTCGCTTTCCTTGTGGAAAACAATGGAAAATTTCACTACTCCGCAATTCCAGCGTATAAGCGGCTCAAGGTCTACGATGGGGCCGTACCAGTTCTCGCTGTACGAGGCTATCATTTCCCGGCCTATTCCGTTTTCCCAGGCGGCGCCTTTGTTGTCTGTGCCGCCTTCCGCCCCAAAGCTGCAATGCGTTATTGCCTGGTATGTTCTGCTTTCCGCCAGAACGGCAAGCGACGTTTGCTCGCTGAGGTTTTTTGTCATTAGCAGCTGGCGGGTAGGCAGAGCGTATACCTGTGCACCGTTATCGGTGATAACGTAAGGGAACGCGCCGAAACCCAGTTCATTGAAAAGGTCGATAAGCGCGTCCGCAAGGAACGACAGGGAGCGTCCGGTGCATGGTATAAGCTGTATGCCTGCCGCGAGGGCGTTTTTCAGGGCATTCCGGTTCGCGGCGCTTATTTCTTTTCTGCTGTTTAATGTTGTCCCGTCAAGGTCAAAAGCGATTGCGTCAATGTTCATACTATGATACCAAAGTATAATCTTTTAGTACTTTTTGTCAATCATTACTTGCTTAGCAAGAAATGTCATACAACTCTTTCGGAACTTACCTTGACATTCCGGCGGCTTCTTCCGTATTATGGTGTAAAGGTGAATGCGCCGCATTCAATAACTTGAACCACAGTGTTTACGGTTCAAACAACGCGAGAGTGGTGAAACTGGTAGACACGCCAGACTTAGGATCTGGTGCGCAAAGCATAAGGGTTCGAGTCCCTTCTCTCGCATATCTCATTACAGAGGAAGCCAGTGCCTGTATCAAAAGAAATCACCCGGCTGGACCATTCGGCGGTCAAGCTGACCCTTACCGTGGACAAAGAAGATGTCCGCAGTCATTATGACGAGCTTGTCGGCAACTACGTTAAGACCGCGCTGCTGCCCGGTTTCCGCAAGGGGAAGGTTCCCCGGGAAGTGCTTGAACGGAAGTTCGGTGATTCATTGAAAGACGAAGCCCTTAATTCGATATTCGGAAAAACGGTGTCCGGGGTTTTTGAGGATGAAAGTTTCCCAAAAGAGGATCAGCCGCTCCCCTATTCCACTCCCCGAATCGAGGAAGAGCCGGTTTTTGATTTTGAAAAAGACCTGGTTTTTTCCGTTATCTACGACGTTCTTCCGAAACTTGCCGTCGGCCCCTGGAAAGGCCTTGAAGTGGAAGTTCCCGATGTTACGGTGACCGGCGAGGACATAGACCGTGAACTCAGGGAGGTCCAGGAGCGGAACGCCATTGTTCTTGACCGGGACGATGGAGAGGCGGCCGTAACGGAAGACGTGGTAACGGTAAACTATTGCGAGCTTGACGGCGGGGGAACCCCTCTAAAGGGCAGCGAACGGGAGGATTTTGTCTTTACCCTTGGCTCCGGGTACAATCTGTACCAGTTTGACGACGGGATAACGGGGATGAAAAAAGGCGAGACAAAGGACATAACCAAAACATTTCCGGAAGACTATGTCCACAAGGAACTGGCGGGCAGGACGGTCACCGTCAGGGTTACCCTTACCGCCCTGAAAGAAAAAAAGCTCCCGGAACTCGACGACGATCTGGCCCAGGACGTGGATGAAAAGTACAAAACCCTGGATGATCTGAAAAACAGCATAAAAGAACGTCTTTCAAAAGGTCTGGAAAAACGGTTGAGGGATGTTACCGTTTCCCGGGTGCTTGAAAAAACCCTTGAAAGCACTCCCATAGATCTTCCCGAATCAATGCTCACCATTGAACTGGATTCCCGGTGGAGAAATCTGGCGAGGAATTTCAATATTCCCCCGGACGAGCTTGAGAAGCGTGTCAGGGAAACCGGCCAAACCCCGGAAGCGGTACGGGAACAGTGGAAAGGCGATGCCGAAAAAGCCCTTAAAAGCAGGCTCATTGTTGAAACCCTTATGAAAGACCTTGGTCTTGAGGCTTCTGACGAAGAAGCCGAAAAAGAAATTGAAAATTATGCCGAGTCTTCCAACGCTCCGCTTGAAGACATAAAAAAATATTATGAACAGGACGATGCCCTGGAATTCCTGAAAGAGGATATAAAAGAGCGGAAACTGTTTGACATGTTTTTGGCCGAAAACAAGGTTAAGAAGGGCAAAAAAGAAAAATATCTGGATTTTATGTCAGATAAGCGTTAAGTTTCAGGAGGAAGTTTTTATGAGCAACGTCCTTCCCCATGTGGTTGAACAGACCGGTATGGGTGAACGGTATTACGATATTTACTCCAGGCTTCTCTCAGACAGGATAATATTTCTTGACGGGGAAATTATCGATCTGAACGCCGACATGGTAGTCGCCCAGATACTTTTTCTGGACGGCCAGAATACGGAAAAGGACATTAACCTTTACATCAATTCGCCGGGGGGTTCGGTAACGGCCGGGCTCGCCATATACGATACCATTCAGCATGTAAAGTCCAGTGTTCAGACGATCTGTCTTGGTCAGGCCGCCAGCATGGCCGCCCTTATTCTCTGCGCGGGGGCAAGCGGCAAACGGCTTGTCCTGCCGTCTTCCCGGGTGCTGATACATCAGCCCTGGGGCGGAGCGCAGGGTCAGGCCAGGGATATCGGCATTCAATCACGGGAAATAATCAGGCTGAAAAAATTAACCATTGATTATTTCGCGCGGCATACCGGGAAAACTCCCGATCAAATCGCTTTGGATATGGAACGGGACTTTTATATGTCCGCGGAAGAAGCGGTTGCCTACGGCGTGGCAGACAAAATATTAACGAGGGGAAAAAATGGCGCGGCTTCGTAATGGCTACGGCGGATCCGAACGATCCTGCTCTTTCTGCGGAAAAAGCACCGACATGACCAGGCGGCTTATTGCCGGACCGAACGACGTGTTTATCTGCGATGAATGTGTGGAAGTATGCCGGAAAATTCTTGTGGACGAAGATCACGAGCTTACGGCCCAGTTTACCGGGAATATTCCCACACCGCGTGAAATCAAAAAATACCTGGATATGTTTATCATAGGCCAGGAAGACGCGAAAAAAGCCCTGTCGGTCGCGGTTTACAACCACTACAAGCGTATCGCGAACCCGGTAAAAGATCCTGACGACGTGGAAATTGAAAAATCAAACGTACTTTTAATAGGGCCAACCGGAACGGGAAAAACCCTTTTGGCGAAAACACTGGCGAAAAAGCTTAAAGTTCCCTTTGCCATTGTAGATGCCACTACCCTTACCGAAGCCGGTTATGTCGGCGAAGATGTGGAAAATATTCTGCTCAAGCTTATACAGAACGCCGGGGGCAATATCGCTTCCGCGGAGCGGGGCATTGTTTACATTGACGAAATCGACAAGGTCGCCCGCAAGGGTGAAAATATTTCCATAACCCGCGATGTTTCGGGAGAGGGAGTTCAGCAGGCCCTGCTTAAAATTATCGAGGGAACGGTCGCGTCCGTTCCGCCCCAGGGCGGCAGGAAACATCCCAATCAGGAAATGATCCGCATTGATACCACAAATATACTCTTTATCTGCGGCGGCGCTTTTGTGGGACTTGAAAAATTTATCGAACAGCGCGTTGTCCAGCATCCGATGGGTTTTGGCGCGGATGTAAAAAACAACCGTGACAGAAACCTCAAGGAGCTTTACGCCCAGCTTCACCCGGACGACCTTGTCCGTTTCGGCATGATCCCCGAATTTATAGGCCGGCTTCCCATTACCGTCAGTCTTGAAGAGCTTAAACTCGACGACCTTAAACGCATTATCTCCGAGCCGAAAAACGCCATCGTCAAGCAGTACCAGGCTTCCCTTGCCATAGACGATGTCAAGCTGGAATTTACCGACGGCGCGATCAACGCCATAGCGAATACGGCAATCAAGCAGAAAACAGGCGCGCGGGGAATACGGGCCATTGTGGAACGGCTTATGACCGACATAATGTTTGACATCCCCTCAATGGAGGGCAGCAAACAGGTGACTATAACCCAGGACACTGTCGAAAAATCGGAACCGCCTCTCGTCCACCCCCTCCAGAAAAGCGCATGACGGGCGTCCTGCCGGGGGCATCGTGCGCATGAAAAGCGCCGCCGCCCCGAAAAAAAGCGGAATGTCGAAGTTTTTTTCCGCGCTTGCCGGGAAGATAAGCTCGGAAGAATTTCCCCTGCTCCCCCTGCGTGACATCGTCCTTTTTCCCCAGACCATAATCCCCATTTACATTACCTACAAACCGGGCATAGCCGCCGTTGAAGCGGCCTTAAAGCGGGATATGCGGCTTTTTGCCGCGCCGCTTAAAACATTGTCCGATTCGGAGGTTCCCGCCGCCGGAGACATGTATGGGCTTGGCAGCGTTGTCCGCATCGTTCAGTACCTGCATCTTCCCGACTCAAGTTACCGGGTAGTGCTTCACGGGGAATTTCGCGGAAGCATAACATCCCTCAAAAAAGAAGGGGGCCACGCCCTTGTGCGCATAGCCGTTTCCGCCGCGGCGCCCCAGCAGCTTCCCCCCGGTCCCGAAAAGCTCGCCCTGATACGTTCGGTACAGAAAGCGTTCGTCCGGTATGCGGAATATTCCAAAAAGGTAAGCACCGAGACCCTTTCCACGATTGAAAAAACGGAAAACCCCGAACGGCTTTGCAATATCATTTCCAACGCGCTTTTTATAAAAACGGAAAAAAAAGCCGCCCTGCTGGATCACGGCGACGAAACAAAGCGGCTTGAAACCCTGCTTGAAACCCTGGAAATGGAAAACGAAATTCTCGGTATTCAAAAAAGCATTTCCGGCAAAGTAAAAAACCGCATAGACAGAAACCAGCGCGAATTCATCCTTAACGAACAGCTTAGGGAAATTAACAAGGAACTCGGCAAAGAAAACACGGAGGATGAATTTGCGGAACTTGAACGGGCCATTGAGGAAAAATATCCCGGCGAAGAAGTCCTGCTCAAGGCGAAAAAAGAACTTGCGCGGCTGAGAAAATTGCAGCCCCTTTCACCGGAAGCCGGCGTTATCCGGGGATACCTCGACTGGATTGCGGATCTCCCCTGGAACGGGGACGTTCCCCGCGCGGACGATTTCGGGAACGGCGAAAGCGAACCTTCACCGCAGGCGCCCGGAGAAAGCCTTGTCCGGGCGGAAAAAATCCTTGAAGAAGACCACTACGGCATGGAAAAAGCCAAAGAGCGGATTCTTGAATTTATCGCGGTGCAGGAACTTTCCTCGGGGAAAAGCGGCGCCTTGAAAGGCCCCATTCTCTGTTTTGTGGGCCCGCCGGGTACGGGCAAAACAAGCCTCGGTAAATCTGTGGCCAGAGCCCTGTCCCGCCGTTTTGTGCGCGTGTCTTTGGGCGGCGTCCGCGACGAGGCGGAAATCAGGGGCCACCGCAAAACCTATGTGGGAGCGCTGCCGGGAAAAATTATCCAGTCCATGCGCAAAGCCGGGTCGGTAAATCCGGTTTTTCTGCTTGACGAAATCGACAAACTTTCAAGCGATTTTCGCGGAGATCCGGCGTCGGCCCTGCTTGAAGTACTTGACCCGGAACAGAACAATACCTTTGCCGATCATTACCTGGAAGTGCCCTACGATCTTTCCAGGGTGCTTTTTATCGCCACGGCGAACTCCCTTCATACCATCCCCTACCCGCTTCTTGACCGCATGGAAGTTATTGATATTCCCGGTTATGGCGAACAGGAAAAGCTGTCCATCGCCAAGCGCTACCTTATTCCGAAAGAACTGGAAGCAAACGGCCTTAAAGACGCGAAAATTTCATTTAAGGATGAAGCGATTCTTTCCATTACGCGGCACTGGACCATGGAATCGGGAGTCCGCGGCCTTGAACGGGAAATTGCCCGCTGCGCCCGGCGCATCGCCAGACGGGCCGTTGAAAACGGTTTCGGCCAGACGGGAAAGCAGGTAAAAGACTATAAAAAGGCAATCAAGGCCGACGACCTTGAAAAGCTGCTGGGGCGGCGCAGATACAAGCGGGATCTTGTTTTCAGGGAAGCCCGTGTCGGCGTCGTGTACGGCCTGGCATGGACGGAAACCGGCGGCGCGATTCTGCCGGTGGAAACAAAAAACTACAACGGGAACGGAGAGCTTACCATTACCGGGAACCTGGGAGACGTGATGAAAGAAAGCGCGCGAATCGCCCTTTCCTATCTGCGCAGCGAACAGGACACGTTCAAATTCCGGGTAAAGGATATCGGGGAAACGGATTTCCATATCCACGTTCCCGAAGGCGCCATCCCCAAAGACGGGCCGTCGGCGGGCATTACCCTGGCATCGTCGCTGCTGTCAACGCTCTGCGGCATAGCCCCCCGGCCGGGCATTGCCATGACCGGCGAACTTACCCTGACCGGCCGCGTACTTCCCATCGGCGGCCTTAAAGAAAAAGTCCTTGCCGCGATACGAAACGGCATGGAAAAAGTCCTTGTTCCCCTGGAAAATCAGGAAGACTGGAACGAACTGGACAAGGAAATCAAGTCGTCCATAGCCGTTGAATTCACGGAAACGGCCTTTGACGCCTTTAAAGCCCTGTTTGACGCGAAAAAAACATCAATTTACCGCAAACCCCGGCAAAAACCGGCGAAAAAAAGCCCGGTAAGGAAAAAGCATTGAAAAGATGGAAGCAGTTCATCATGCGCGGTACGCTCCCCTGCACCTCTCCCGCGATACCGCCCGCTCAAACCGGCGCGGGATTGACAAGGCCGTTTTTGTATGCTACCGTTTCTTTGCCAAAGTTGTATCCTGCGTGATGCAGGCATAAGGAGGAGTAAATGAACAGTGCTCATCATTCATTATCACGTAATTCTTGATCCGGTAAAGAATTACTCGGCAGGGGGGGGGGGGGGGGGGGGGGGGGGGGGGGGGGGGGGGGCGGGGGGGG
>JAIRWM010000112.1 GCA_031268975.1 Treponema sp. | reverse complement strand
GGCGGAATCTTTGTCGGCTGGCCCCGGCTGTCCACAAACGCCCAGGTAATTTTTGCATGGGCGATAAGATCATCCCCCCGTTTTATTTCCTGGGCGATAACTCCGCTGACGCTGCCTTTTTTTACCGGCCAGGATCGTATAACAAGAACGTCGTCGGTAATGGCGGGTTTTTTATAGTCGATTTCCACCCGCGCCACATATACGCCGAACCCGGCTTTTATGGCCTTTGGATAATCAAACCCCGCGTCTTTTAACAGCTCATAGCGGGCATATTCAAGGTAGTTAAGATAATTCGCGTTGTTTACATGCCCATAGCTGTCACATTCATACGTGCGTACGGTGAGACTACATTCAAAAATCATGAGAATCAGTATATACTCAGGGCCTGTTGATTTTCAAGGAGATTGTATGTTCCGTTATTGTCCCTCGTGCGCGTCGGAGAATATCCGCTTTGAAAAGCAAAAAGTATTCCGCTGCCCGGATTGTGGTTTTACCTATTACCACAATACCGCGGCGGCGACGGGCTGCATTATCGTTACAAAAAAAGGGATTCTGTTCGAGGTTCGGGGAAAAGATCCCGGCAAAGGCAGGCTTGATCTGCCGGGGGGTTTTGTCGATCCCGGCGAGGGCGCCTTTGAGGGCCTCCGCCGGGAATTGACCGAAGAACTGGGCTGGGATCCGTGTACGGCGCTTTCCGGGGCAGAAAAATCCCCGCAGCGCTTGTTTACGCTTTTCGCGTCTTTTCCAAACAAGTATCCCTACAAAAACATTCCCTACAACACCTGCGACTTTTTCTTTTATCTAAAAGCGCCGGATTTGCAGGAAAAAGATCTCAGGCTTGAGGAAGCGGAAATCGCCGGAGTGCGGTTTATCAGGCCGGAAGACATAAACCCGGAAGACATAGCGTTTGAGTCTGCCCGAAGAGCGGTGGCGGGTTATTTGCGGGAACACTGATTCGCAGACTTACGGCGGGGGTTGCTACTATTTTGCGGGCGTGTGCTATACTGACAGCGGTCAACGTGCGAATCAGCACGTATTGCCAGTATCGGGGCGCCGTGCTCACCGGTTCGTATGCGTTTGCCGGACGGGTAATGAAAAAGATAAGGAGAAGGGGCTGTTCGAAAAGCTTAAAGAAAGCCTTGTTCGGACGGCTTCGTGTGTAAATGAATATAGGTCAGGCGGTTATTCTGGGCATTGTGCAGGGGCTTACCGAGTTTTTACCGGTAAGCAGTTCCGGTCACCTTGTTTTGGTGCAGCGTATTTTTCAAAAGGTATGGGGAGGGGAGGGTATTGCCGAACCCGGATTGTTCTTTGACACGCTGCTCCACTGCGGGACGCTTGTCGCGGTGTTTTTTGTTTTTCGCCGGGATATCTGGAATATACTGCGCAGGCCGTTTCAGCGTTTTACCTGGCTGCTTATTCTGGCAACCGCGGTTACCGCTGTCGTTGCTTTTGGTTTTATGGACACCCTTGAAGAAGCGTTTGCCAGCGGCCGCTGGCTTGGGCAGGCGTTTCTTGTAACCGGGGCGGCCCTTTTTCTTTCCGAATACCTTTCCCGCCTGCCCGGCGATTCCCGCAACGATGCCGAAATGGGCTGGTTCGACGCGGTCTTTATCGGCGCGTTACAGGGTATTGCCGCCATACTGCCGGGGGTTTCCCGTTCGGGCTTTACCCTGTCCGGGGCTTTGTCGCGGCGGCTGGAGCGGAATTTGGCGGCGCGTTTTTCGTTCCTGCTGTCCATTCCCGCGATTCTCGGCGGTCTTGCCGTTCAGATAAAAGAGATGATGGAAATTTCCGGTTTTCAAAGCATTAACCCGGAAGCTTCCTCAGGTCTTACCGGCGGCGTTGATATTATCCCGGCCATAGCGGGTACGGTTACCGCCGCCCTTGTTGGTTTCGCTTCCATCGTGTTGCTGCTCAAAATGATACGGGAACGTTCACTTGTTGGTTTTGGAGTGTATACGGCTGTGCTGGGACTCTTGGTGCTGCTTGATCAGAACGTAACCCATTGGGTGTTTTAGGGCAAAAGCCCGCATTCTCCGGGGCCGGCCAAAGACGCCGGCGGCAAAGCGGGTGTCCGCTCCGGCTCCCGGGGTTACTGTTCGCCCATCGCGGAAAGCGGTATGGGTTTTGGGGAATCGTCTTCCCCTTCCGTGCGGGAAAATTCTTCCAAAAGTTCCCTGCCCCGGCGCGAAAGCTTTGCGGGGATCTGCACGACAAGCTTAATCCAGAAAGATCCCCGGCGGCTTCCCGAAGGTACGCCTTCGTCGCGGATGCGGAGGAGTTTGCCGTTTGTGGTTCCCGGCGGAATTTTTACCTTGAGGGTTTTACCTTCCAGTGTAGTTACATGAATTTCCGCGCCCAACGCCACCTGGGTTATGGAAACGGGAACGGCGCAATAAAGATCAAGATCCTGGCGTTCAAAGAATTCGTGGGGTTTGATGCGGATAAACACATACAGGTCTCCGGGGGGGCCGCCGCCGGGGCCCGCGTCGCCCTGCCGGGGAATTGCCACGCGCTTGCCGTTTTCCACGCCGGCGGGAATGGTTACCACTATCTTTTGGCGCTTGCGCTGGGTGCCCCCGCCGCCGCAGTCATGGCAGGGCTTTTCGATAATGTAGCCTTCTCCGTGACAGTTGTGGCAGGTAGAGGCTACGGAGAAAAATCCCTGGCTGTGCCGTACCTGTCCCGAGCCCTGGCAGACAGGGCACACTTTCTTGCCCGAGCCGCCTTCCGCCCCGGTACCCTTGCAGGTGGGGCAGGATGTGTTGCGGGTATACTGGATTTCGACCTTTGTCCCGAATACGGCGTCTTTAAACGGGATTTCAATGTCATAGCGGAGGTTTGCCCCCTGACGTACTCCCCCGCCGGAGGAGCGGCGGCCGCCGCCGCCGAAGAACGTGTCAAAGACGCTGGAGAAATCACCAAAAATGTCTTCGAACCCCCGGAACGTCTGGGAAAAATCCTGACCGCCGCTCATGCCCTCGACCCCGGCAAAACCGAACTGGTCGTAAGCGGCTTTTCTCTGTTCATCGCCAAGAATTTCGTAGGCTTCGGTAGCTTCCTTGAATTTGTCCTCAGCGGTCTTGTTTCCCGGGTTCTTATCGGGATGGTACTGAATGGCAAGTTTGCGATACGCCTTCTTTATATCATCTTTTGAGGCGTTCTTTTGTACTCCCAACACTTCGTAATAATCACGCTTTGCCATGTTCTATTTATCGTCCACTACCTCATAGTCCGCATCTTCAGCACTTTTGGTGTTCTCCCCCGATTCGCCGCCGGCGCTCTGGGGCCCAGAGTCCGGGCCGCCCTGACTCTGGGCCGCCTGCTGTTTGTAAAGTTCTTCGGCAATTTTGTAGGACGCTTGTTTAAGAGCCTCGGTTTTCTCCCTGATCGCCGGAATATCACCGCCTTCCAGAACGCTTTTGAGTTCGGCGATTGCTTCCTCAATTTTGGATCTGTCTTCGGCGCTTACCTTGCCGCCAAGGTCTTTAAGGTTCTTTTCGGTACTGTAAACCATATTGTCCGCGTCATTGCGAACCTCTGCCTTTTCCCGCTCTCTTTTGTCTTCTTCGGCGTGGACTTCCGCCTCTTTTACCATCCGGTCGATGTCCGAGTCGGAAAGGCCGGAAGAGCTTTCAATGCGGATTTTTTGCTCTTTTCCGGTACCAAGGTCTTTTGCCGACACATGAACAATGCCGTTTGCGTCTATGTCGAACGTAACCTCGATTTGGGGGACTCCCCTTGGCGCCGGCGGAATGCCAACCAGGTCGAAACGGCCAAGTACCCTGTTCTGGTTGGCCATTTCCCGTTCACCCTGGAGAACCTGGATGGATACCGCCGTCTGTCCGTCAGCCGCGGTACTGAAAATTTGGCTTTTTCGGGTGGGGATTGTGGTGTTTCTTGGGATAAGTCTGGTCATAACGCCGCCCAGGGTTTCAATACCCAGCGACAGGGGAGTAACGTCGAGGAGCAGCACGTCTTTGACATCACCGGAAAGAATACTCCCCTGGATTGCCGCCCCAATGGCGACAGCCTCGTCGGGGTTTACGCCCTTGTTGGGATCTCTTTTGAAAAGATCCTTTACAATCTGCTGAACCGCGGGAATGCGGGTAGAGCCGCCGACAAGAATTACTTCGTGAATGTCATTGGCGGTAAGTCCGGCGTCGGCAAGGGCCTTTTTGCACGGTTCTTTTGAACGTTCAAGAAGGTCTGCCACCATCTGTTCGAATTTTGCCCGGCTTAAGGTTTTTTGCAGATGCTTTGGCCCCGACTGATCCGCGGTAATAAACGGCAGATTGATTTCCGTTGTCTGCATGGCGGAAAGCTCTATTTTTGCCTTTTCCGCCGCTTCCCGCAGGCGCTGCAGGGCCATGCGATCCTGGGAAAGATCGATCCCTGAATCATTTTTAAATTCGCTGATAAGCCATTCCTGCACGCGCCGGTCAAAATCATCCCCGCCCAAATGGGTGTCCCCGTTGGTGGATTTTACTTCAAAGACCCCTTCGCCAAGCTCAAGGATCGAAATATCGAATGTACCGCCGCCAAGATCGTAGACGGCGATCATCCTGTCCTGCTTCATCTCTTTGTTAAAGCCGAACGCGAGAGAGGCTGCGGTGGGCTCGTTAATGATACGTTTTACTTCAAGACCGGCTATTTTCCCGGCGTCTTTTGTGGCCTGCCGCTGGGCGTCGTTGAAATACGCGGGCACGGTGATAACCGCTTCTGTTACTTCTTCTCCCAGATAGTCTTCCGCGGTTTTTTTCATTTTTTGAAGCACAAAGGCGGATATTTCCTGGGGTGAATAGTTTTTGCCGTCAATGTCCACCCGCACATCATCACCCTGTTCAACAATTTTGTAGGGCATAAGCTTCATTTCGCTTGAGACCTCGGAATAACGGCGTCCCATAAAACGTTTAATCGAATACACGGTATTTTCGGGATTGGTGATCATCTGGTTTTTCGCGGGCTGCCCGACAACACGTTCACCCTTGCTGGTAAAACCTACAATGGACGGAGTTGTCCGGCCGCCTTCCGCGTTCTGAATAACAACAGGCTCACCGCCTTCCAAAACCGCGACGCATGAATTTGTGGTTCCCAGGTCGATTCCAATTATTTTTCCCATGATGCATGTCTCCTTAAAGCATTAGAGTCGGGGCTGTCCAGGAAGTGCGAACCTACGGTTCGAGGTTACTTCCCGGACAGCCTCAAGTCCGTTATTGAAAGCGGGTTACTGCCCCGCGTTTTCAGGCATAATTACCTTGACCTTTGCCGCCCGTACAACCCTGTCTTTGAGCGTATAGCCTTTGATAAAATCTTCCGCGACTACAGGATCGTTTATTTCGGAAGATTTTTCCATCATAATGGCTTCGTGCCGGTTGGGATCAAATGTCTCCCCGGCTGAATCGAAACGCTTAAGCCCCCATTTGTTTTCCATTTGGGATACAAGACGTTTCTCGATCATGCTGATTCCTTCGCAGAGGCTGTTAAAACCGGCGGAGATTTGTTCCGTATCCTGACCGGCGGCTTCCCGCTGGGCTTCCGCCGCCTTTATGGCCCGCTCAAAGTCGTCTATTACCGGGATAAGATCCATAAGCAGGCCCTGATTCGCGAAATCAATGGCGCTCTGCTTTTCCTGGTTCATCCGTTTGCGGAAATTTTCGAAATCGGCGGCTTTCCGGAGGTATTGGTCATTTGCGTCGGCGAGCTCCGCTTCAAGACAGGCGATTTTTTCTTCCGGGCCGAGTTCTTTCGCACCGGGAGAACCGGCTTCGGCTTCCCCGCCGGGCCCCGCCGCCCGGGAACCGCCGTCTGTTTCGGCGGTTTTCCGGTCATCCTGATGTAAGCTACCCCGATCCTGCCCGGCGGTTTTCTCCGCTCCGGGAAAAATTAGCGGCTCTGTTTCCGGAGAGGAACCTTTTCCTTTGCGGGAATCGGCGGATTCCGCCGCGGCGTTTTCTTTTTCGGCATTTTGCTGCCCGGTATGCACATCGTGATGATGTCTCGACATTGAAACTTCCTGTAATAATACGTGGTGAAATGAGATCTCAATATAGAAAGTAATAAAATAAGCGCGGAAGGTCAAGGAAAATGTCTCTGCAAGCTACAAAAACAACAATACTGCGGAAATCAGGGTCAGAACATAGGTGATAACGCGATATTGGGCTTCGGATACCTTTTTTACAAGGACAATTCCCAGCCAAATCCCCAGAACGATCGCAGGAATCATAAAAACATCAAAATAAAGGGTTTCTTTGGTGATGTTATGCCACGCGAAAGCCTGGAGTGGCACTTTAAGGTAATTAACGATAAGAAAAAACCAGGCGGCAGTTCCTACAAAGCTTTCCTTGGGGAGCTTTACCGAAAGCAAAAATACCGACATGATCGGCCCCGCGGTATTGCCGATCATCGTGGAAAATCCCCCGAGTATGCCGAACAGGGACGAATACCAGAACGGCCTCGCCTTTGCCGGGGCCGCCTTTGCGGGGACATCTGGCGGGGCGGGCCGGACTTCTTCCGCGTTCCGCTTTTTTCCAAAGCGGGGGCCGTCGCTCCAGAACATCACCACAAGGCCGGCAAAAATGCAGATCCCCATAAGGAACTTGAAGCCTCTGTCCGAAATGATAAAGTGATCCGCCAAGAGGGCAAGGCCGAACCCTGCCGCGGCCCAGGGAATGAGCGGCCACAGGTATTTCCAGGCGGCATGGCGGCGGTAGTACAGCACCGCGATAAGATCGGCAAAGCAAAGCAGGGGCAGTATTATGCCGGTAGAGCTCTTTGCCCCGAAAATAAGGGCGCAGATGGGAACCGCAATGATCGAAATGCCGGTAAAGCCGGTTTTTGAGATGCCGAACAGGATAAAGCTGAAAATCACCGCAATCCATTGTCCGGGGCCGAATTCAGGGAACGGAAACATTACAAATACAGTAAAGTGGTTAAAAAAAATTTGCAAGCGAATGTCCGGGGCGCTATACTTTTTTATATAACAAAACGGGAGACTAAAATGTCTTATTTTTCTGAAAGAAGTCCGGCGTCCCTGCCGGACACGGAGTTTCGGTGTTCCCTTCCGGCTATCGGCAGGCAGCTCGGTAACCCGCTTATCGATGAACAGCACAGGCAGCTTATGACAATTGTCAATGACCTGCTGGACGCCTGCCGGCAGTCAAGAATAGAACAGCTTGAACACGTTCTCGCGTTTCTCCGGTACTACACGGCAAAGCATTTTTTTGATGAAGAAGTTTTGCAGATACAGTATGGTTATCCCGGATATGCGAATCACCGCATATATCACGAAGAATTTAAAAAGACAATACATGATTTCATCGGTGAACTGAAAGAAAATGGTCCCGGCGATGAGTTGGCCGGCAGGGTTACCGTTTGTGTCAAAAACTGGCTTTTGAATCATATATTCAGCGAAGATATGAAACTGGTTCGTCATATTGATGAACAGATGAAGACGGCAGTCTCCGCATAGTTTTTTTGTTTTTTTCTGTGAAGGCGATGGTTCCCGCGTAGTTTTTTGTTTTTTTCCTGTTTATACTGCCCGTATGATACTTTACGATGCTTCCCACAACATGCGGTTTCAGGATTACGGTATCATGCTGCCGATTTCTTCATCCAGGGCGGAACGGGTTCTTGATCACCTGGAAGGGCATTTTGAGGGCGGAACCAGGGGACACAGCATGCCCTATCCCGGCCCGGTGTTCAACACCGCTTCGGCCCTGTTTTATTTAAGCGGGAAGAACACCGGCATTACGCGGAAAGACCTGGAGACGGTACACAGCCAGGAATTTATCGCGGCCCTTTTTGGAGACAACGATCCTGTCCCGGCTGCCGAGGGCGGCGGCCTTTCCGGTCTTGCCAAAGCCCTGCTTGCCGCGTATGAGCTGATAGACAGCGATGGCAAACCTCACCGTTATGAGCCGGACCGGGCGGTAAAGCCGCTCTCCTCCCTCTTTCAAACCGTCCTTGCCCAGGTTGGCGGAACGTATCTGGCATGCCGCCTTGCCCTGGATCCGGGTCCCGGTTTCTGTTATTACCTGGGGGGCGGCATGCACCATGCCCGCTATGACAGCGGGTCCGGCTTTTGTCTTTTAAATGACATAGCCGTCGCGGTTCGTAAACTACAGACGGAAGGCCGGGCCGGCCTTGTATGGATTATCGATCTGGACGTTCACAAGGGAGACGGAACCGCGGAGCTTATTCACTTTGCCCGCTGGCGCGGCGAACTTGCCCCGCCTTCGGCGGCCGCAATGCCCGGTACCATGCCGCCCTGCGTCCTTACCCTGTCTGTTCACATGGCGCGGGGCTGGCCCCTCGATGCGGAAAGCCTCGCGGCCGCTTCTCCGGGAAGGGCGCCGCTTGTTCCTTCCGACGTGGACATCGGCATTGAAACGGGAGAAGAAGAGGAGTACCTGCGCCTTCTTAAAGAAGGCATTGTCAGACTGGAACAGCTAAGCGGCGGAAATTCCCCGGATATCGTTTTGGTGGTTGACGGCGCCGATGTCTACGAACACGACGGACTTCCTTCAAGCGGGCTTCTTAAACTCAGCCTGGAACAGTGCCTCGCACGGGATAACTTTGTGTACCGCTATCTGATTGACCGGAACATCCGGTCGGCCTGGATTCAGGCGGGCGGCTACGGAGACCGGGCCTGGGAACCATGCGCCTATTTTCTCGGGGGAATACGGTAGCCTTTAGCCGACCGCTTCCCTGAACATTTCGAGAATTTCCCCCTGGTTTGGCTGTATGTAGGTGTTTGCCGCGTTTTTCATGACCGCCGCTCCCCAGGTTTCAAGTTCCGTTTCGGACGCTTTTTCCCGGCGGCCCAAAAGCGCTTCCAGCCTGCCGCAGAATGTATCCAGGTCCGTGCCCAGCGCGGCGCACAATACGGGAATCCTCGGCTTGACGGAAGGATCAGCTTTTTCCTTTGCCTGGCACCACTTGAGGAACGGCTTTAGCAAAAGTCCGTTTGCCCTGCCGTGATCGGTGCCCCAGTGAATGGTAAACATGTAGCCCATGGAATGAACCACCGAAGTTCCTGATTGGGCAATAACCATGCCGGCTGTCGAAGAGGCCAGAAGCAGCTTTTCCCGGATTTCCGCAGGCAGTTCCTCCGGCAGGGCGGGAAAAGAAAGCAGCGCGTCAAAACAATCCAGAATCGTTGTGATGCTTTTATGCGCCAGGGCGTCGCTTAAATAATTGGCCCGGACGCAAAGAAGCCCTTCTACCGCGTGGGAAAGGGCGTCGATGACCGTGTTTATCGTATTGGCCCTGCCAAGCCGCCGCATGTACCGGGCGTCGAGAAAGGCAAAGCGCGGAAAAATCAGCGGCGAACCGACAGAACGTTTTGCCTGTCCGGTGACAGCGCCGCGCCCGTCCGGGAAACGGTCTTCGTCGGGGCTCCCGGTATCGACAAGCACTGAATAAGGGGTGGTTTCAGATCCTGTTCCGGCAGTGGTTGGTACCGCCGCGATGGGCAGGGCCGAAGTAAAGGCCCTGTTGAAAAGCTTTTCCCTGGGAATGTCGTTAATCGCCAAAATCGCCGCGGCCTTGGCCGCATCCATTGGGGAACCGCCGCCTATGGCAAGTACGAAGTCACAGGATGCTTTTCTGCATTCGGCGGCGGCTTCGTATACGCAGACTTCCGTGGGGTTGCTCATTACCCGGTCAAAAACCGCGAAGGATTGACCATTGGCTTCCAGCGCCTTTACCGCATCGTCAAAGGAACCGTTTGCCCCTGACGATGTACGGCCGGTAACGATAAAGGCTTTTTTCCCGAGTCCTGCCAAAAAAGAACGATTCCTGTACAGACAGTCTTCTTCCATCACTATATGAGCAGGCATGGAGTACACAAGTTTGTTCATGGCGGGGTACAACACTCCTTCACGTATTCATTCAACCTTGAACCGGGAAACTTCCCGCACAAGAACGTTGATGCTTTCTTTATTGGTTTCACTGATTTCGTTTACCCTGGTTACGGCAATGTTGATCTGATCCGCGCCGGTAGCCATTTCGTTCATGCCGTTGGTAATTTCCTGGGTAGCCATTTCCAGGTTTTTGCCTTCCTGGATTACTTCCCGGCTTCCTTCCTGCATTTCGGTGGAACCGCTCTCCACCTGCTGTGTGATTTCGTTAAGCTGCCCGATAACTTCGAGAATTTGCTGACTTCCGACACTTTGTTCTTCCATTGCGTTGCGGATATTTTCTGTTTGCCCGGACACGGTCTTTATGCTGGTGTCAATGGCCCCAAACTTGTTGAGCACCTCGTCGGTCGATTTTGTAATTTTGTCGATGGAATCTTTTATTTTTTTCAGCACAGTGCTGATTGTTTTGGACTGTTCCCCGGAATTTTCGGCAAGCTTTCTGATTTCGTCGGCTACAACGGCAAAGCCTTTTCCCGCTTCCCCGGCATGGGCGGCTTCTATGGCGGCGTTCATCGAAAGCAAATTCGTCTGGCTTGCGATGTTTTCCATTACCGCATTGATCTCCAAAAGCCCTTCCGACTCCCTGGCAATTTCCTGTATGTCTGTGGATACTTCCTGAAGCCCGCCCCGGCCGACATCGCTGGACTCCAAAAGCTGCCTGACATTTTCCGTGTTTTTCGCCAGCGTGTTGGTAACAGACTGGATGTTGGCGATCATTTCCTCTATGGCGCTTGAAGACTTTGATACGCTGGATGTCTGTTTATCAACATGATCGTTGAGTTTTTCAATGTTAACGGTGATCTGCTCCATGGTGGCGTTTGTTTCCGTAACGCTGGCGCTCTGGTTAATCACCCTTCCCTTGATGCTCTGAATATTGGCGGTAATCTCGTTGATCGCGGCGGCGGTCTCTGTCATGTTGGACGCAAGGTCGTTGCCAATATCGAGAAGCGACATGGTCTGCTTCTTAATGGTTACCACCAAATTCTTTATTTTTTCCAGGGTAAGGTTAAAATAGCGGGCGAGATCGCCGATTTCATCCTTTGAACTGACATTGACGGTTTTTGTCAAATCTCCTTCCCCTTCGGAAATATCTTTCAGGGTAAGGGACACATTAACGATAGACTTGGAGATGTTGGACGCGGTAAGAAAGATAATAATGGCGGCAACAATAATGGCAACTATGGCCGAAATAATCGTAAATTCGGTCAACCTCCGAACATTGGCCAGTACCGTTGATTCTTCTACGGAGGACAATATTGCCCAGGGAACGGTGACTTCCCCGACAACAAACGGATAAACACAACATATACGGCCATTGCTCGAAAATACCCCGGGGGTGCCGGAAGCAAGGGATGCGTTAACACTTTCGACGCCGGCCTGGCCTACAACGGGCAGCAGCGCGTCTGTGGCGGTACTGCCCCGCAGCGACATGTCATAATGGGCGGCAACCTTTCCGTCGTCGCTGATTAACATCGCCCGGCCGTCTCCGTACGGCCGCAGTTCTTCAATAAGGGTTTGCGAAGCCGACATATCAATATTCACCCCGACAAGGCCGGCTATGCGGGTGTCTCCTCCGGAAATAATGGGAATGATCATTGTGGCCTGAAACGTGTCTTTTCCCGCCACAGTGCGGGGAACAAAATCCGTAAAAGTGGGGACATTTGTAACCTCAGCAAGAACTTTCCGCCACTCCGTATAGGTGTACATTTCCATGCGCCCCGTATGGCGGGAAAACCAGGTAATAAAATTGCCGCTTGAGTCGGTTCCCGGAGTGTTGGCGTACCGGGCATCCAGACCGTCCAAAACCCCCGGCTGCCATACGGTAAACACACCCACAAAATTTGCGTTTGCCTCCAGCGTGGACCGGAGCATTTCGGTGTACCGGGCGCGCCTGAGACTGGGTTCCGTCAATTCATAATCGCTCATAATCTGGGAAAGGGCAGTCCCGATATACAGGTATTTTTCGTACTGGCTGATCATCTCCCCGGCGTGAAGCCCGGTTTCGTTTTCCAGAACGGCATTGGCCGCCGCAATTTGCATGGAACTCGCCTTGGTCAACAGGATAAGGGAAATGGAAGTAATTACGACAACCATCATGATTGCTATGATCATTGTCAGTCTGATTTTCAATTTCATAATAATGCTCCCGCAGCCTATCTAATATGTACTCAGTATAAGTATAGACGTATTGCCAACAATACACAATCCTACGCGAAAGAGTGCTTACACGAGTTTTGGTATCACCTTTTTCGCGTCATGAATACCCAGTTCATATAGGTTGATAAGCTTTTCCCGGCTTTTTTCAATCCTGCTTACCTTGAGGTCCGCGCTCGGCCGGATAACAACAACCCGTCCCCCGGCTTCTTCGGCTTCCACCCGGGCCAGGACCTCGTTATAACGGGAAACCCGTTTTTTTAAGGCATCTACAAGGTTTTTCCGCCCAAAATAAAACAGCCCTTCGGGCGGATGAGGTTCCTGTTTTTTCCGGTATCCCGCAGGATTGGTAAGCACTACGACATTTCGCGTAAAACCTTCCGAAACGGCTTTTTCAAGGGGAATGGCGTCCACAATGGCGCCGTCAAGGTACTTTTTCCCGTTGTGGGCAACCATCGGCGATACATAGGGCATTGAAGAAGAGGCTTCCAGAATGGTATAAAACTGTTCCGGGCTGGAGGCGGAAAACGGCTCTTTTTCAAAATAAACCGGCTGGCCGGTATCGCAGTCCGTACAAACCGCGATAAACCGCGCGGGCGATTCCATAAAGGTTTTCCAGTCAAATGGAATGAGTGTATTCGGGATCTGATGAAAGACAAAGTCCATGCCAAAGAGGGATCCTGTCGTGATAAGGTTGCGAAACGAAAGATAGCGCGGGTCGCCGTGAAAACGCCGCAGAATTTCGAGGTTTCGCCCCCGCTGGCCGGATACATAGGAACAACCCATGCCCGCCCCGGCGGAAACTCCGATAACGCAGGAAAACAAAATACCCGCATCGAGAAAAGCGTCCAAAACCCCGGCCGTATAGTTTCCCCGAAGGCCGCCGCCTTCCAGGACAAGCCCCCTGTTAAGTTTTGCCGGACGGGATTTTTCTCCGGGCATGTTACGCGGAAAAAGCCTTTTTCAGAAAAGCCAGATCCAGCTCCGGATACACAGGATACCGGGCAAGGAGCTTTTTTACCCGTTCCAGAGCCTCCCCCCTGGCCTTTTCCTCAACAACATACCTGGCTTTGCTGGCCCTGGACGGATCTTTCGCGTCCGGAGAGGGCTTTGTATTTTTTACCACCAGGCCGATAATTGAGCCGAGCTCGGCCATTTCCGCCGTACCCATGCCCAGGCTTGTTACCGCCGCCGTACCAATCCGCAGACCCGACGTGTACCAGGGGCCGTTTGGGTCGGCGGGAAGGCTGTTCCGGTTACAGGTTATGCCGCATTCGTGAAGGGCGCTTTCCGCCTGCCTGCCGGTAATCGCCGCGCCCGACTTGCTGACATTCACCAGAATTAAGTGATTGTCGGTGCCGCCGGTAAGAACCGTAAGGCCGCTGCCGATGCAGGATTCCGCCAGGGCTCTGCAATTTTCCACGATTTTGGCCGCATAAGCCTGAAATTCCGGACGGCGAGCCTCCCTGAAGGCCACCGCTTTTGCTGCGATAACGTGGGGCAGAGGCCCGCCCATAGTCAGCGGGCAGCCCTTGTCCAGGGCTTCGGCAAATTCCGCCTTTGCCAGTACAAGCCCGGCCCGGGGACCGCGAAGGGTTTTGTGGGTGGTTGTGGTAACCACATGGGCGTGGGCCACCGGATCATAATCGCCGGTGAATACCTTGCCCGCCACAAGACCCGCAAAGTGCGCCATGTCCACCATAAACACCGCGCCCGTGGAATCGGCTATTTCCCGCATGCGCTTAAAGTCAATTTTTCGGGGATAGGCGGAATAACCGGCAAGCAGGATAAGGGGCTTTAGCCGGGCGGCCTGGGCGGCAATGGCATCGTAATCCAGCATCCCTGTTTCCGGGGACACAGAATAGCCGGACACATCAAACATCCGCGATGAAAGATTGTAGCGGTAACCGTGGGTAAGGTGGCCGCCGGAATAATAGTCAAGGCCAAGAAGCTTTTGGCCTCCCAGCTCGGTTTTAAGCGCCTTCCACTGATCATCGGTCAGCTTATACAGATTCGTCTCACCATACTTTTTCAGGGCGGGATTTTCAACCCTTGTCGTAAGAATCGCCCAGTAGGCCAGCACATTGGCGTCCGCCCCGCAGTGAGGCTGGACATTGGCGTATTCAGCGCCGAAAAGTTTCCGGGCCTCTTCCACCGCCAAAGATTCTACGGCATCGACGTTTTCATTTCCCGCGTAAAACCTGTGCGACGGCATGCCTTCCGCGTACTTGTCGGTAAACAGGTTCCCCATGGCAAACTGAACCGCCATGGAACAATAATTTTCGCTGGCGATAAGCTTAACCCTGCTGCGCTGGTTTTCCAGTTCTTTCACAATGGAAGCGGCGACTTCCGGGGCGGAAGCGGCGGTTTCGCTTAAATTGCAGAGATAGGCCAAAAAGGCGTTGTTCACCTTACCGGGGCTTACAGACGAAAGATATTCCGAAACGGCGTTCATGGTTTCTCCAGGGTATGGGATGATTCAGCATAGCCGGTATTTGCCACCGGATCAACACGGCGGAAGGTACTTCACGGCCGCAACTTTTTATGGTTTTATCAATCTAACCATGTACGTACATCGCAGTAAGACGGAAGCCCCATGATTATCGATTTTCATTCTCACATTTACCCGGAAAAGATCGCCGCCAAAGCTGTGGCCGCGACTGAGTCCTTTTATACCATTCCCGCTATGGGCCGGGGTACGCCGGAAGATTTGTCCGCCGCGGGAAAAAGGGGCGGCATTGACCGCTTTGTTGTGTTTTCCGCCGCCGCCGTTCCCGCCCAGGTTGAAAGCATCAACACATACATCGCCGCTGTCTGCGCAGAAAACGCCGCGGCCTTTACCGGTTTTGGGACCCTGCACCCGGACATGAAAAACCCCGGTGCGGAAATTGAACGAATGATAAGCCTGGGCCTGAAAGGCGTTAAATTTCACCCTGATATGCAAAAGTTTAACATCGACGACGACCGGATGATGGACATTTATGGCGGGCTTGAAGGAAAACTGCCGGTAATTTTCCACACCGGCGACTACCGGTACACGTACAGCCACCCCGCCCGGCTTGCCCCGGTGCTGGACGCCTTTCCCCGGCTTGCCGTTATCGCCGCCCATTTTGGGGGCTGGTCGCTGTTTGATCTGGCGCTGGAGTACCTTCGTACACGCCGCTGTTATTTTGATCTTTCCAGTTCCATTCCCTATCTGGGGCGCCGCCGCGCGGAAGAACTGATACGCATTTACGGCGCCGAACGCATGCTGTTCGGATCGGATTATCCGATCTGGGATCCCGGCGAATGTCTTGCGGAATTTCTTGAATTGCGCCTTAACCCGGCGGAACAGGAACGCATATTGTCCGGCACGGCGCTTGAGATTTTGGGCGAATAACCGGCTAATCGGCGCCGTTGGCTTTAATAATTTCGGCCATTTTAAGATCTACCACTTTTACATGCGTTACAAGCCAGCCGCCGACTTCTTTTTTCAGCTTTTCGATCAATTCTTCGCTGGGGCCCTTTGAATCCAGTTCGGCGGCAAAATCCTGGACGGTCTGCTTGAAAGCTTCGTGAATTTTGTGGTGCGCTTCGTATTCCGGGTATCCGTATTTCCGCTGGAGCTCTTCTTCCTCGGAAAAATGCTTGACGGTATAATCGGCAAGAAATGAAAGACTTTTCGTCAGTTCTTCCCGGCCTTTGCCCTGTTTACAGGCGTCCAGAAGCCGGTTAACCATCTCAAAAAGCCGCTTGTGCCGGACATCCATAAGCCTCACGCCGCTTATAAAGGAATCGTCCCAGCGGTAAAATTCACTCGAGATTATGTAACCGGAAACGGCCCTTCCAAGGGCTTCAACGTTAGTTCTGTTTTTCTTTCCGATTGTGCGCAGATGTTCCACGGAACTGTTTACGAGCTCCGCCCCACAAGCGATTTCACTTACCCCGTTGGATATTTCCGCCGCCGCGGTTTCCAGGTTTTTCCCTTCGCCGATAACTTCCAGGCTTTTTTCCTGCATTTTCCCGGCGCCTGTTTTGACTTTCAGGGTAATTTCGGTGAGCTTTTCAAGACTTTCCAGTATCTGCCGGCTTCCCGCGCTTTGTTCTTCCATTGCGCCCCGGATATGCTCTTCCTGTTCCAGTACGGTTTTTACTCTCGAATCAATGGCCTCGAACTTGCCCAGTACGCCTTCCGCCGCCTGCCGGATTAGCGTGATTGAACCGGTGATTTTTTTCAATACCGTACCGATGGTACTGGACTGTTTTGACGCGTTTTCGGCAAGCTTTCTGATTTCATCGGCTACGACAGCGAAGCCCCTTCCCGCTTCTCCGGCATGGGCCGCCTCTATGGCGGCGTTCATCGAAAGAAGGTTTGTCCGGCTCGATATGTTCTGAATGACCGCGTTAATTTCAAGAAGACCTTCCGATTCCCGCGCTATTTCCTGAATATCCGCCGCCACTTCTTCAAGCCCCGTCCGGCCAATGCCGGATGCTTCCGCAAGGTTCGATACATTTTCGACATTGGCCTGGCATATCCCGGCGACAGAGTCTATGTTGGCGAGCACTTCCTCAATTGCCGCCGATGACTGGGAAACGCTTTCGCTTTGTACCACCACCTGATCGTTCAGCTCCATGATACTTGCGGTGATCTGCTCCATGGCGGCGTTTGTTCCCTGTACAGACGCGTTCTGGACGCCGGTCCGTTCAAGAATCGCGTTTATTGACGCGCGTATTTCAGCCATGGCCCCTGCGGTTTCGTTCATGTGGGAAGAAAGCTCAAGCCCGACATCGTCGAGGTTTTCACCTTCGTTTTCAAGGGTTATTACCAGCCGCCGAAGGTTATTGACGACAGCGTTAAAAGAACGGGCGATGTTCCCCATTTCGTCACGGGACTTTGCCGGTATCAACTGGGAAAGATCGCCGGAGGCGGCTTTTTCCATAACCGGCACGGAACGGCCCAGCGGAGAGGCCGCCAAAACCCGGAAAAGCGCCGTTTCCAGCAGCGCGAGGGCGATAACAAGCAGGGGGGCCAGGAAGGAAACCGGAATGGCGGTTTGCGTTTCCCGGCTGTAAACCCCGGTGAAAATGTAAACCGCGGCGAGGAACCCGGCCATAAGCAGAGAAATGGCGCTGAATTTAACCAATAAACGGTTTTTGTTATGCGGCATATTGCCGCCAATTTTACCAAATTACATCAGGTTGTCAAGCTTTCGTGACTGCGCCGGCGGATTCATTCATCGCCTCTGTTCATTTTCCTGCGGATGTCTTTCCATTCCGGCATGAGGCTGTCCATATATGCGTAAAAAACACGATTATGGGAAGGTACGACCAAATGTACCATTTCGTGGAGTACTACATAATCAAGATATTCCGGCGGTTTTGCCGCCAATTCCGTGTTCAGCCGTATTGTCCTGGCTTTATTGTTACAGCTTCCCCAATGGGTTTTCATTTTTTGGAGGTATATCCGCTGTACGCCGAGGGCCGGTTTTTTTGCCGCCGCGGCCAGGGGTTTTTGCCATTTATTGATAAGCGGCGGCGCGGCCTGCGCGACGAGTTCTTTCCGCCATTTGTCGAGCAGGGCCTGTTTTTGGGCCTTTGTACTGCCCGGACGGACAAACATGTTCATAATCCCCGGCGTCAGCGTTATTTTGGGATGGCCCCGGCGTTCGGTTACCTCAAGCGTATAAGGGCTTCCCCAGACATAGTGGACTTCGCCGCTTATAAAATTGTTCGCCGCGCCGGGGCTTTTTCGTTCTTTTTCCCGGTAACGGACAAGGTGTTTCTTGAGCCACTCATATTTGGATTCAATGAACGAATACACCTGTCCGGCAGGAATGCTATGCGGCGCGGAAACGGTTACCCGGCAGTCAGGGTGGACGGTAAGGCGTATACTTCGCACTTTCCGGCGGCTTATTTCGACAGGAATGTCTTTAACGAGGATCTTTTCAACCAGGGCATCCCCGATCTTGGTAAAGGCCATCAAAGCCAATTATCACCGATCTTTCCGGATCTGCCAACCGCGACACGGATGTCGCTCTTGGCCGCCACGGATGGCGGCCTGCCGGCAAGTGACCAAAAACGCTCCGCGTTGTTGGATCGACACGGATGTCGCTCTCTTGGCCGCCATGGATGGCGGCCTGCCGGCAAGTGACCAAAAACGCTCCGCGTTTTTGGATCGACATGGATGTCGCTCTTGCTGCGGCGGATTGCCCCGACTATGATAAGGTTATGGAACAACACAAACGAAACGCCACCTGCGGGGAACTCCGGAAATCCGACTCGGGTAAAACTGTCACCCTTAACGGCTGGGTGAACCGCAAACGGGATCACGGAGGCATCACCTTCATTAACCTGCGGGACCGTTATGGAATTACACAAGCGGTAATCGGCGAGGACGCGTCAGAAGAACTTGCTTCCCTGGCGGAAGAGCTCCGCAATGAATTTTGCATTGCTGTGGAAGGAGTTGTCCGCCCGAGGCCGGATACAATGGTTAATCCCGAAATGGATACGGGGGAAATTGAAGTGGCGGTACAGAGTCTTGTCATTCTCAACCGCTGCGAGGTGCTTCCATTCCAGATCGAGGAAGAAACCGGCGCCAACGAAGACTTAAGGCTCCGTTACCGCTATCTGGATCTTCGTTCCGCCGGAATGCAAAATCGTATCCGGCTTCGCAGCGAAGTTTCCTTTGCCGTCCGTGAATGGATGACGGGCAGGGGCTTTTACGAAATTGAAACGCCGACTTTTATCAAATCCACCCCCGAAGGCGCCCGTGATTACCTGGTGCCGTCCCGCGTTTATCCGGGGAAATTCTACGCCCTGCCCCAGTCGCCGCAGCTGTACAAGCAGCTTCTTATGGCATCGGGTTTTGATAAATATTTCCAGATCGCCCGTTGTTACCGGGACGAAGACGCCAGGGGAGACAGGCAGCCGGAGTTTACCCAGATTGATATTGAGATGAGTTTTGTAAGCCGGGATGATGTGCTCTCCATGACCGAACTCCTCATGGGGCATGTGTTCAGGAAAACCCTGGGGGTGGAGCTTCCCGCTCAATTCAAACGGTTGTCTTACGATGAAGCAATGGAAATCTATGGTACCGACAAGCCCGATCTGCGTTTTGATCTGCCTCTAAAAGACTTTGCTCCCTATGTTGAAGGAGGAAGCTTCCAGGCGTTTAAAGACGCCCTTTCGGGCGGCGGATCGGTAAAGGCCCTGATCGTCCCGGGCAAATCTGATTATTCCCGCAAGCAAATTGAGGAACTGGAAACCCATGCCAAAATCTACAAGGCAAAGGGGCTCGCCTGGATGAAAGTCGGTCCCGGCCCGGCGCTCGAGGGCGGCGTCTCAAAATTTTTCACCGGCGGGGAATCTTCGTCCGCGGGGACAATTATAGCGGGCCTTGGTGCAAAGACCGGCGATCTTATCCTCATCATAGCCGATGAAAAACGTAAAACCGCCAACACGGCCCTGGGCGCTGTCAGGACAAAACTCGGCAAAGACCTTGGGCTAACCGGCGAAAGCGCCGGGAACGCGGACGGGCCGGGCGGCCGGCGGCACAGTCGCTTTGAGTTTGTGTGGATAGTCGATTTTCCCCTTTTTGAATATAACGAAGAAGACCGGCGCTGGGAGGCGGCTCATCACATGTTTTCGTATCCCCAGGAACAATACCACGCCGTTATGGAACAGGATCCCGGCGCGGTAAAGGGCGACCTGTACGACCTTGTCCTTAACGGCTGCGAGCTTGCTTCGGGGTCGATCAGAATCCACGACCCGGCGCTTCAAAAGCGGATTTTTTCCATTGTGGGTATGGGCGAACAGGAAGCCGAAGAAAAGTTTGGCTTCCTTACAGAGGCCTTTAAGTACGGAGCGCCTCCCCACGGTGGAATCGCGCCGGGGCTTGACCGGCTTGTGATGCTTATGGCCGGAGAAAGCTCCATCAAGGAAGTAATCGCTTTTCCAAAAAATTCCTTCGCGGTAAGTCCCATGGATAACTGCCCCGGCGAAGTAGAACAAAAGCAGCTTGAAGAATTGCACCTTGCCGTCGTAAAGCCAAAACCGTAACGAGGGCCTTGATATGAAGGCATGGTTTGAGCTTATCTGGACATTCGCAAAAATCGGCGCATCTACTTTCGGCGGGGGCTATGCCATGATTCCCGTACTGGAAAGAGAACTTATCAGGGGAAAAGGCTGGATCACTCTTGATGAAGTGATGGAATATTATACCATCGCCCAGATAACTCCGGGCGTTATCGCCGTTAATGTTTCCACATTTGTCGGATACAAAAGAAAGGGGATTTTTGGCGGAATTGCCGCGACAGTAAGCTTTATGCTTCCCGGCGTCGCGCTTATGGCAATCATTGCCCTCTTTATCAGCGGCTTTGCCGGATACCCGGCGGTACAGCACGCTTTTGCCGGCATCCGGGTTGCCGTGGGCACTCTTGTCCTCGATACCGTATGGAAACTGATAAGCCTCCTGTTCAAACCGGCAAAAAAACCTTCCGGCCCGTCACAGCGCGTCCCGGCGGCGGCGAATTCCCAAAGCGGCGGCAGACTCCGGAATCTGCGGAAAATTGCCCCCGCCCTGATCGCTGTTGCCGCATTTGCCTTGCCGGCTATAGTAGGCGCGTCCCCGGCGTTGATTGTTGCCGGGGCCGGGGCCGTGGGGTTTTTCCTTTGGCGTCCAAACCGGGTTTCCCGGAGAAATACGGAATGAATCTTCTTGTTCTTTACATTGAATTTTTCAAAATAGGTCTTTTCAGCGTCGGCGGGGGACTTGCGACACTGCCTTTTCTTTTTCAGCTTTCCGATGTTTACCACTGGATGACGGCGGAAGACATCGGCAATTTTCTCGCCATCGCCCAATCTTCGCCGGGGGCTATAGGCGTCAATATGGCGGCCCAGACCGGTTTTGCCTGCGCCGGAATTCCCGGCGCGTTAATTGCCCCGTTGGGACTTATCAGCCCGGCGATTATCTGCATCGTAATTATAGCCCGTATGCTCACCGCCTTTAAGGAAAGCAAAATTGTCGCCGCGGTTTTTCAGGGCCTCAGACCGGCGGCGGCGGGGCTTTTGGCTTTTGCCGGATTCGGGGTATGGAAGCTTGTCCTTTGGGACAACGGAGCAGGAAAGAAACCGCAGTCCGTTTTATCATTTATCCGCTGGAAAGAAGCGGCGATCTTTATCATCCTTTTTGTACTGATCAAAAAAACGAAACTTCATCCTGTTATCTTTATCGCGCTTGGGGGAGCGGCCGGAATTGTCCTTGGCCTGTAAAACGCCCTACCCGCGCCGTTTAAACACGCCCATCAGAGCTTTAAGCTGCCTGTCGCCGGTAACGGCGAGCAGCGTTATTCCGACAGCCGCGAAAACAGCGCCTTCAATGGCAAGGGGCAGGCCGTAGCGGATAAAGCGGTTTGCGGAAATTTCCGCAAAAAAGCCGTTAAGCCCGGGGGAAAAAACCACCACCGGGACAGCGGCCGCGACGGAAAACGCGGCGAGCTTAAGCACATAGCGGAAGGCCGGACCCAGCGCCCTGCCGACGGCGATATTGGGATTCCTCCCCAGAAACACCAAAAGCAGCGCCGTATTTGCCGTACTCCCAACGGTAAGGGCCAGGGCGATTCCCGAACCTGACATGGGCCCCACAAGCAGAACGGCAAGGATCATGTTCAGCGCAAAAGAAAGTATTCCGGCCAGTACCGGGGATCTGGTATCGCTTTGTGCGTAAAATGCCGGGGCAAGAATGCGGTTCAGCGCGATGAAAAAAAGTCCGGGCATGTGGTAAACAAACGCGGAATGGGTAAGGGCCACCGAGACATCATCAAAACTTCTTGTTTGAAAAAGAAAGCGGATAAGCGTGTCGCCCTGGGCGAGAAAGAAAAAGGTGATCGGCACGGAGATGATGGCGATAATGTCCATGGCCCCGCCAAGCCGCTTGTTGTACAGATCCCAGCGGCCCAGCTTTGCCTGCTCGGCCAGGTCGGGGAGCAGCACTGTCCCGATGGAAACGGCGAAAACCCCCAGCATCAATTCCTGAAGCCGCAGGGAATACTGAAGGCTTGATATAACGCCTTCACCGGCGTTTCCCGCCAGAACCGTAGATACCAGATCGTTAAGCTGATAGGCGGCCATGCCGATGATTGTGGGTCCGATAAGGCGGAGCACTTTCCTGGTTCCGGGGTTTTTTAGTGCCCTGCAAATCCCGGTAACGGCAAAGCGGAATCCTGTCTTCAGTACAAAGGGAAACTGTATCGCCGCTTCGAGAAATCCGCCTGAGAGAATTCCTATTGCCATAGCTCTCGCGGGATTTTTTGTAAATGGCGACAGCAGATACGCGGCGGCTATTGTTACGAGGTTAAGCAGAATCGGGGCGAGACCGGAGGGTGCGAACACGTGCGCGCTGTTCAACATTCCCTGGAACAGGGCTGCGATGGAAATGAAGGCAAGAAACGGAAACATGAACCGCGTAAGAAATACGGTTTCATCAAAAACACTGGTAACGCCGGAAAGCGGGGTTTCGTCAATCTCCAGGCCGAAAAAACGTATAAGCAGGGGGCACAAAATAATCCCCGCGATTACCGCGAGGCTTACAAAAAAAGTAAGAACGGTGATCATGCAGGATACAAATTCTTTTGTTTTTTCGCGGTCGTCTTCAAGCAGGTGCTCTTTAAGGGTGGGGATAAACGCCACGGCGATGGAACCTTCCGCGAAAAGGCGGCGGAATAAATTGGGAATAAGGAACGCTACGGAAAAAGCGTCGGAAAGGGCGCTTGTTCCCAAAAAGGCCGCTTTGGTCATTTCGCGGAATAATCCCAGCACCCGCGAAGCCATTGTTAAAAGAGACAGCGCCGTTCCGGAACGGAGCAGTGAAGGCTTAGCCACGCAGGGTTCCGACATCCTGGGGCCTGTTGGTAATGACCCCTGCGCAGCCGGGAATTCCCGCGGGCCCCGGACGGACAAGCGCTTCGGCCGCCGCCCTGTCGTCTACCGTCCAGGGAACAACGGGCCTCCCCTCAAGTCCCGCCCAGCGGAACCGGGAAAAAGCCGTCACCTGGTTGTACCTGGGTTTAAGGTAATCGCAGCCGGCGATAAACCGGCCAAAACCCCGGCGGAGCGGCCAGGGCAGTTCCTGGTCTACGCAAAAAATAACCGCCGCGGGAATGCCGGCGGCCCGCTTTTCCGCGTTACGGAGATTATCCGAAAGACAGCTCCATGCCTTTTTAAACGCGGCAAGACAGATTGGGTTAAACGAAGAAACCGTTACCGAGCCGGAAATGGTTCCGCCCAGAGCCGCAAGCCTTTCCGCCAGAAGACCGGGCAGGGGATCGCCTTTTGTTTTCCGGGATTTCAGCTCAATATCCACATACATATCCGGACAGAATTCTTCCAGAACTTCTTCCAGCAGAGGCGGCCGCTCCCCCGAAAACGCGGAGTCAAAAAAAGACCCGGCGTCAACGCGGCGAATTTCGCCGTAGTTCAGTTCTTCCAGCTTTTTGTCTCCGGTAAAGCCGTCCGGAAAAACGCGCCTGAATGTATCGTCATGGGCCACCACAAGTCTGCCGTCGGCGCTGGCGTGCACGTCCAGCTCAATTCCCGGCGAGCCGGTCTCCCTGGCTTTCCTGAAAGCGGCGAAGGTGTTTTCCGGGGCAAGGGAAGAACAGCCCCGGTGGGCGAAAACAAGCGGCCGGGGACGATCCGGCAGCAGCGGGGTCCTCATACAATGCCGCTCCCGCCGGCGGTTTTTGCCTTGAAGGCCGCCGGGGCAGCTTTGGCGGCGGCGATCATGCCGGCAAGATCGCCGGCGGGCTCATCCAGTTCCATACAGGCAGTATAATCCATGCATCGGAAAGGGAGAAGGGTACGGTCGCGACATGGATGCCTCCTGCCGCCACAGAAGGCGGCCACCGGCAAATGACCAAAATGCCCTGCATTTTGGATCGACATGGACGCTTCTTGGCCGCCACGGAAGGCGGCCACCCAGCAGATGACCAAAACGCCCCGCGTTTTGGATCGACATGGACGCCTCTTGCCGCCATGGAAGGCGGCTGCCCGGAAATGACCAAAACGCCTCCGCGTTTTGGATCGACATGGACGTCGCTGTTGCCATAAAAACCGGAACAGGCATATAATCCGGGTATCATGAAAAAAATCATCGTTATGCTGGTGGTTCTGTTTCTTGCCGGTAATTCCCACGCATTTGCCGAAGAGCCAAAAAGACTGGATACCTACGTGAACTTGTGGGATTATTCGCCTTTTAACGGCCCTCCCTGGAACAAAGCCAGAAAATCAAAAATAGCAGTGCTGAACGAACAGCCTTCGTTACAGTTCGCCCCGGACGATGATTTTCCAAAACTGGACGGCGCTACGGCTTTTTATCCGCTCTATGCAGCGTTTGTCCAGGCGGTGTACCCGGCGGCAATAATGCGGACTGTAAGAGACGGGAGCCAGAATGATAATCCCGTTACCGGTCCCTTTACGCCGGAACAGGTAAAAAAATCAAACGGCGGTCTATCCAACAGAACGATCGTTTCAGGGGACCAATTTATGCGGGATAACGCCGTAGTGCAGTGCAGCAGAACCGGCCCGTCTTATAAAAGTTTACTGGGTATTGATACATACCGGGAATGGCGTCCCGACATCATTTTTTGTTATGAGCCTTCTTCGGAAGAACGGGACGAAGCGGCGGGGCAGGACATAACCTTCAACATGGTTCCCCTGGGGTACGATGCTTTTGTGTTTATCGTTAACAAGAAAAACCCCGTGAACAATCTTACCCAACAGCAGGCGCGGGATATTTATTCGGGTAAAATAACCAACTGGAAAAGTGTCGGCGGCATTGACAGAGAAATTATTCCCTATCAAAGGCCGAAAAATTCAGGCAGCCAAACCATACTCGAAAAAATTATGGGTGATACGCCGCTTGCGGCGCCGCGAATGGAAGCCATGCTATACACCATGACCAGCATGATAGAGGCGGTCGCCGATTATGCAAACTACGAAAACGCCATCGGCTATTCGTTCCGGTTTTTTACCACCGGGATGGTTAACAGCGATGAAGTAAAAATCCTGTCCATTGACGGCGTCTATCCGTCAACGGAAACCATACAAAACAAAACATACCCGTATTTCCAGCCGTTTTACGCCGTTACCGCGGGAAACGAAAAACCGAACACGCGGCGGTTTATCGACTGGATGCTGTCGCCGCAGGGGCAATACCTGGTTGAGAAAACCGGCTATGTCCCGGTTCGTCCCTAGCCAGCCGGCCGATGCCGCCGCGCCGGGAGACGGCGGCCCGCTTAGTAATCCTCGCTGTTGGTTTTTCTGTTTTCTGAAAGATACGCGGCCTTTATTTCGCCGACAGCCGTGGAAAAGCGTTCGTTTATCTCATCAAGGTAACTTCTGATTCTGCTGTTTTCCGGCGGATTCAGCGGATTGGACATGAAAAAATCACTGGGTTCTACATCAAGAACCTCGGCAAGTTTTGCTATGGTATCAGGCGAAACCCATTTTTTGCCGTTTTCTATATCGTTGACAAAATTATGGGCAAGCCCCGCCCTTGAGGAAAGCGCCAGCTGGGAAAGCCCCTGTTTTGATCTGAACAATTTGAGATTCTTGCTGAAAAGCTCGCGGATTTCCATTCCGTCAAAACGCTTGGCCATAACTCATTTTCACTGTTCCCATCGAATCTTTACAAATAACTGCCAGCGGAAACTACCGCCAATAGGCGTTTATCTCAGGGAAAGGAGAATTCGGTGTTTCGGGCATTTTGTTCTTACTACGGGAGAAAAAGACCGCATGACACGATTTTTGTTATACTTTTCAGAGCAGCGTTTCCTTCCCGGACTCAGCGGGTTCTGTTTTTAGTTGAATGAGGGCGTCAAATTCCTTCGCGTCAATGGTTTCCTTCTCCAGAAGCACCTTGGCGACTGTATCCAAAAGATCCCTGTTTTTTTCAAGGACAACCTTGGATTTTGCATATTCACTTTCAACAATCCGGGCGATCTCCTCGTCCACATACTGCTGGGTACTTTCGGCGTATTCCCGCTGGAACATCGGCTCCTGCACACCGCCGGTACCAAGCATCCCCGCCCCACGGGAAGTCAGCGCCACATTACGGAACCGCTCGCTCATGCCGTAGTCGGTTATCATTTTGCGGGCGATATCGGTAGCCTTTGTCAGGTCGCTGGCCGCGCCGGTTGAATACTCGCCGGAAATCATTTCCTCCGCGATACGCCCGCCAAGAAGGACGTCGATCTTTCCAAGCAGGTCCGACTGGGTTATGGTGTACCGGTCTTCAACGGGCATTTGCAGTGTATACCCAAGGGCAAATCCCCGGGGAATGATCGAGATTTTCTGGACCGGATCCGAGTTGGGGGTAAAAGCGGCAACAAGGGCATGTCCGGCTTCGTGATACGCCGTCAGCCTGCGTTCTTTCGGTTTGAGCACCCGCGTTTTTTTCTGAAGTCCGGCAACGGTTTTTTCGATGGCTTCGAAAAAATCCTGCTGTTCCACCAGCTTTCTGCCGCCGCGGACGGCCAGCAGGGCGGCTTCGTTGACAATGTTCGCCAGGTCTGCGCCGACAAAACCCGACGTAGACCGGGCAATGGCCGCCAGGTCTACAGACCCGTCCAGTTTCACCGTCTTCGAGTGTATCCGCAAAATCGCTTCCCTGCCGGCAAGGTCCGGCCGGTCAACGAGCACCTGGCGGTCAAAACGGCCGGGCCGGAGCAGAGCAGGGTCAAGCACATCCGGCCTGTTCGTGGCGGCGACAATAATCAGCCCGGATGTGCCGTCGAAGCCGTCCATTTCGACCAAAAGCTGGTTCAGCGTCTGTTCGCGCTCGTCGTTGCCCCCGGAAATACTGTTGATGCGGCTTTTACCGATCGCGTCAAGCTCATCAATAAAAACGATGCAGGGCGCTTTGTCCCTGGCCTGCTTAAAAAGATCCCGCACCCTGGCGGCCCCGACGCCCACAAACATTTCCACAAAGTCGGCGCCGCTCATCCTGAAAAACGGCACTTCCGCTTCACCGGCGACCGCCCGGGCCATAAGGGTTTTCCCCGTTCCGGGCGGGCCGACCAGCAGCACCCCTTTGGGGATTTTTCCGCCGATAACGGTGTATTTGGCGGGACTTTTAAGAAAGTCCACCACTTCCATAAGTTCTTCTTTTGCCTCGTCAACCCCGGCCACATCCTTGAACCGGGTAACGATGTCCCCTTCCGCTATAATTACCGCCTTGTTCTGCCCGACCGAGAGAACATTCCCGCCCATGCCCATGCGTTTCATCACAAAACGCCAGACGATAATGAGCAGCGCAATCGGCAAAACCCAGCTCAGGATAAGGTTAAGAATCGCCCCGCCCTGCTGGGAAACCGCGTAATAGGCGACATTATGTTCATCCATCAATTTGATGATGTCAGGATCGCCTATGAAAACGGTGCGGTAAACCACGGGCGCCGCGGCGTTTTGCCCGCCGCCGGCATCCGCGCCGGGCTGCTGCGCTTCGCCGGGCAGCTTAAAGGGGAAAAAATTCCGCGCAACTGTTTTCTTTTCGGTTGTGTACCCGGTAAAGTAGGATTCGGAAAGCTCTACGCGCTTTATCTCTCCGGAGACAATTTTGCCCTTGAACTCCGAAAAATCAATGGGCGGACTGGACCTTCCGGCCATAACGTAATTGAAAATGCCCATTCCGGCAAGCAAAAACAGTACATACACGATGGAAAACCGCACCCCGCCGCCGGGGCGTTTGGGGTTTTTGGGGGCATTAAAGGGGAAAGGAGCCCCTTTATCCTGTTCGTCTTTTTCCGGTCCGTTGTCGAGTGCGTCGCCCATACGTTCAATATAATTGGTATTGGCGAAAATATCCACTGCAAACGGTGGTAAAACACGAAGATACGGCGCCCGTGTAACGGCGCCCGTGCCTGGGCCAGGCGCACGAATACGGAAACTGGCGGGGGCGCCTGCGCCGTTTCTCTGTGCGCGCCTGGTATATCCTCCGGGCGCCGCCATTTCGCGGTATCCGTGGCGCGGAGGGCACGCTCTGGGGCGCATACCGTTTGTCCGTGGCGATCCCCTTCTGCGACTTTGCGGCGAAGAGGCGGCGGCCTTTTGGCCTTTGCGAGGTACTGTTACGATTGCGCGGCCCTTTGGCCTTACCGGGAAGCGTTACCTCTACCGGGCCTACGCCGCGCTGCCATTGCTGGAAAAACGCGCTCAATGTTTCGCGCGCGTTTGCTGGGCGGGTCTCACCGGAAACGGCACACGCCCCGAAACGAATACCCGCCGCGCCGCAGAGTGCACCCCCCGCGCCCCAGACACGACGAAACGGCGAAGATACCGCGCCCGGAGAGAAAATAACCGGCGCACACAGAGAACCGGCGCAGGCGGGTGTCACCGGGACGGGCGCGGGCGGGCCCGCGCCCTTCCCGGTGACAGGCCCCGCCAGCTTCGCCCCCGTGCGCCTGTCCCAGCCACGGGCGCGATATCTTCGTGAACATTTGCCTTGACAAATCCTTGCGCACGGGGATACAATTACCCCCATGGAGAGCGGCCCCGCCCGGCTCCCGCCGGCAGACGCCGGACAAGTCCACTATACCAAGGAGCGTGCCAGCCATGGAAACAATCCGCCGTGTCGTATACCGTACGGACCCAGCCCCCCGGGTCGCGGCGGCGGGGGGCCCCCCGGCGCCGGCCC
>JAIRWM010000107.1 GCA_031268975.1 Treponema sp. | reverse complement strand
GGTTTGATCGGGAACGCCGGGATTTTTTCGGCCTTGCGCCCATCAAGTCGCCGCAGTCGGAAATACTTTTGCAGCTTGCCGAACTGTTCAGGAAGCTTGTCCGGAAATAAGTTTCAGGTAACTTTGAACCTGGACACTTCATCTGCCAGCTTGTTGATATGTTCCCTGTTGTTCGTGCTTAGATCGTTTACCCGGTTTACGGCGGCGATAATTTGTTCCACCCCGATGCTCATCTCTGTCATGCCGCCGGTGATTTCTTCGCTAAGCCGTTCCAGGTTTTTGCTTTCCCCGATAACTTCCTTGCTGCCGGTGAGCATTTCTGTCGATCCCTGCTTTACCGTCTGGGTTATTTCGTTCAGCCTCGCGACGGATTCAAGAATTTCCCGGCCGCCCTGGCTTTGTTCTTCCATGGCGTTCCTGATGGTAGATTCCTGCTCTGAAACAATTTGAACTTTATCGTCTATTGTCCGGAACTGGAAAAGCACCGCGTTGGCCGAGGCAGTTATTGTGTCAATGGAATCCTTTATTTTTTTTAAAACCCTGGAAATGGTTTTCGACTGTTTTCCCGAATTTTCCGCGAGTTTGCGTATTTCGTCGGCTACTACGGCGAATCCTTTGCCTGCTTCTCCGGCGTGGGCCGCTTCTATGGCCGCGTTCATCGCAAGAAGATTTGTCTGGCTTGAAATGTTCTGCACTACGGAGTTTATTTGCAGCAGCCCTTCCGATTCCTGGGCTATTTCCCCGATATTCCGGGAAACCCCCTCAAGCCCGCCCCGCCCCGCTTCGGCCGCCTCTGTAAGCATCCTGACATTTTCAACATTTTTTCCCAGTGTCTGGGTAACGCTGTTTATGTTTGCCAGCATTTGTTCTATGGCGGAAGATGAACGGTCAACACTGCGGGACTGTTCCATTACCTGATCGTCCAGTCTGCCGATGTTTTGGGTAACCTGTTCCATGGTGGCCCCGGTCTGGGTAACTGACGCGGACTGGTTTACTATTTTTCCGGTAATGTTTTGAATGTTGGCGGTCATTTCCTGTACCGCGGAAGCGGTTTCTTCCATGTCTGCCGAAAGATACCGGCCCATTTCAAGAAGTTCAACGGTCTGGTTCTTTATGATTACTACCAGGGTTTTAATTTTTTCCAGCGTTAGATTGAAATAGGACGCCAGTTCTCCAATTTCGTCATGCCGGGTAACCTTAATGCGCCTTGTAAGGTCGCCTTCGCCTTCGGAAATTTCCTTTAAAATGACATTGATGTTTTTAAGATTGCTGAAAATCATCCGCAGGAGCAAAAGAAGAAGGCAAATGCCCAGCGTTACAAAGATCGCACACAGTACTATCTGTTCAACAATTTTAGCGCGGATGTTTTGTATCAGCTCTTCCGCCAAAAAGTCAATGCCGACAATGCCGACGGGAACGCCGGCCGAATTTTTTATCGGCATATAGCTTGATATTACCCAGCCCCAGCGCTCCTGCATATCCGGAGTACCGTGCCGCAGCGTTCCTGTCGCCAGCGTTTCAAAGAAAGCTTTGTCATATTCGGCAATATCTTCTTCATCCCCCAGAGATGAAAAATTCTCCGCGTCGTCCGGGGGAGCGCTGCCGTCGATAATAAAACGCCATACAGTTCCCTCCGCGGGGGCCATGGTGTAAAGGTATACACAATTGGAAGATTCTTTAAGGGCAAAAAGTTCCAGCCGGGTTTTTTCGTAATATGGATCGTCTATATCCAGAGAATGTGCCAGGGCTTCAAAAGAATCCCCGTCAATAAGGGCGGCGGCCCTTTTTATTACGGATTCTCCCTGGGCGGCGAATATATTCGAAGCGACGGTCGAGATGTTTCTTATCGAGCTGACAGAAGTTACCGCGCACAGGGTAATAAGGAAAATACTGAAAAGGACAATAAAACGCAGCTTTAACGACTGTGTTTTTTTCACGGTGCTGTCTCCTTTGCCGGTATTGACGGCTTATGTCCAAACAAACCAGATAAAGGCCGCCGAAGCTCCGGTTGTCAGCAGTGTAAACGGCAGCCCTATTTTGAGCCATTGAAAAAACCCGAGTTTAACGTTCTGTCTGCGGAGTATGCCGACAGCAACGACATTTGCCGAAGCGCCAAAGGGAGTAAGGTTACCCCCCATGCAGGAACCGACAAGCAGGGCGAACATGTAAAGTTCATTCTGCAGCGAAAGGCTTGCGGCAAGCCGCTGTGCGACGGGAAGCATGACGATGATGTACGGAATGTTGTCCACAAAGCCGGAAATTACCGTGGAAACGGCGACGATAAAGAAAAAACCCAAAAACACATTGTTTCCTATCAGGCGGCCAAGGAAAACGGAAAAGTCTTCCAAAAGGCCGACAGAGGAAACAGCCCCTACAACCACAAAAATTCCGACAAGGAAAAGTGCCGTATCCCAGTCGAGGTTTTTTACCAGATCAAGCGTTTTTTTCCCGCTTTCACCCCGGATAAAACGGTACCAGACGATACCGGCGGCGGCCAGAATAACTACCACAAGACCGGACGCAAGGCTTATCCCGCCGTAAATAAACGACGCGGCGGCAAGACCGGAAACCATCAAAACAAGAAGCCATGTCGGAACCATCGAAAGAATAGTCTCTTTTTCGATATCCGCCTTTTCCCTCCCGTTTTTTGCGAAAACCCGGTAAAAAAACAACGCCCCGATGATCATCCCGGCCTGGACGGCAAAGAAAATCGAAGGTTTGCCCCTGAATACAAAAAAATCGTTAAAGCCGTACTTTGCGTAGTCGGCGAAGATCATCGACGGCGGATCCCCTACCAGAGTGGCCGTTCCCTGGAGATTTGCCATAACCGCGAGGCCCACCATAAAATACGCGGGGTTAATTTTAAGCTTGTTGCACAGGGCAAGGGCAATCGGGGCCATAACCAGAACGGTGGCGACATTTTCCACAAAGGCGCTGATTATCCCGGTCATAACAAGAATAAGCACCATGGCGACCCCTACATTGGGGCTTATGGAAACAAGGGAATCGGCGACAACCGCCGGGGCCCGGGAATAAATAAAAAGTTCCGCGATTACAAGGCTCCCCACAAAAATCATCAACACGTCCCAGTTGATAAGCACCGTCCCCGCTTCTTTAATCAGGCTGAAAAAACTGTCTGCCGGGGTAAAGGATCGGATGATAATCATAAGAATTGCCGCCCCGCAGGCGCTCCAGGACTTTTTGTCCGGGAAAATAACTATCATGCTGTACATGAGTACCGCAAGACCAAGCACTATCCATTTGACGGGCACCGTAAACTCCTTGATATATACCTTGCGACATGGTAGAAATTTTTCCTGAAAATTTCTACCATAGCGAAAAGAACGCAGATGGGAAAAATGATAATAGGCATTGATATCGGCAGTACCACGACAAAGGCCGTTTGCATTGAAAACGGCGAAGTAATCCACAAAACAAAAACAAAGGCCGCGGACGCGGTAACTTCCGCAACAGGCGCTTTCGGCAAAATGATCGTGGAAAACGGCGTTAAAATGAACCAAATACGGAAGATTATGATAACCGGCGCCGGGGCCATAAAGATAGAGGATGAGCTTTTCGGCATTTCCACCGGCAAGACCGGAGAATTTGAATCTATCGGTATCGGGGGAATGTTCCTTGCCGGCCGGGACAATATCGTTATTGCCAATATTGGAACCGGGACAGCCATCGTCGACGCCCGAAAAGATCACATTTCCCACATGGGCGGTTCAGGCGTCGGAGGCGGCACCATTCTGGGACTGGCGAAAAAGCTTCTTTCCACTTCGGACTTTAACGGCATTATGGCCCTGGCGGAACAGGGAAGACTTAACCAGGTGGATTTGCTTCTGGAAGACATTATGGGAAGCGGGCTGAGTTTTCTCAACGGGGAATCCACCGCGGCGAACTTCGGCAAAATGCTGGACACCGCGCGGAACGAAGACATAGCGCTGGGCATTGTAAACATGGTGTACCAGGTTATCGGGATGCTTTCGGTGTTTGCCGCAAAAAGCAGGAATACCGACCGTGTCGTTGTTACGGGGAACGGCAGCGGCAACCAAATCGGCAAAAAAGTACTGAACATGATAACGGAACTGTACCGCGTCACCTTTGAGTACCCGGAAGACGCCGAATACACTACGGCGATTGGAGCGGGGCTTTCGGCCCTACAGGATTAGTTCTTCCGCGCCGACAGGCCGTATCCGCAGGGGCGTTACCGAGCCGGGGCCGAAAACGCCGTCCATCAGACCGCGGTAGCCGTCAAGGGCGGGGGCGGGGATGTAGGCCTGTATCGTTCCGGCAAAGCCCCCGCCGTGAACCCTGCACGCGCCGGGAGCGGAAGCTTCCGAGCGAAGGAAGTCCCGGGTAAGGGCCAGGGCGACGGCGATTCCCTGTTCCTTTACATTTTGGGTTGAGTACACATTCTGGAGCAGTTCCCAGGACGAGTTCCCCGACTCGTTTACCAGCTTCAGGTACGTTTTCATGGCGTCCTGCCTTGAGGCGGGGCTGCCGGCCGCAGAGAGTTTTTCCAGGGCGCACAGCATGGCCGGGCCGCGCTGGTTTTCGTCAAAAAAATGAAACGCCCGCAGCAGCGCCCTGTCACCCAGACTTTTTCTGATATCCGCGGCCCTGGCTTCCACCGCCTCTTCATCACATTCGCTTAGTGTTTCCTTGCCGAAAAAAGCCGCCACGGATTTCATTTCGGCGGGTATGGCGGCGTAATCGGGCGTCAGACCGGCGTGGCTGCCCCCGGTGTTTACCACGCACAGGGTGTATCCGGCCCCCGCAAGATCAACATCTATCCGCTTTACCAGGGGGTCTTCCGGCCTGGCAAAATCCAGGGCCACTACCCCCCCGTACGCGCAGGCTGCCTGATCCATAAGGCCGCAGGGTTTTCCAAAGTAAACGTTTTCCGCTTTTTGCCCGATCCGGGCGATTTCCAGCGCCCCGCGCCTGCCGCCCCCGAAAAGACTGTCGAATATCCGGCAAAGCAGGACTTCCACCGAGGCGGAAGAAGAAAGCCCCGATCCCGGCAATACCGTGGAATCGGCGTTTGCCGTAAAACCGCCGACCCTGACGCCCCTTGCGGCGAATTCCGCGGCAATGCCCCGGACAAGCGCTTCTGTTGTTCCCTTTTCCGTTTCCCTGGGCGCAAGGTCCATGCCGCCGTTTACCGCAAGGTCTACAACAACATCGGGATACCCGATTGAACGAAAAAATACCCGGCTGTCGCAGCGGGGCGCGACAACAGCCGCCGTGTCCATCTGAATTGAGGCCGCCAGCACCCTGCCCCGGTTGTGGTCTGTGTGGTTGCCCCCAAGTTCAGTCCTGCCCGCGGCGGTAAAAAGCCGCAGGTCCCCGGCGGTTTCCGGGAAATTTTTCCGGGGAAAGGCGTCCTGCGAAAGCAGGCCGGTAACAAGCGAAACATACCGGCGGATTCCCGCTTCGGCGTCTGTGTTTCCGTAAAGCCTGTCAAACAGCAGCCGCGCCGGTCTTTCGGCGATTTTTTGCAGCAGTTCTTCTCCGGTCATTAACGTCCCCTATACCGTGCTGGCGCGTTTATCCCCGCCAAGCCGCAGGGCGCGCCGCCAAAGTATACCAAATTACGCGGCGTCTTCACAGGGAGCGCATTGCCTCATAAAAAATCTTACCCAAAAGGAACCATGCCTCAAAATAAAAATCTTACCCAAATAAACCCAGCCGATGGAGGGATCGGAGGGTTGTATGGGGTTTTCGATGAAAG
>JAIRWM010000096.1 GCA_031268975.1 Treponema sp. | reverse complement strand
CACTGCGTTACCGCGTATCCGGCCCCGGCGGAGGAATACAATCTGCGGGTTATCCCCCTGTTGAGCGGTATTTTCGGCTGCGGGGCCGGGGTAAGCGATCACAGCCTGGATCCGGTATTGGTCCCGGTGTTGGCCCAGTCCCTGGGCGCCGCCGTCATCGAAAAACATTTCTGCCTTTCCCGTACCGATCCCGGACTGGACGATCCGATTGCCCTGCCGCCCGGGGACTTTGCCGCCATGGTAAAAACCCTGCGCAGGACCTTTGCCATGGAAAAAGGGGCCGCCGCCGCCGAAATCGCGGCGGTTTACGGGGCGGAAACCGTGGAAAAGGTCCTTGGGGACGGCGTCAAACGGCTTGCGGCCTGTGAAAAAGCAAACTATGAGCGGACACGGAGAAGCGTCCACGCGCTGAGGGCCGTTAAAAAGGGTGATACGATCACCGGGGACAACGTTGCCGTTCTGCGCACCGAAAAAACGCTGCGGCCGGGTCTTTCCCCGAAATGGGCGGAGTTGATTACCGGGAAACAGGCGAAAAACGACATTTCGTCCGGTCAGGGAATCAGGCTTGAAGACGTGTTTTAACCGGTCCGGAAATGTTCTCCCACAGCCGGCGGCGCGGGCGGAGACGGCTTCCCCGGTTGAAAAAAATGCGCAAATAAGGGAAAATGACCGCTGAGGTTCCGAATGTCCTCACGCGACAGAGCCTGATTTTTTAGGGGAGAACGAAATGGCAAACGCGCCGACAGGTCCGGCACAGTATGTGGCACGCTTTGGCGAACAAAGCATTGCGTGCAGTCAGTATGCCCTGGCGAAGCTGGGTGTGGACAGAAGCCACTGTTCCCTCAAAATCGACGATTATGTGATCCTGTGCGTACCGTTCCAGCTTGGTTTTAAACGTTCCCTTTTTCTTGCCTCGCTTTCAAAACAGGAACTTACTTTTTTCCAGCGGTACTTAAACGGTATTGTCGGCCTGTCCATCGCCTTTAATCCCGACGGCCGCGCCGAGCCGCTCAAATTCTTTATCCGCTGTACCCTTTCCACCGTCGGCCAAATGAAAAACAGGGAAAACGTCGGCCTGCTTGTGGTGGATTTTAAATCCACCCCGGACGAAATGGTGGTTATATTGGGATCGTTCCTGGAACAGCAGGAGCGGCTTCGTTTCCAGTACGAAGATTACAGCAAAACGATGATCCACGTTACCCCGGAAACGTCGAAAATTCTCGGTTACAATATGTACGCCACAATTATGGAGCCCGGGACCGCGTCGCGGCGTATTCAGGTGGTTAACCTGAGCAGCAAGGTCGTGGAACATCTGGAAGCCTCGGGAGCGCCGATACGGAAAACGGAAGCGGGCGTCGCCTATCAATTTTTCTTTCAAAAGTACCGGATATCCGCGGCGGGCATTATAGAAACCGCGGTTCAACTGCCCCAGGGAATTGTCCGCACGGTTTCCGGCCTTTCATACAGTCCCGAATTGGTTGAGATCATAGACGATTACTGGCTCAATACACGCAGTACGCCGGTACAGGCCCAAAAATGATAGAACCAAAAGTCCTCAAGGGGTTCCGGGATTTTCTCCCGCCCCAGGAAAGCTCCCGCCGCCGTCTGGTGGAAAAAATTGAAAAATCGTTCCGTTTATTCGGCTTTGTTCCCATAGACACCCCGGCGCTGGAATACGCCGACATATTGCTGGGAAAAGGCGGCGGCGAAACGGAAAAGCAGGTGTACCGTTTTTCGGATCACGGCGGCAGGGACGTGGCTCTCCGTTTCGATCTTACCGTTCCGTTTGCCCGCTTTGTGGCGGAGCATCGTTCGGAAATATCATTCCCGTTCAAGCGCTATCATATCGCCAAGGTGTGGCGGGGTGAAAACACCCAGCGGGGCCGCTACCGGGAATTTACCCAGTGTGATTTTGACATTGTCGGGAGCGACTGCGCCGCGGCCGATTTTGAAATCCTTTTAATGATGCGAAACACCCTTAAAGCCATAGGGGCCGGGGAGCTTTCCATCCGGCTCAGCCACCGGGGGCTTTTTAACCGCTTCCTCGAAAAAATCGGCGTCCGGGACAAATCCGTGGAGATACTGCGGCGGGTGGACAAGCTCGCGAAAATCGGGGAAGACCAGACGGCGGCCCAGATTGCCCAGGCGGCAGGATCCGAAAGCGCCCGGAGCATCATGGAATTTTTGGGGAGCGCGAAACCGGGACAGACATTCGAGGAAACCCTGGCGGCCCTTTCCGGTTTCGCGGGCAAAGGTCCCGACACGGATCGGCTGGCGGATATCCGTACATTCATGAACGATACGGGAACCGCGGAAACGTTTATCCTTGACCCGGCCATCACCCGGGGCCTTGACTACTATACCGGGATCGTTTACGAAACGTTCCTTAAAGAACTTCCCGGTATCGGCTCCGTTTGTTCCGGCGGCCGCTACGACAATCTTACCGGCCTTTATTCGAAAGAACTTCTTCCTGGCGTCGGATCGTCGATCGGGCTTGACCGCCTCCAGGCGGCCCTTGAAGAGCTGGGAACCGCCTCCGCCGGGGGAACCTGGACCAGGGCGGCCATAGTCTGCCAAAGCGCGGAAGAATCGGGCCGCTTACAGGCGCTTGCGGAAATTTTCCGGGCGGAAAACATTCCCTGCGATGTTTTTCTTGAACCAAAAAAGCTCAGCCAGCAGTTTGTACTGGCTGAAAAAAAAGGAATAGCCTGGGCGGTTATACCCGGCAATGGCGGCATTACGGTACGGAACATTGCGACGCGGGAAAATACAGAAGGGCTTTCCGCGGCCCAGGCGGCGGCGCTGCTTAAAGCGGCGCAATAGATAAGGAGGCACTCATGAACGGAAAAAAGCTTATCCCTGCGGTTCTGGCGCTGATCGGTTTTTCCCTGAACGGCTTTTGCCAGGAAGCGCCGCTTTCCATTACGGAACTTGACGTGGAAGCGGCAAAAACCGCGTCTTCCATCCGGGAATTCCTTAAAACCTCAGGCGGCGGCAGTATCCGGGGCGACGGATCGTCGACCGGTTTGCCGTTCGGTGTTTACTGGACCGAGACGATCCTTACGTTCCTCAGTTCCGGTATCGGCAACCAGGGAATCACGGTACTCCACGGGGCCTCCGGCAGGCCCGACTATACCCTGCAATGCTCCGTTCTGGAACTTGGTTCCACGGTACGGGTCTACACACGGCTCATCAAGAGAGACGGCGCCGAAGTCGCCTCCGTCTGGACAACGGATTTTCCCAGAGCCCGGATAATCAGTCTGCTTACCGGTTCTCCCGGTCAATGGGACGCGTTTGAACCGGACAGCGCGGAACAGCCGGTTTTCCTTGAACCGGGAGGAGCGGAAATGTACCGGAGTCTTTACGCCGGTGACGAAGACTGGTTTGAGATCAACTGTGAAGAAGACGGTTTCCTTGTTGTGGAAACATCAGGCGAAACGGACACCATGTTGACCCTTTACGACGCTTCCCGCGGGCCCGGCTCGCTGCGCGAGATTACCTCGAACGACGACACATTCGACATTAACGCACGGGTCGGCATTGTCGCCAAAAGGGGCAGCCGCTATATTGTACGGGCGAACGGCTATTCGGAAAGCGAGACAGGATCATACGGCATACGGGCGCATTTTTCCGATGCTCCCGATAAAGACATGGAACCGAACGATACCATGAATACGGCTTTCCCGATTTCAACAGAAACGTCTGTAACGGGGTATATCCTTTCCGAAGACGAAGAGGACTGGTACCGGCTTGTTCTCAAAAACGGCCGGTTTGACGCCGGTACCGAAGGGGATATTGATACATACCTGGAATTATTCGACCAAAACGGGAGAATGCTGACGTCCGATGACGATTCCGGGGACTACAACAACGCCGTGATCTCGCTTCCTGTCGCGGCGGGGACCTATTATCTCAAGGTTACCGCCTATGAGCCCGGCGAATACACACTGCGCTGCGAACTGCGGGAACCGAATCAGGCCGACGCATATGAACCGGACGATGATCCGGGAGACGCGAAATCCATATCAATCGGCGAAGAACAGATCCGCAGCTTCACGACAGAGGACGACATGGACTGGGTACGGTTCACCGTAAATTCACGGGGGACCTATACGATCCGCGCGTGGGGACAGGAATACAGCGATCTTGACACCGTCCTGAATTTGTACAACGGGGCGGGCGATCTTATCGTCGAAAATGACGACTACGGCGACAGCTATTCGTCCAGAATAAACAGAACCCTGTCTCCGGGATCGTACCTTATCCGCGTTCATGTGCTGGAATACCCCAGGGGTTCCTACAGGCTCAGCGTTACACAGGACTAGCGGCGCGCCAGTCCGCCGCAGCTTCCTTAAAAGCCCCGGCGGACGAGGCAATGTGGTTTTCGTCCACACAGTAGGCGAAGCGTATCCAGCCCGGCGCCCTGAAGCCGCTTCCGGGCACGCCGAGAATAAGGCGCTTTTTCAGGCATTCCGAAAACGCCTTGTCGTCGCCTGCGGCGCTGTCGTCGTCTGCGGCGCCGCCGTCTGCGCCCGGCTGGGTTTGTGCGGGGACTTTACAAAACAGGTAAAAAGCGCCCTGCGGTTCAATGTACTCAATACCGGCGGCGTCAAGAACTTTCATAAACGTGTCCCGCCGTTTTTTGTATACGTCGACCGCCACCTTTTCCCCGGTGAGCCTTGCGACAATGCGCTGCATCAGCGCGGGCGCGTTGACAAAGCCCAGAACCCTTGTGGCGTAAATCAGCGCGGCAAGAAGTTCTTCCGCGTCCCCGGCGCCGGGGCTCAGCGCTATGTACCCTATTCTTTCGCCCGGAAGGGACAGGCTTTTTGAATACGACGTAACCACTATCGAATTTTCATACGCGCAAAGTACCGGCGGAACCGTAACTCCGTAAGCTATTTCCCGGTACGGCTCATCCGCCACAAGATACGGATAACGGCCCGTTTTTTCACCGTGCTTGCGCAGAAGTTCCGCCAGGGCGGCAATATCGCTTTGCGGATACACAATACCGGTAGGATTATGCGGGGAATTGATAATCACTGCGGCGGTTTTGCCGGAAAGGGCTTTTTCAAAAGCTCCGATATCCAGGTTGAAGTTTCGCAGAGCGGGGACTTCCACAAGAACGCCGCCGTGGTTTGAAACATAGGACTTGTATTCCATAAAGTACGGCGTTGAAACCAGAACCTCGTCCCCGCGGTTAAGTATGCTTTTACAGACGACATTAAGGCCCCCCGCCGCGCCGGCCGCCATGACAATATGGGACGGGGGGACACGGCAGCCCTGCTCAGCCGAGGCTTTTTTCGCCAGCGCCTCCCTGACATCGCCGTAGCCCGCGTTGGGCATGTAGCCGTGGGAACCGGGAGATTTTCCACGGGCATCGTCTGCGGCAAGTTCCTCAAAAACCCGGTGAAAAGCCGGAGGCGGCTGGAGATCGGGATTCCCAATGGAAAAATCAAATACCTTGCCGTATTTTTTTTTGAGTTCGGCGCCCTCTTCAAACATTTTCCGGATCATTGAAGAAGATGAAAGCGCCTGTTTTACCGACAAAGCTATTGCCATGATGTCTCCTTGGATTATACTTTTACATATGTACTTTATCGTAATCACGAAGGTAAGTAAACCGTGAGCGAAAAAAAAGCCGCCATTGACGAATGGCTTGCGGCCGCGGCAGACACAAAATATTTGGCGGTCAGGGACGGGCTTATCCCGGAAATTCCCCGGATTCTCGAACAGCACTTTCCCGGCCGGCCGGTTTTTACCGTTGCCGATGAAAATACGTTTGCCGCGGCGGGGCAGGCGGTACTGGAAGCGCTGGGGGCGGGGGGAATTTCCACCGCGGGGAATTTTATATTCGGGGGAAAGGAAATTCACGCCGAATACCGCCATGTGGAAACGCTGAAAGCCGAAATCGAAAAGGCCGGAAAACCCGTTCCCGTCGTTACCGGTTCGGGAACCCTTAACGACCTGGTAAAAAGGACGTCTTCCGAGCTTGACCTGCCCTACCTGTGTGTTCCCACCGCCGCTTCCGTCGACGGCTATACCGCTTACGGAGCGGCGCTTGTGGACAATGGCTTCAAGCAGACGTTTTCCTGCCCCGCGCCGCTGGCTGTGGCGGCGGACAGTTCCGTGCTTGCCGCCGCGCCGTCGTATCTGTCGTCATCGGGGTTCGGCGATCTTGCCGGAAAGCTTACCGCCGGAAGCGACTGGATCATCGCGGACAGGGCTTTTTCCCTTGACGGGAAAGGCGGGCTTGTTCCGGGTTCCCAGAAAATTGATGACACGGCCTGGGCGATGGTTCAGCTGCCGCTTAAAGACAATCTGCGGCATTCGCTTGACGCGGTAAAGGGCGACAGAAACGCGGTTAAAATCCTCTTTGAAGCGCTGGGAATAACCGGCCTTGCCATGCAGCACATGAAAAATTCCCGGCCGGTTTCCGGCTGCGAACATATGTGGAGCCATGTCTGGGAAATGCAGAACCTCAGGGCAGGCGGGCGGACGGTAACCCACGGCCACAAGGTTGCCTCCGGCCTCCTTGCCGCGGCCGCCTTTACCGAATGTCTTTTCCGGGAAAAGCCTTCCCGTTCCGCCCCGCGTCAAAGCTGGCCCGAACGGGAAAGCCAAATACGCCGGATGTGGGGCGGTCTTGAAAACGCGCTTCCGTCCATCCTTAAAACCTCAAGGGAAAAATTTATTGAACCGGGAAGCAAAAGCGCGGTACAAATCGAAGAGGGCCTTCTTGATCTCTGGGACGATATAAAAGCCGCCGTTTTTGAACAGCTTCCTCCCTACGCTGAAATTTACCGCATGCTTGAAAAAGCCGGATGCCCGGTAAAGCCGGCCGAAACGGGGCTTTCCAAAGCGCGGATCATAGCGGCGGCGGAAAACGCCCAGACGATACGGGTCCGCTTTACCGTCCTGGACCTTGCCTTCGAAACCGGCGCGTTTGACAGCGTACTGGAGCGGATGGAAGCGTCGGACCGGTATTTTACGGATCCACACAGGGGGTAGCCGCCGGTGGTTTTTTGCACAACGTATTGATGCAGGTTTTTGAACCATACGTCGAATTCGTTGTCTCTGACAGGGATATAGTTTGTTCCGATATACTCCTCCGTTTTTCCGGAGAAAACGCCGTGTTTTCCCCGGAAAATAGCCCCCATTTTAGATGTTTAATCCCGCAAAGAGTCCTCCCATGGTAGCGTCGATAATTTTGGCGGGTTTTTGGGCGTCGCCAATGACTATCACTTCATACTCTTTTTCCTTTAGCTGCCGGATCAGCTGCCCGCCCGAAGGCGTCTGCCCGACGGCCAGGACAATCATGTCGGCCGGTATCTTTTTATCGACGCCGTCTTTGCGATAGGTAACGGCCTTCGCTTCCACCGCCTGTACGGAAGCCCTTGTTTCAACCGCCACGTTATTGGCCTTGAGACAGGCTGTTAAATCCAGTTTGTGAATTGTTTCCAGCCCATTTGCTATATCGGGAAGCATTTCGATAATCGTTATGGCGCTGACGTATTCCAGGAGATATTCCGCGACTTCACAGCCCACAATGCCGCCGCCGATAATCGTTACCCGGCCCCCGGAGGGGGGCGTAACCGTGCCCTTCAGTATGTCCCATGCCTGAACGGTATGCTCCAGGCCCGGCACGGGGATCGAGCTAACCGGCACGGCGCCCGTTGCCGCGATAACGGCATCCGGGTTTAACTCGTCAATCACGTTTACATCGGCCTCCCGGTTTAACGTAACCGAAACTCCCTGCCTCTGCATTTCACCGGCAAGCCAATCCTGGTAGGATTTAATCCGGTGCTTGTCCGGCGCTACGGATGCGAGGTTTAATTGGCCGCCGAGTTCCGGATTTTTTTCCAGCAGGGTAACGGCGTGCCCCCGGACGGCGGCGGTTATTGCCGCCTGCATGCCTCCCGGCCCTCCGCCAATCACCACGACTTTTTTGGGCTTTTCAGTTTTTACCACGGGACCAATGTCAAACTCCCTGCCTGCCATGGGATTGATGGCGCAACCCACAGCACAGGCGGTACCGGACATTCGATATGCACATCCGTCACTACAGGAAAGGCAGGGACGTATTTCGTCCGCCCTGCCTTTTCGTGCTTTTTCCGGCCAATAGGGGTCGGCGATCAGGCCCCTGCCTATATAGATTAGATCAACCCGGCCTTCCCCAATCAGGGTTTCGCAGAATGCGGGATCACGCAGTACCCCCACGGCGCCTACCGGAATGGAGACCACCTTTTTTATCCTTTCCGCCAAATGTACCCG
>JAIRWM010000114.1 GCA_031268975.1 Treponema sp. | reverse complement strand
GCCGTTAAAAAAGAGGAACTCCATATCAAGGACGCCATGGATGCCCAGAATGCCGGGGGCAGTCAGGTTTTGGAATCCCTGAACGAGATAAACAGCCTCATATCCTCCATCAGGGAGGCCGCCGCCGCCCTGCTCACATCGGGCCAGACGGTGGTTGAGGATATTAACTCCCTGAAAGCGGTGTAGTTTCGCCCCCCGCCGCCGGGCTAAACTTGACCCATAAAACAACGCTTGGCAAGCCGTTTTCAGGAAAAATTCCACCACTAAGGGCACGAAGGAGAGGAAGAGGAAGAAATTTAACCGCGAAGTCGCAGAAGGCGAAGAAGTTACGGTACAAAGCTGGAGTTTTCTCTTCCTTCTTCGACTTTTTCGACGTTGCGGTAAAAAATTCTTCGGCTTTTTGGCAGCTTCGCAGTACTTGAAAGCAAACGTCGGTGTGCCCGCAGACCATAGGTCTGACGAGTCCCGCCGTCCCTGGACGGCTTGGTGGTCAAATTCTTCTTTATGTATGGGTCACGTTTAGAACACCGGACGGAGTATCCGCCGGGGCCCGGCCTCAGTAGCGGAACAAAAGGCCCAGGTCAACGGCGTACACGGACTGTTTTCCCGGATCGGATCCCATTTCTTTTCCGCGCACGGCAAAATCAAACTGGAGTATTTTCATGTCAATACCGAAGCCAAAGGACGGAAGGGCGTCCGCCGCGCCGGCGCGGACGCTGAGCACGCGAAGCAGTTTTACTTCCAGCCCGAAACCGATATTGAGCAGGGGATTCCTGGGGCTTGAGGCGGTAAACGGATCCAGAATGTCCCGGTAATCAAGCATGACAATAAAATCGGACACATACCGGTCAAGAAAATCATTTTGTATTTTGTATAACGCTCCCAGTGCAAGACGCGGCGTAACGGTCGCGTAATCCTGACTGCCCCCGCCGCCGTAGTCCGAAAAAGAGGCGTACCGGGTAACCAGGGCGGGAGAAAAAACGTCGTACCCGGCCGCCGCGAAACTGAGCTTTCCGGCAAAGGTATACTTTATACCCAGGTCAAGGCCCACGCCGAAATGGGTTTCAAAGGGCCGTGAAGATACGCCGCTGAACATATCGGCAATATCAGTTATTGATGATTCAAGGTTAAGCGTTCCCCGGTAATAGGCCTTACCCAAAAAACCAACATCCAGCCGGTGATCCCGCTTTTTGAAAACAGGAAAGGAATAGCCTCCCAAAAGGAGTACTTCTTCGGATACCGCAGGCCGCAGCAGGAGGAGGGACGGGTCTACCACGGCGTCCGCGTACGTCCGGTTAAAAATACCGAAACCGAGTCCGCCGCCCACCCAGCCAAGGGCAACGGGGCCGCCCATGTCAAAACCGGCGGCAAAATCGCCGGAAGCGATCAGCGAAGTGATGTCGACAGGCCCCGAAGAATGTACCGCGAGATCGAGCATTTCAAATACCGGGCCGTACAGGCTGATGGAAATTTCCGCCGCGCTGAACTGCCTTTCAATACCGGCAAAAGAAGCGGGATTGGAAAACAACGATGAAAAATCATCACCCTGCGCGGCGTGTATGCCGCCGAAGCCCGCCGCCCTGGCAGACGGCATGACAAACGGCTTGATGTTTTCGGCGCCCAAAAACGTACAGGCGGCCGCGGCAAAGACGACTAAAAACGCCGGTCTTCTGTTTTTCATGTGCCAATTTCTCCCGAGGCGTCAAAACCGCCATACTGTTGGTCCAGAGGCGTTATGCGGCACTTTAGCGCCGATCCCGGAACCGGAGCGGCGGTTTCTTCCCGAAAGCCGCCGCTCCGGAGGTTCCCCCGCCCGGACGGGTTTACGGTTCCCTCCGGGATACAAAGCCTCAAATAATTATCGGTCAATACATTCAAAAAGGGGAACTTTTTTGTCTCCGCCACGGCGTCCACGGTTTTGCCTATCCAGCGCCGCACATACGCCTTCCTTCCGTTCCGGGAAATTTCCATAAGCGTTTTAAGTCGTTTGCCGGATTCAGCCTCGCTTACCCTGTTTCCAAGAACATACGCGGTGGTTCCCGGCCGGGGTGAATAGGGAAAGCCGTGAATCCAGGCAAACCCGATATCCCCGCACAAACCGCGGGTTTTTTCAAAATCTTCCGGGGATTCTCCGGGAAAACCGGTAATTATGTCACAGCCGAGAAACGGGTCTCCCTTTACGTTTCTGAGCAGGGCGGCGCTTTCCCGTATGTCCCGGGGGCTGTAGGGCCTCCCCATCGCGTCAAGAACGGCGGCGCTGCCGGACTGTACTGAAAGATGAAAGTGCGGCCGTACGCGGCTTGAGGAAACGGCGTCAAGAAACGCGGGATTAAAAAAACCCGGTTCAACCTCGATAGAGGAAAGCCGCAGGGCAATAGAGGAAGTATGCTTGAGTAAAAAGCAAAGCAGTTCCCCCAGGTTTCTGCCTGTCGCGGGACAGCGGTATTGGGCGATATTGACCCCGGTAAGTACCGCTTCCGCCTGCTTCCTGCTTTCCAGCGCCGCAAGCCGCGCGAGAACTTCCGTCGAATCAAGGCTTTGGCTTTTTCCCCGCGCCAGGGGAACCCGGCAGTAAGCGCAACGGCGGTCGCAGCCGTCCTGAATCTTGAGGAATGCCCTGGAATGAAAAGAAAACTCGTCCGCCGTAAAGCGGAAAGCGCCGGAAAGCGCCGGGCCTGCGGCCGGCACCGGGCCCACAGCCGGCGGCGAACCCGGCTCCCCGGCGGGGCCGGCGTCCGTCCGCCACGTCTCAAACCAGCGCCGTATACCCCCGGCCAGGCAAAGGCCGCCGGAATCCCCCCGGCCGTGTTCGCCTTCTCCGGGGCTCAGTCCGGCAAGGAAAAAAGGCAGATCAAGGATCGAGTCTTTGGCGCCGCCGGGAATGACAAAAAGCCGTCCGGGAACTCCCGCCGGACGCAGTACCTCCCCCTCAAGGGCGGCGATCTTTTCCGCCCCGAGCTGGGCGTAACAGCCGGTGACAATCACCGCGGCGGCAGATTCCCTGAGGGCACAGCGTATAACGCGCCGCGCTTTTTGTTCTGCTTTGGATGTAACGGTACAGGTATTGAAAACAAGAATGTCGCGGCGTGAACGGGATTCCCAGGGCACAATATTAAAACCCGCTTTGCCGAAAGCGTCCGCGATCGACTCGGTTTCAAGCTGGTTAAGTTTACAGCCAAGCGTGTAGAAGGAAACGCCCGGCCGCTCCACGGCAGACACGGATGCCGCCGTGTTACCGGCTGTTCTGCCGCGCCCGCTCAAGCCCCCTGCGGGCGTCGGAAAGCTGGGCGTTAAGCGAAAGGGCCCTTTCATAGGCGGTTATCGCTTCTTCGTATTCGCCGGCGCTTTCCCGGGCATAGGCGAGCCGCGCCCACCAATTCGCGTTCCGGGGCGTATGATACACGGCGGTAGAAAGGGCAATATCCGCGTGATAAAATTTCCCAAGACGTATAAAAAGCTCCCCGATGTAGTAATACACCATATCGATTCTGCTCCCCTGCGGGGCGAGATTCGCGTATTCCTGAAAATACCGGAGGGCGTCGTTGTTGTAACCCTGAAAATAATACACTTCCCCGAGTATTTCGATGATCCGGGGATCGTAGCGGCTTATATTCACGCCGGCCAGGGCAAAAGTCCGGGCCTCGTCGTAACGCCTGAGGGCGAGAAGACTCCAGCAGATCACTACATGGGATTCAAGGTTACCGGGATTGGAAACGATTTCCTCCCGGCATATTTCCACCGACCGGTCAAAATTGCCGTTTCTGTACTCCCGCAGCGCGTCGGGCCGCTGCTGGGCAAAAAGAGCGGACGCAATAAAAAAAACCGGGAACACGAGAAACGTTTTTTTCATTCGCAGTGGGGTTTGATACCCCGCCCCTCGGGGCGGTTCAAAAATGTCATATTTAGACAGCATGGTAACAAACCCCACAGTTAAATAATTTCCTTGCAGACCGAACCTCGTAGACGATGCAGCGCTTACAAGATACCCAGGAACCCGCCCGCCGGCCCACAGGGGAGCTTCAGGGCAAAGAGGTTCATTCGGGATGTTTCTTTTCCGTCATCGTGCTGCGGCCGTTAAAATAGTGTCCGGTTTCCATGTGGATATCCGGAGCGGCGACATTGCCGGTAAGCCTGCCGGTGGAGGTGACCTCCACCTTTTCGGCGGCGACAATGTTGCCCTTTACCGAGCCAAGGATAATAACCGTCCCCGCCCGTATATTCGCTTCCACCACCGCCTGCTCGTCTACTACCAGGAGCCCGGTGGCGGCGATCTCGCCGGAAACCTTTCCCCGTATCAAAAAAGACTTTTCAAACGTAAGAAGGCCGGAAAATTCAATGTCCGGAGAAAGGATCGTATCAAAATCGTCCAGGTCCAGGGCGTCGTTGTGCACATCCGTCATAGTCACAGTTTAACCGGCGTTGAGCCGTTTTTCAATGGCGTCAAGCTCGTCGTACAGTTCTTTTGGAAGCTTGTCGCCAAACTTGGGATAATGGTTCTTGCGGACATCGGCTATTTCTTTTTTCCAGCCTTCAATATCCACCGCGCAGATTTCCTTCATGGCTTCTTCGCTTACCCCTTCCGGACGGGCAATGGCGTCCGGTTTGGGCAGGTTTCCGATGGCGGTTTCCACATAGTTGTCTTTGCCGTCGCAGCGGTCAAATATCCAGGCAAGCACGCGGGAATTTTCCCCGTAACCGGGCCACATGAATTTGCCGTCAGAATCCTTGCGGAACCAGTTAACGAAAAATATTTTCGGCAGTTTGGACTGGTCGTGGCTCTGGCCGATTTTAATCCAGTGTTTGAAGTAATCGCCCATGTGGTAGCCGCAGAAAGGCAGCATGGCGAAGGGGTCCCGGCGGACCTGTCCCACCTGATCGGAAATAACCGCGGCGGTCACTTCCGAGCCGGTAATGGATCCCATAAAAACCCCGTGAATCCAGCTTTTGCTCTGGTTTACCAGAGGAATCGTGCTGGGCCGCCGGCCGCCGAAGAGAAACGCGCTTATGGGCACGCCTTTCGGATCTTCCCATTCCTGGGCGATAACCGGGCATTGTCTGGCGGGGGCGGTAAACCGGGCGTTCGGATGGGCGATTTCCTCACCCTTGGGGCTTTTGTCGGTCCGGGGGGCGGGCTTTTTGTTTCCCTTCCAGTCAACAACTTCTTTTCCCGGAGCGCCGTGTCCAATCTGTTCCCACCAGATATCCCCGTCTTCGGTAAGACCGCAGTTTGTGAAGATCGTATTTTGTTTGATCGATTCCATGGCGTTAAAGTTCGATTCGTTGTTGGTACCGGGAGCCACGCCGAAAAAGCCCGCTTCGGGGTTGATGGCGTACAGACGGCCGTCCGCGCCGAATTTCATCCAGGCAATATCGTCGCCGACGGTCTGGACTTTCCAGCCGGGCAGCGTGGGGATAAGCATTGCAAGGTTTGTCTTGCCGCAGGCAGAGGGAAACGCGCCGGTAATGTATTTTACATCGCCTGACGGGCTGGTGATTTTGAGGATAAGCATGTGTTCGGCAAGCCAGCCCTCGTCCCGGGCCAGCACGCTGGCAATACGGAGGGCCAGGCATTTTTTACCGAGCAGGGCATTGCCGCCGTAGCCTGATCCGTAAGACCAGATTTCCCTGGTTTCGGGGAAGTGGCTGATGTATTTATGTTCCATTGGGGCGCAGGGCCATTTACCATTGTCTTTTTCGCCGGGCCCCAGCGGTTTCCCGACCGAATGGTAACAGGGAACAAAAAAGCCGTCGCTTCCAAGAACGTCAAGCACTTTTGCCCCTACCCTGGTCATAATGTGCATATTGGCGACAACATACGGGCTATCGGTAATTTCCACGCCGATTTTGGCTATATCCGAGCCGACGGGCCCCATGGAAAACGGAATGACGTACATGGTACGGCCCTTCATGCTGTTCCGGTACAGTTCCGTCATGGTTTTTTTCAGCTCATCCGGGTTTATCCAGTTATTGGTTGGGCCGGCGTCGGCTTCTTTTTTGCTGGCAATATAGGTACGGCCTTCAACGCGGGCCACGTCGCTGGGATCCGACCGGTACAGAAAGCTGTTCGGCCGTTTCGAAAGAACAGTGGCAAGACCCGCGTCAACGGTAATTTTTATCATTTTGTCGTATTCGGCTTTCGATCCGTCGCAGATCTCGACAGCGTCCGGGGCCATCAAAGCCGCGGCTTCATCAACCCATTTCTTTAAACCCGCATGTTTTAGTTCGCTTACGTTCATCATAACTCCATGTTTCCTTTAATTTTGCTCATTCGAAACCAGTTTTGTGTTTTTAGTGTAATGAAAAAAAGTGAAATATACAAGAAGCCGCGTTGCCGGCAGCGTTTCCGTTGCGGACTAGAGAGTCATGCTGAACAGAAGGCCGGATGGAACAGGCGGAGCCGGAATGTAGGGCATGGCGCTGTTTGCCGTCCTGGCGGCCTTTATCTGGCCTTCGTACCGGCTGATAAGGGCGTCAAGGCGGTCGTCCGGCGGGGAAACGCCGGAAATATCGGCGGCCGGCTGTTTTTTTATCTGACTAAGCTGATCAATAAGGACATCCAGTATCTTGAGCTTGGTAATCGCCACACCCGGAGTGCCTTCCGGGGCAGGAACGCCCGAAACATGCTCAAAATGGGAATAAATATAGCTTGCCGGGGAAACCGGCAGGGCCGTTCTGCCGGAGCGGACGGCGGTAATGGCGTAACCAAGACTTGGCATAGTGCTGGCAACCCTCATAACATTCTCCTATACCATATTTTCGGAAACAAAAAAAAATACATTAGCGGAGCAATATGCGAGCTTGCAAATATAGCAGGATCGGGGTATCATGGAAGAAATGCAGGTTCAAGACGCTTCCATCACCAGGCTCGTCGAACGAATAGGTGAGCATTATCGTACCAATATCTCAAACCGGTTTATCCGGCCGGTCTTGCTTCAGCTTCCCTTCGATAATCAGTCCTGGGACTTAATTGAGGATCTTACCGAACGGACGAATCAGGGCATCCACCTGGACGAACTGTACCGGCAGATTATAGCCGCCGCCCATTTTGTGGCGCTCGTGCGGCGGGAACTGATACCCGGACTGCGCGGCCGCATAGCCCGGGGCGACAGTTCGAGCCAGGACAGGGTACTCAGGGACATGGCGGTGAACAATTTCGCCTCAAACCTTCAGGTGTTTGCAGATCTTGTGAACGAACTTTTCGTAAAACTCGTTGAAGCGGATAAAATAGACTCAAGGGGCCACGTACCCCTTTACGCCCAAATGTCCGAACTCTCCAACGTGGGGCGTCTTCTTGTCGGGGGCTGATTAAACCTGCCGGGCGGTCCGAAACCTCAAGCCGCCGGGATTATCCGGGATGGTTCCGGCTATCCGGAACGGTTCCGGCGGGCGTTACATCTCCGCGGCGGTCTGGTAGATTGTGCCGTAGGTGTCCGCGATTTCTTCCTCGTCCACGGCAGCGAATGTTACCCTGAGGTACGAATCTCCCAAAGCGATGGTTCCGATGCCTTTTTCAAGCAATTTCTGCCTGAGCGTTTCCGCGCTGAGGCCGGTACAGCGAAAACTCATAAAATACCCGGAATTAAACGGCAGCACTTCCAGGCCCGAAGGACTGTGATTATCCGTGATAAACCGCTTGACCGCCCGGTAACGGCTTTGAAGCAGCTTGAAACAGCGCTGTTTTTCCTTTTTCGTCTTTGAATCGCTCATTGATTTTAAGGTCAAATACTGGGAAACCGTGCTGGAACAGGACACCGATGACCGTATCGCCCCCATGAGCTTTTTAACCAGGGCGTCGTACTGAATCTCGGCAAGCCCCGCCGATCCAAACGTAAGAAAGGCGGTCCTAAAACCCCATACATAATCTTCCTTCGTCGGACCGTCAATTTTTACGGCCAAAATATTTTTGTGCAGCCCCGAAAGAACACCGAAAAGCGACTCCTTCATCGTTCCTTCTTCGTAAAACAGGCCGAAGTACGCGTCGTCGCAAAGAACCAGTACGTCGGCGCCTCCTTTGGCCGCGTCTTCCAGCACACCTATGATTGATCCCGCCTCCGCTCTGGAGGGAGTATACCCGGAAGGATTATTGGGAAAGTTGAGGATGATTCTGACAGCCCCCGCCCGGGCCTCTTCCCGCACCGCTTTTTTCAGGGCGGACAGATCCATTCCCCCGCCCGTAAAAAACGCCGCTGGTTTTACTTTTCCGCCGCGCCGTTCCTTAAAAATGAGATCGTAGTTATCCCAGCGGGGATCGCTGGCTATTATTACCTGGTCTTCGTCCAGAAACAGATCCGCGATACAGGAAATCCCCGCCGTAATACCCGGAACCACTACCGGAACGGAAATGATCCGCCCGCCAAGGGAAGGGTTTTTTTCGACAAGCTGCTTTTTCCAGATCAGACGGAACTCTTCGACACCCGCCGTCGGCGCGTAAACCACCGATTCTTCCGGCTTTAAATCCGGAAGCCGTTCAGCGATGGCGGAAAGTATCAGCGGCCTGTTTTTTTCAAAAGCCATCCCTATCGTGGCGTTTATCCGCGCGGTTTTTTTTGCCTCCGCCGACTGGGAAATAATCCCTTTGGGAAAAAAGAACCGGCGCCCAAGATTGGATAACATTCTTCCGGCGACAGTGCCGTCTAAAATGGAGTTAAGTTCAACCGCAAGCGAATCCATAGGGCGATTTTCCAGGGAAAACCGATTTTAGTCAAGGCGACATCCATGTCGATCCAAAACGCGGGAACGTTTTGGTCATTTACCGGGTGCCGCCATCCGTGGCGGCAAGAGGCATCCATGTCGATCCAAAACGCAAAAGCGTTTTGGTTATATACCGGGTGGCCGCGGCGAGACGGGTGTAACTTGGCGGGGCGGTTCAGTGTTTATTCTTGTATGGACTGTGGGAAGATTCTTGATCAATGGGAACGCCGGGGGCCGGCGGCGCCGCCGGATGTCTGCCAGAAAGATCGAAAAGTCGACGGCGAGTCTTCCGCCGCAAGAAGAAAACGTCTGCGGGGTA
>JAIRWM010000070.1 GCA_031268975.1 Treponema sp. | reverse complement strand
ATCATGGAGATCAGGCTTTTCCTATATCCTTGTTTTGGACAGTTGTGATGGACGATGATAAAAAAATAAAACTGGAGTATATCAAAAAACTCAGAGAAGATTTTACGGGAAACTATATTGAAATAATATACGATAAAGAAAAAGACGAATTCGATAAGATATATCTTTATGATTCAGAAAATGGAATTTTGGATTATCAAAACGGGATTAAAAAAATGCACAGATGGGAAAACGAAGACGAGGCTCAAGCGGGTTCGTATCTGAATAGAAGGTACACGTCAATATTATTGGATGGAGTAACAGACGATCTGGCTGTTGAAAAGAAAATAACCGAATCATCCCGTGGTTTTATTACAAAAAAGGACATTAAAAACGAGGAAATGAAAATAATAAACAAGGCGTTACATACGATAGGCCGGTAACTTCCGTTTACCTTCCCGGTGACGATCCCTCGTCTGCCCGCGGACGCCGTTCCATGGTTCATCCCCGGCGGACCACCTCTGATTGACAACGCCTTTCCCCGGAACGAGTAAACCGGCCCCGGCACGGAATCGCTTTTGAGAAGGTATATAAGGGCGTTGACATCCAGTACAAAGCGGTTGTCAGTCACTCCGTTCGTCCCGTATCCGCCGCCGCGTCGTCCGCGGTTGAAAGCCACGCTTTGCGGCGGCGGCGGGCCTCATACTCCCAGTCTATTCCTCCGCAAAAGATCGAGGCTGGTCTGCACTGTCGAACTTTTATGGCCCGGCAGCGGCAATACACGCTCGTGGATCGCGTCGATTATCCAGCTTATCTGGGGGAAATAAAATTCTTCCAGTTCCGCCGCCGGGGTAATCCAGTTGCGGCTGCCGACAACGGTAACCGGGGCGTCAAGGTAATCAAAGGCAAATGTCTGGATATTACTCGCCACGGTATGTATAAAGGAACCGCGTTCGGCGGCGTCACTTACAATAACGATACGGCCTGTCTTTTTTACCGACTCGATAATTTTTTCATAATTGAGGGGATTCACAAACCGCAGGTCGATAACTTCCGTTTCGATCCCGAAATCCGCCTTGAGCTTGTCCGCCGTTTCAACCGCCTTGTAAAGGGTTGCTCCCAGGGTGGCGATGGTAATGTCCCCGCCTGTTCTGCGGATTGCCGGTTCCCCTTCGGGGATTTCGTAGTAACCTTCGGGAACGCCGCCTTTTTCAAAACGTTCTCCCATGTCGTACAAAAGCTGGCTTTCAAAGAACACAACCGGATCCGTGCCGCGCAGGGCCATGTTAAGCATGGCTTTGGCGTCGTAGGGCGTGGTGGGGAAATACGCCTTGAGGCCGGGAATGCAGCCGGCGAGGGCGGACCAGTCCTGGCTGTGCTGGGCGCCGTATTTGTTGCCGACCGAAACCCGCACTACAAGCGGCATTTTAAGAAGCCCCGCGGACATGGACTGCCATTTCGCGGCCTGGTTAAAAAGCTCGTCCCCCGAGCGGCCCATAAAGTCGCAGTACATAAGCTCTACGACAGCCCGGCCGCCGGAAAGGGCATAGCCGGCTCCCGCGCCGACAATGGCGCCTTCGGAAATGGAACTGTTGAAAAGACGGGGATAGGGGACCAGTTCGGTAAGTCCCCGGTACACGGCAAACGCCCCGCCCCAGTCGCGGTTTTCTTCACCCCAGGCCGACATGGTCGGGTCTTCCGCATACCGGTGTACCATTGCCTCAAACAGCGCGTCCCTGAACTGGAATGTTTTGTTTTTCGACACAGGCCTGCCGTCCGCTTCAAGGCCAAAGCGGGACTTGCCCGCAAGGGCTTTTACCCTGGCGTTTTCTGCGACAGGCTGTAAAAGCTCCGGCGTTCTGTCGTCCAGTTTCGGCGACTTGCTGTTTGAGAACATTACGCTTTCGATGAACGCTCCGTCAATCCGCTTTGAAACAGTGTCGTCTACGGCAAGCTTGACTATGCCAAGCAGCCGGGAATTGACTTCCGAGCGGTATGTGTCAAGCCGGGTTTTATCGGCAAGCTTGTTGTCGACAAGATACGAGGCGTAACTTTCAATGGCATCCACATCCTGCCAAAGCTTAAGCTCTTCCGGGGTGCGGTAGCTTGATGCGTCCGAGGGCGAATGGCCTGAAAAACGGTATGTGATAACGTCAAGGAGTACCGGCCCCTTTCCTTCCAGAAGGATTTTTTTCTTTCGGGCAATGGCGTCGGCAACCGCCAGGGGGTTAAGGCCGTCTACCCGTTCGGCGTGCATATTTTCGGGATTTACCCCGGCGCCGATTCTTGCCACAATATCGTAGCCTTCCGTCTCGCCGCGGGTCTGGCCGCCCATGCCGTAGAAGTTGTCGAACACATTGTAGAGAATCGGCGGCGCTCCTCCGGCTTCTTTCGGCCAGAGCTTGCGGTACTGGTCCATGGCCGCCAGGGTCATCGCTTCCCATACCGGGCCGCAGCCCATGGAACCGTCGCCGATGTTCGCCGCCACAATGCCGGGCTTTTTGTTGATCCGCTTGTACAGGGCGGCCCCCGTAGCGATATCCGCGGAACCGCCGACAATGGCGTTGTTGGGCATCGAACCGAACGGGGTAAAGAACGCGTGCATCGATCCGCCGAGCCCCCGGTTAAAACCGGCCCTGCGGGCAAAGATTTCGGCAAGGGTTCCGTACAGAACAAAGTTTTCGGCAAGGTCTTTTATGCCGCTGTAGGAAATGGTTTCGGCGATACGCAGGGTTTCGCCGTCCAGGAAGTTTTTCATGATTTGTTCAAGCTTTTTCTCGCCCGCTTTGTCCCGGGAAAGCTGCCAGATCGACGAATAACATTTCGCGAGAATTTCCCCGTGGCTCCGGTGGCTTCCGAAAATAAAGTCGTCGATTCCCAGATTGACGCACTGGCCGACAGCCGCGGATTCCTGGCCCATTGAAAGATGCGCCGGCCCCTTGTGGTTGTATTCAATTCCCTGCCATGCACCCTGGGTCTTGAACGTGTTGAGCATGGTTTCAAATTCCCGTATGGTAACCATGTCGTACCAGATACGGACAAGATGATCTTTTCCGTACATTTCAATTTCTTTTTTGATGTCGCTCTTATACTGATTCACCGGAATATCGGGAATTTTGACAATCTCCGGCTTTCGTACATCTTTTGGATCGACCAACTGTGATTTAGGCATAGTGTTACTCCTTCTGTTTATAGTTCCCAAGCCGCGTCACGGATAAGTTCACATACCGTGGGGTGGGGGAAGATAAGCTGCTTTACGTCTTCGACGCGAAGTTCCTGTTCTATGAGGGCGGCGCCGCCCCAGATAAATTCCGAAGCGTAGGCGCCGACCGCGTGAATCCCCAAAATGCGCCTGTCGTTTCCGGCGGCGGCGATAACTTTTACCGAGCCCTGGCCGGCAAAGGTATTTTCCGCGGCAAAGCGGCCGGACACCCGCATGGGAAGGCTCGCCTTGACGATGGAAATTCCTCCCGCCGCCGCTTCCTGTTCGGTCATGCCGACCCCTGCCGCTTCCGGCAATCCGTAGACGGCCCAGGGAACGGCGCGGCTCCGCCACAGGTTTGGCGGCACATCTCCGCCGTCGAGCCAGGCCGCGATGCCGGATACGGCGATTTCCGCCTGGCGGTACGCCGAATGGGCAAGCAGGCTTTTTCCGGTGATGTCTCCGGCGGCCCAAACGCCGGGAATGTTTGTCCGCATCCTGTCGTCCGCCGCCGCTCCTTTCGGGCCGGTATCGACACCCGCGTCTTTCGCGCCCCAGCCTTCAATCACGGGACGGCGGCCGGCCGCCATAAGAATAAGATCCCCCGGGGCTTTTTCCGGGATTCCTTCCTTTGTCGTATAATTCACTATGCCGCCTTCGACGCTTTCTACCCTGCACCCAAGCCGGAAATCCACCGAGCCGCCTCCGCCTGAAGTTTTCATCGCCCGGCGCAAAAGCGGTGCCTGTTCCCTGTCCATGAACGGGACGATTTCATCCATCATTTCAACGACGGTAACTTCCGAACCAAGAGCGGAAAAGAGACCGGCGAATTCCACGCCGATCACCCCGCCGCCTATAACGACCAGTTTTTTCGGAACCTGTTTTGCCGAAAGTAGTCCCGTTGAATCAACGACAAGGGGATTATCTTTGCTGCCCGGAATCGGCGGGGAAGAAGGAACCGATCCGGTACAGACGAGGATCGTCCTGGTTTCGTGTTCGGCCTCTCCGCCTGAGTTTAGTTTTACCCGCACCCTGCCGCCGGCGTTTCCCCGGGGAGCACAAACAATCCCGCCACGGCCTTCGGCGACATCTACGCCGAAGCGTTTCATCTGGCCCGCTATGCCGTCGCGGAGCTTTCCGGTAACTTCATTTTTCCAGTTCTGCATCGCCGCCCAGTCCCAGGAAACAGACTCCGCCCTGACGCCGAATTTTTCGGCCTCTTTCGCGTGAATGTACTGCTTTGCCGAGTTGAGCAGGGTTTTTGTGGGAATGCAGCCTACGTTCAGGCAGGTCCCGCCCAGGTACTTTTCCTCGATCAAAAGGACTTTTCTTTTTTCGTGCCCCAGCCGTTCCGCCGCGAGGTACCCGCCGGGTCCCCCGCCGATTATCACCGTATCGTACATAAATCGTCCTTTACCCCGCCGCCAGCAGCAGATCCAAATCCGCCACGGCCCGGCACAGGGCTTTGAGAAAGCGCGCCGCCGGAGCGCCGTCCACAACCTGGTGGTTAATGGTAAGGCTGAAACCGATATGGGGTGCGAAGCTTATGCCGTCCGGATCGTTTTTCCCTTCTACGGGTTTCAGTTCTATCCCGCAGACACCGAGTATCGCCACTTCCGGGGCGTTGATCACCGGGGTAAAGCCCGATATTCCGAAGCTTCCCAGGTTCGTTACCGTAAACGTGGAGCCGGAAAGCTCATGGGGTTTTGCCGATCCGTTCTGGCAGGCGGCGGCAAGGCGCTTTGCCTCGGAAGAAATTTGCCTGAGGGAAAGAAGGTTTGCGTTTTTTACTACCGGCACCATAAGCCCTCTCGGAGTATCCACCGCGACGCCCAGGTGAACCCGCTCGAAGGTTTTGAGGGTATCGCCTGTCTTAAGGGCGTTCATGAACGGATAGGACGGCAGTACTCTGGAAACGGCGTACAAGACAAGATCGTTTACCGTTACCGGGGCCAGTCCCAGTTCCGGGCTGCTGTCCGCGGAATCTTTCATCCGTTTACGCAGTTCCTGGAGCCGCGCCGCCGGGGCCGCCGCGTTGAGGGTAAACTGGGCGCTTTCCGCGAGGGATGCCAGCATACGGTCGGCGATAAGTTTGCGTATCCCCTTGACCGGCGTTTCGGTAACCGCTCCCTCGCCGTATTCTGGAATGTCCGCCGGGGCGATCGCCCCACGCCCGCCTGACGGAGGCGCGGCGGTCGCCGTGACGGTATCCGCGAGGGTAATGCGGCCGCCGAGCCCGGTTCCCGCCGCCGGAAGGGCCGTGGCCGCCGTCCCCGCGGCTTTTGCCGCCGCCGTAAACGAGGGCTTTCCGGCAAGGGCCGCAGACACATCCCGCTCAATGATCCGGCCGCCGGGGCCCGATCCGGCGAGGCCGTCAAGCGTCACGCCTTCCCGCGCCGCGGTGTTTCGCGCCCGGGGAGAGCTGAACCCCGCCGGCGGCGCGGACCGCCCCGCCGGGCTTTGTACCACGGCGGTCCCGGCCGCCGCGGGCTGTGCCGCGCCGGGAACCGCCGTCTGTTTTGACGGACCGGCAGCGCCGGCTTCCGATCCGCCCAGCGCGGCCTGCCAGTCTTCGCCGGCGGCGCCGATTACCGCGATGGGCTTGAGAACCGGAACATCGTCTCCGTCGTGGTAGAGGATCTTGAGGATCTGCCCTTTCGCTCCGGCGGGCACCTCGAAGGTAGCCTTGTCCGTTTCTACTACGGCGGCTGTGGTCTCTTCCTGTACGGTGTCCCCTTCTTTTATCTTCCATTCCCGGATGACGCAGGATTCCACCGTGTTCCCCTGCCGGGGCATTATCAGAATATGGGCCATAATCTCTCCTTCATTCCTAAACTTTTTGTTCCTTCAAAACTAACCGAGTTTTGAAATTGGCACTCTTTCTATCGAAATTCCCGCGCCGGAAAGTTCTTCCGCCACGGCGCCGTCCAGTCCGTTATCGGTGATGATCAAATCCATTTTGGAAAGGGGCAGTACGCCGATAAAACCCGCCCTGCCTGACTTGCTTGAATCCGCGAGCAATACCGTTGTTTCCGTACGGAGCTTCATCGCTTTGACGATTTCCGCGCCCTCGACCAGATGGGTCGTCATTCCCCGTTCCAGGGAAAAGCCGTCCGTTCCCACAAAGGCAAGCCGCACGTTGAGCCTGCTTATGGTGTCAAGGGCGATAGGCCCGACCAGGGATTCCGTCGCCCGGCGGAATTCGCCGCCGGTCATGGTGATCTGGAGATTGGGATTGAGCCGCGCGTAGGAAAAAACCAAGGTCGAGTTTGTAACAATGTGGATATCCCGCCTGCCCTGAAGGTACTTTGCCACCAGGGCAATTGTCGTTCCGGCCTCGATCATGATAACGTCCCCGTCTCTGACCAGTTCCGCGGCCCGCCGGGCAATGGCGTTTTTTTCTTCGGGCCGCAGCTTTTGCCGTTCCAAGAGGTCCCGGTGCAGGCTCGGCGCGGCTCCGCCCCGGGTCCGGTTCAGCCATCCCTTGTCTTCCAGGGTTTTCAGGTCTCCCCGGATAGTCACCTCGGAAAGCCCCAGCTCTTTGGCCATGTCGGTGACCGTCACCGATCCCGCGGAGATGAGTTTGTCAAGGATGATTTTTTCCCGTCCGGAAAGCTCTATGGTCACTTACGATTCCCTTTTGAAACGTTTACGATTCTTTTGCGATTCTATAACAATTTCCCGGGAAGTACAAGTATCCGGCAATTCCCCGTTTATTCACGCATTGGCGGTAAATCCTTTCTTCCGCGCATATGGTCAGTAAGGTAAAAATTTCCGATAATGGAAGGATGAACCGTCGTTTTCGTGGTTTTTTCCTTCTTTGCCCTCTTTTGCTTGCCGCCGCCGCGCCGGCCGGGGCGCAGCAGACGGAACTTGGCATTACTCCGGAAGACATGCGCACTGAACAGCGGGCGGACGGGGGCTTTCATCTTTACATACGGAAAAAACCGGGTATCGGCTCGGTGCTGTTGACGGAGTCGACAAAGGATCCGGCTATGGTGCTGGATAACTACGCTTACCGCGCCCCGGAATGGAACGCCGTAAACGGCGACGAAATCCGCATACTTGACGGACGGCCCATCCCCAAATCGGACGAGATATGGTCCCTTGTCGACTCAACGCCGGAGAATCATCCCGAACTGGGCGCGGCCTTCCACATATACATTCCGTACATACTGAATTTTGGTTACCTGAATACGCGGCACGGCGAGGTATACATTACCGATGGAACTTTTCTCAATATCAGGACATTTTCCCTGCCCTATGCCGATTACCGGGGCCGGTTCCGGGACAATCCGTTTACCTTGAGCGTTACCCAGCAGCCGCTTCCCGGCCCCCCGGAAGACAACTACATGAAAGAAACGGTTACGGCTTTTGCGGAAATTGCCAAAGACGGGATGCTGGTCTATTCGACGGGCCCCTCCGATCTTGTGGACAAGATTCGGGAAGTGCTTTTGCCGGAGCGGGGAAAATCACTTGATCTGGTACTCTGCCTCGATACGACCGGTTCCATGAAGGACGATATTGACGCCGTCCGAAGCTCTCTTATTCCCATGCTCAAGGATATGCTCCCGGCGTTTTCAAGTTTCCGCATTGGTATGGTGCTTTACAAGGATTACAACGATGAATATTTAACCCGGAGGATCGCCTTTACCGGCGACTTTTCCCGGTTTCAGACGGCCCTTAACGGCATCCGGGTACGGGGCGGGCGGGACATCCCCGAAGCGGTGTACGAAGCCCTGTACGCAGGAACAAGCTTCCCCTGGGAAGCCGAATCCCGGCTTATCATCCTTATCGGCGACGCTCCGCCCCATTTACGCCAGCGGGGGACGGTCTCGAAAGAAATGGTGGAAACGGCGGCCGCTGAAAAGGGCCTTAAAATACACGCGATCATTCTGCCTCAATAAGGTATGATTATCGCGTGCATGACCAGGGGGATGTTCCCGGTGTTTTTGACGCCGTGAGACGCCCCGCCCCCGGTGACGATCAAATCGCCTGACGAAACGGGGCTTTCCCGGCCGTCGTCGTCAACAACGCCGCTCCCGGAAGCTATCAGAAAATACTCGGTCTCTTCGTCGTGCCGGTGCTTCCCGATAGACGCGCCGGGAGGGAGGGTAAGCTCGGCCAAAAGGCGGAGGTGTTTTTCGTTTTCGCAGCCGGTAAAATGAACGAGGGTAACCGTTCCATCCCCGCCCCGCATTTTTTCCCGCAGTTCCGTTTTCATCCCGTTCCGTTTTGCAACCATTTTCGTTCTCCTAAAATCCCAATTCCGTAAGCCTTGAAATCATTTTTTCCGCAAGAACCTTGAAGTGAGGCGGCAAAAGCGCCGCGTCCACGTCGTCGTAACGGATAAGGAGGCTTTGAAATTCCCTCATGGCTTCCGGATACTTTTTTTGCTTGTAATGAACAAACGCTATCTCGTATTCGGCGGTGCAGAGGTACTCTTCCAGGTCGCCGTAACGTTCCTTGAGGGCTTCGTAATACAGCAGGGCGACCTTGTATTTATTGGTGTCGGACGCTTCCTGGGCTTTTTGGATGATTTTGGCCGGGCTCATATCGTTGGTGATTTCCACCGGGCCTGTGACACAGGATGAAAAAACGACAAGTGAAAAAAGGATAACCGCAAAAGCTTTCATAAGCCCAGTATACCGCAAAATCACCATCGTTGACAAGAAAGCGCTTTTATGCAAAAAAGAAACATGACCGCGGGGATTATAGGCGCTACCGGATATACCGGATCTGAACTTCTCAGGCTTTTGTCGGGGCATCCTGAAATCGGACGTATTTTTCTTGCTTCAACAAGCTGCCGGGGTCAGAGAATGGAGGATATATATCCGAATTTTTTCAAGCTGTTCGACTCCCGTCCGGCTTCGGGCGTTCTTGAAGATCCGGAAACGGTTATCGCCGTGTCGGACATTGTGTTTGGGGCGCTGCCTTCGGGGGCCGGGGAAGCCTACGCGGCGGCCTGTCTTGAACGGGGCGTTTCCTACATCGACCTTTCCGCGGACTTCCGTTTTGGCGGCGACGAGGAAACGTACCGGGCCTGGTACGGCGGGGAATGGCTGTACCCGGATCTGCGCCGCCGCTCGGTCTACGGCCTTCCCGAGCTGTACCGGGAAACGACAAAGGCCCTCGCCGCCGCCGGGCCTGCCGTTATCGGGAATCCCGGCTGTTATCCGACCGCGGTTATCCTTGCCGCGTATCCGGCCCTGGCGGGCAAGGGTCCCCATATAGCCGCCGGCGCCGCCGTTATCGCCGACGCCGTGTCCGGGGTTACCGGAGCGGGCAGGGAGCCCGGCAGGGCATGGCATTTCCCGGAATGTTCCGACTCGGTGAGCCCGTACAAGGTAGGCGGGCACCGGCATACCCCGGAAATCAGCCGGAACCTGTCCGTTATAGCAGGGCGGCCCGTACCGCTTGTGTTTACGCCCCATCTGGGGCCGTATAACCGGGGTATTCTCGCCACGGTTTACCTGGAGCTTGCCGAAGGCGCAGTGGGTACGGAGACTTCGGCGGGCAGAGAGGCATCCGCGGTCCGGCCCAAGTCGGCTGAGATCGTAGAGCGGGAAGAGGTCATACGGCGGCAGTACGCCGGTTTTTACCGGGATGAACGCTTTGTGAGGGTACTGCCCGCCGGTATCTGCGCCGCCACGAACCGGGTCCGCCAGTCGAATTATTGCGACATTTCCGTTCATCTTGATCAGGGGGGCCGTATCCTCATCGTTGTTTCGGCCATCGACAATATGGTAAAGGGGGCCGCCGGACAGGCCGTCCAAAACATGAACATTATCGCCGGTTTTGACGAGACCCTCGGGCTTCAGGCCCTTCCGGCGCTTTTTTAGGTGATTTACATGAATGCTGTGACAGAACCGGACTGTGTTTTTAACACAATCCCGGACGGCGGAATTTGCGCTCCAAAAGGGTTTAAAGCCTGCGGCCTGCGGGCCGGAATCAAGGAAAGCGCGAAAAAGCGCGATCTGGCCCTGGTGTATTCCGAAAGGCCCTGTACCTCGGCGGCGGTTTTTACCCGCAATGTTGTCAAGGCGGCGAACATTATTGTTACCGGGGAACACCTTGAAAAAAGCGGCGGCCGGATCCGGGCGCTTGTCGCCAATTCGGGAAACGCCAACGCCTGTACCGGAGCGCGGGGGCTTGCCGCCGCCCGGCGCATGGCGGCGCTGGCCGCCATGCGGCTCGGCATTGCCCCGGAAGAATGCGCCGTCGCCTCCACCGGGGTTATCGGCGTGCCGCTTCCCCTTGACCGCGTCGAGGCGGCAATGGAAGCGCTTGCAGCGGGGCTTCGGGAGGACGGGGCGGACGAGGCGCTTGAGGCGATTATGACCACGGATACCAGGAAAAAACAGCGGGCGCTTGAGTTTGCGCTGCCGCCGGGAAATCCTGTCCGTATCGGGGCAATGGTAAAAGGTTCGGGGATGATTCATCCGAACATGGCGACAATGATCGCCGTTATCACAACAGACGCCGCCTTGTCCGCCCCGGCGCTGGACAAGGCGCTTCGCCGGGCGGTGAACCGTTCCTTTAACCGGCTTACCGTTGACGGGGACACTTCCACCAACGACATCGCCCTTGTCATGGCAAACGGCGCGGCGGGGAATTTCCCCGTTGAAAGCGAAAGTCCCGCGTACGAGATCTTTGCCGCCGCGCTGGAAAGCCTGTGCGTCGATCTTGCCCGGCAGATGGCGCGGGACGGCGAAGGGGCCACAAAGCTGATAACCGTCACCGTTTCAGGGGCGGACAGCGGAGAAGACGCGGACGCGCTGGCAAAATCCATAGCCGGATCAAGCCTGGTAAAAACTGCCTGTTTCGGCGCCGACGCGAACTGGGGGAGGGTGCTCTGTGCCATGGGCTATTCGGGCAGGGACTTTAACCCGGAAACGGTAAACATTCGCTTTAGGTCGAAGGCGGGAGAAGTCGAGGTATGCAGAAACGGCGCCCAGGCCGTTTTTTCGGAAGCGTCGGCGAAAAAAATTCTGCTTGAAGAAGAAATAGAAATTATTGTGGAGCTTGGAAACGGCGCCGGTACGGCGGCCAATTCGGCGGCGGCCGGTACGGCCTGGGGCTGCGACCTTTCCTGCGATTATGTAAAGATCAACGGGGATTATCGTACATGAAAGAAATCAGCAATTCAGACAGGGCGGAAGTCCTGGTACACGCCCTGCCGTATATTCAACAGTACCGGGGAAGAACCGTAGTGATAAAGTACGGCGGGAACGCCATGCTTTCGCGCGCGCTCAAGGCCGCCGTTATAAAAGACATTGTCCTTATGAACTGCGTGGGAATACGTACGGTGCTTGTTCACGGCGGCGGCCCGGAAATCGAAACCATGCTCACCGCTTTGGGAAAGGAAAGCCGTTTTGTCAATGGGCTCCGTTATACCGACGAAGAAACCATGGAAGTCGTCCAAATGGTACTCTGCGGAAAGGTCAACAAGGACATTACCGCCCTTATCGAAAATTCCGGCGGCAGGGCGCTTGGTCTCTGCGGAATAGACGGGGCCATGCTCAAGGCGAAAAAGCTTTCCCCGCCCGGCGGGGATTCGGAGGACCTTGGCTTTGTCGGTGAAATTACCGGCGTGGATACCTCCGTGCTGGAAAACGTTCTTTCTTCCGGAAGCGTCCCGGTTGTGTCGTCTGTCGCGATTGGAACGGCGGAAGACGAAGGAAAGGTTTTTAACGTCAACGCCGATACCGCCGCCGCGAAAATAGCCGCCGCGCTGGGAGCGGAAAAGCTCATCCTTATGACCGATGTCCGGGGCATACTCAAAGACGTACACGACGAAAATTCACTGGTCAAGGCGGCGGATCGGGCGGCTCTTGCGGAGCTTAAAAAAAACGGCGTTATCAGCAAAGGGATGATACCAAAGGTCGACTGCTGCCTTTTTGCCCTGGACGCGGGGGTGAAAAAAGCCCACATCATTGACGGCAGACTCATCCACTCCCTTTTGATCGAACTGTTTACCGACGAGGGAATCGGTACAATGATAGAATAGACTTGTTCGCCAACCCGGTTGGCTGTCTCACAAAGGAGTGAATGTGGCCGATTATTTTATGAACACTTACCACAGGCTGCCGGTGGTATTCTCGAAAGGCCGGGGTGCCTGGCTTTACGATACGGAAGGAAAGGCGTATCTGGATTTCAGTTCCGGCATAGCGGTAAACTGTCTTGGACACAATCATCCGGCGCTGGTCAAGGCGGTTTCGGATCAAATGTCAAAACTTATCCATACCTGCAACTATTATCAGAGCGACATAAGCCTTGT
>JAIRWM010000022.1 GCA_031268975.1 Treponema sp. | reverse complement strand
GCAGAGGAGGACTGAGCAACACTGTCACTCTGGCGGTCCACATGGGAGTTAAGTTTTTCGATATTGCCGGTAATCTGTTCCATGGTTGCGTTGGTTTCGGTAACGCTGGCGCTCTGATTTATGACCCGGTTCTTGATACTCTGAATATTTGCGGTTATCTGGTTGATCGCCGCGGCGGTCTCGGTCATGTTGCCGGCAAGCTCGTTTCCGATGTCGAAAAGGGCGCCGCTCTGGTTTTTGATGGTGAGTACGAGGCCCTTGATCTTTTCCAGGGTTCCGTTAAAAACCACGGCCATATCCCCTATTTCGTCCCGGCTCTTGATGTTTAGCTGCCCGGTCAAATCCCCTTCTCCAAGACCTGAAACAACCTTTACCATTTGCCCTAAAGGAGTGCTGATGGAACGGGCAACCAGGAAGGCGGCGGCGGCTATCGTCAGGAGCATCACCACGCTTATGATGATACTCGAGCGGAGCATCCGCAAAACCGGCCCATTGACGATGGCATGGGGTATCCCCAGTCCCAGCCCCCAGGGGGTGGCCGTTTTTCCGACAGGAAGCGGGGTGGTGGATACATTATACCTGTTTTCCCGCCCGCCGATGGGGATGATGGTTGAAAACAAAAGAGAGTTGCCCGCTTTTACGGCCTGTATCAAGTCCGGCAGTTTGTCCCCCGCCGTATCCTTTTCGGTCTCGCTCATGGGCTTCCCAACCCGGGAAGGATCAAAATGGCCCGCCACAATCCCCCCGTTACTAAAAACCGACGCGATACTGCCTTCGTAGGGCCTGATGGCCGCCACGTTGGCTTGAATCTTGTCCAGGGCAATATCGATGCCCGCGGCGCCGATGGCCGTACCGTTCTTTTTTATCGGAACCACCAGCGAGGTAATCAGCGTATTATTTCCATCGATGAGATAAAAGTACGGTTCCACCACGGTTTCCTCTCCGGTCCGCAGGGGAATGAGATAAAAATCGCCGCTGCCGCTGACCGCATAATCCTTCAGCGCGGTCAGTTTAATACCCCCCGCGGTTCGGGACCAGTAGGAGATGAATCTGCCCGTTTCATCCGTCCCCGGCGTGTTGGCATACTGGACGTCAAGGCCGTCCAGAGCATTTGGCTCCCAGCAGGTCCAGATGGCGGCTATTTCCGGGTTTTCCCCGGCCTGATGCTCAAGCAGGGCGTTGTAGAAGAAACGCCGTTCCCCGGCGGCTATGCTTTCATAGGCTTCCATCGACTGCGCCAGGGATCGGGCAACGGAAAAACTGGATTCCAGCCATAATCCAAGTTTTGTGGCCTCATTTTCTGCTAAATTATTCAGTTTGTCGGCGGTTAGCGCTGTAATTTGTTTTTGCGCACTGTACAATATAGCTCCCAGAAGAATGCCCACTCCCGCAAGGGTAAGGGCGACAATCATTACAATGAGTTTTTTTCCGATTTTCATACAGCGCCTCCTTCTGTTTTTCCATCAACCGCCAGGTGCCCATAAATTTAAGTACTTTAAATTATATTCCAAGCCGTGAACAAGTCAAATGAACGAAATATGGGAATATCCGGCATAACATGGAAGATATTATCGTGATAGGACTGGCGGCCTTTCTCTGTGGCGGGGAAGATTTTGAGGATATGGAACAATTCGGCCTGTCCCGTCGATAGACCTCATTGCTAAATGGCCCGATTTACCTAATGCAACACGCCGCTATATACCAGGGAATCAACCGGGTCGTTTCTGTCGAGGCCCGACACTTCGGTCAGTATTGCGGACAGGGCAGAACGAACCGCCTCGCCGGATTCGCAAGTTCCATCGGTTTCTCCGAACGGAGAAACCGGCGGGCGTGGCAAGGCGTATTTTTTTCTGAATTCGGCGTCCGGAGGAAAGAGGACGCCGTCTTCACCCGGACAGGCAAAGTCCAGGGCGGCGCGGTAAACCTTCGCAATGGCGCCAAAGGGAAGATGATGTTTTGCGCAGAGGAGCATGGCCCCGGCAAGGCGGTCGTCCCGGCTGAGTTTACGGGGGAGATCCCGGCCCACACGGTAGACGGTATCGGCGAGGGCAGTATTTTTAAAGCGCGAAACAAGGTCTTCAATGTGAAGAGAAAGATCCTGTGTGCCGAATACGCCGGGGTATTCGGCACGCAGAGCTGAAGCGGACTCGTTCATCGCCTGCCGGACGGCGCCCTCAATGCCCGGCAGGGCCAGCGCCCGGGGTATCGTCGCGTCACGGGAATCGCCGGAAACCCGGTAACCAAAATACGCGGCGGCGGCATGACCAAGGTTATGGATAAAAAGTTTCCTGTCCACATACGCTTCAATGGGCTCAACAGGACACAGGGCTTTTATATCCGGTATAGGACCCTTGAAACCCCGCTTGTCAACAATCAGGGTTTCGTATTCTTCGGCAAAAAGAAGGAGAGGATCGGAAACAAGATCCTCTTCCCGCATGATCGGAACCATCTTTCCGATACTGGTTTCTACAATGCCCACAAGCTTATCAAGAGGATAGCCGCCACCCAGCTTTTCCGAAAGAACGGTCCTAAAAAGTTCCGGAGCTTCTCTGGCGTTCTCCGCGATGATGATGTCCAGCGGCCTTTCCCCATAACGCTGCCGGCGCTTTTCAAGCCCGGCGGCGATAACAGGTAGAATTTTTACCAGGGCGTTTTTTCCCACGCTGGTAGCGGCGATGTCCGCGCCGGCAAGCTCGTCGGAAACGGCGATGGCGTCCCTGCCGTCAACAGCCCGTACCGGCCAGACGCTCCGCAGTTCGTCTTTCCTGCCTTCCCGTTTTATCGCCAGCGTGTAGTATTTTTTTTCGTTTAAAAGGGAAACAAGCTTTTCATCAACATCGGCAAAAACCACGTCCCAGCCGGACTTTGAAAAAACCTGACCGATAAAAGAACGGCCTATGTTACCCGCTCCAAATTGAAGTAGCTTCATCGGAATGGCACTTCCCGTTTATACACTTCAATAAACGGGGCAAGAAGTTCCCGTTTTTCTCCGGGCCTATTTTCATAAAACACGCCGCCCAGGGTAAAGCACGCATAACCCCCAGCGATGATTCCGGGTATGCAAATTTCCCTGAGGTCGATTCCGCCAGTCGTTCCGGCGGGCAGTCTGTCCATCTTTTCGGCAAGACCGGCGATAACGCCGCCCGCAAAGTTATCGCCGCAGCCTGTGGTGTCTCCGCGTTTTTCAGGATGGGCGGCAAGCTCCCGGTTTATCGCCTCGGAAACGGGAAGCTCCGTTTCCGCAAGCGGCTTAAAGAGCCCCGCCCCGGCCGTTAGGCGTAAGGGCTTTGTTCCTTCGGTAATGATCGCAGCTCCGCAGCCTTCTTTGACAAACCACCGGGCCGCATCACCCGTTGAGGAACAGCCTGAAGTCCGCAGGGCTTCGTCCTTATCAGCGATAAGCAGATCGATACGGGGATAGGCGTTGTCGTTTTTTCCGAGTTTCCATTTTTTTCCCGGCGCGGCCTGCTCGCTCCGGTAATCGTAAACCAGATTCACCACCGTCCGGGCGCCGCGCTGCTTTGCCCTGCCGAGTAGTTCGGCAAGGCTGTCGTGAATTTTCGGAGTCAGTGCCGTACCGCCAAACGCGACAATATCCGCGTCGAAAAAACCGTCTCCCAGATCTTCCGGCCCAAACTCCCCCGCCGCCCCGATAAGGTTGATGAAGGTCCGCTCGCCGTGGCCGTTGTTGTAACTGGGATCGGAAAGCACGTCGGTACGGGGTGTAGGCCCTTTACAACGTGTAAGCGTGTAGCTTGCCGTGGTTCCGGCGCTTTGTCCTGGCCGGACGCCACCATCGGGTTTTGTTTGGGCCGCGCCCTGCCCGGCCGGGACTCGCTCAGGCAGGTTTGGCGGCGTAAAACCCGCCCGGACAAGGGCTTCCTCCACAAGGCCGCCTGTTTCATCGTCTCCCCGGACGCCGTAAAAACAAACCCGCGCCGAAACACCGGAACCCAAAACCTGAGCGGCGTGAACAATGGGCACAACAGCAGGCCCGCCGAGGTTATGCGAAGGTGTTCCGCCGGCAATTTCCTTAAGGGCGTTTTCGTAGGGCGCCTTTACAAATTTCTCGAAGTTTTCCGCAAACACGAGCTTCCCGATGGCAAGCCCCCCGTCCCCGTCTTCCAGGGAAAGCTTTTCCCTGAAAGCGGGAGCGCTGAAATCAGTCTTCGGATAAAGAAAATCTATCAGGCAGCAGCCCGTTCCGTGTATGGTAATCATACTCTCCTCCTTATGGCAGATCTATAAACAGTTTTCCGTGTAAGCTGCTTGCGGTTTAGGGTTAAGCCGGGAACTTGTTACGCTTTGCGCATAAAAATGTATAAAAATTCACGAAAATGAATTGGGCAAAGAGCTGGTTAGAGGAAGCCTTTACTCCTCCGGCGAAGATCGGGGCCGGGGTAATATCAAGACAGATGGTTCCTGCCGGCACAATTCTTATCATAGGTCATACTCATTGCAAAGAAGCCGGGCCGGTTTCTCGTCTTCTTCTATATTTGTAAAGCGGTTCATTGGTTCCGCGAAGTAATTATCTGTTTTGTCATCGTTCACCGATGAGACTTCGCCTATGACCGTGTCTATACCGGCGGCGCCAAACACATGATACAGGCCGGGCCGCAGGGTGACACTGTTTCCCGGTTTCACTTCAAAACGCTCACCCGCCGCGTATGTTTTCAGCAGACCATCGCAATACACCTTTACCAGGCTCTCCTTGTCTACCGAACCGTCAGGTTTGGAATTATACAGCTCCATCCACATCAAGCCGCCTCTCGTGATGATGTCCTCTGTTTTTACTACATGGCAATGCAGGGGCAGACGCTGGTTCTTATAAAGACAGATGAGCTTTTCCGCGTAGGGGCTGCCTATGTCCGGCCTGCCGGCTACACCGTTACGCAGGGTAAAAAGCATGGCCCCGATTGCGGGAAAATTACCCGACCCGAAATCGCTGATATCCCAGCCTAACATGGTCTGCCGTATAACAGCGGTTTCGTTCCTGCGGATCTGCCACTCCTTCGGTTCCCAGGAGCCGA
>JAIRWM010000001.1 GCA_031268975.1 Treponema sp. | reverse complement strand
TTCGAGGGCCAATAAATGGGAAACCGTGGAGGTTATAATGGCGTGTTCTATGTCCAATAAATACAAGGTTTCCAGGAATAAAATCGAGGTTCTGACGGCTAATTATCCGCTTTTAACCGGTGAAAAAACGTCAAAAAAAGGCAATATCGCAACAGAAACAAGATAAAGTCAAAAATGGCCTAAAAACAGCCTTTTTTGGGGGTTTTTAGGCCATTTTAACGAATTTCTATGTACATGGAAAATTAACCCGCTATGGGGCTTAATTCTTTGTAGTATAAAGAATTACATGATTTTGTCGCAGCTTCTTCGGATTGCCATTCTTTGTACAAAATAACACACTTCCAGGCCCGATGAAATTTACAACCTTATCCGGGAAAAGACAAACCATGCGGCAACCGCGTTTACCGGCAAAGGTCAATACGAGAAGTCCGACAGGGTTATGCTTTATTCCGTCGTTTCCGCCAACGAAGTAAACAGTCTTGTCGCGGGAATAAAAGATGTTGATCCCGGCGCGTTTGTCAATGTGGTAAAAACGGAACAGCTGGGCGGACGCTTTTACCGGCGTCCAAAAGATTAAGGCGGCGCTTACAGGCCCCGGTTTTCCGGAGCATCCCATTCCATGGCATTGACTGCCGCAAGATACGCCTTTATGGAAGATTCAATAATGTCGGTGGAAACGCCGCGTCCGTTGTAGCGCTTGTCGTCCCAGGCGATTTTGACCATGGTTTCGCCCTGACTGGAAGAACCGCCGGTAATGGCGCCGATTTCGTACAGTTCAAGTTCCGGTTCTTTTCCGATAATTTGGTTTATCGACTTGTAAATTGAGTCAATCGGGCCGTCTCCCAGAGAAATGCGTTTCTGGAACGTACCATCCCGGTGCCGGAGCCGTATCGTACCGCTTGCCCCCAGCGCACTGCCGGTGTTGACCGCCCAGTGATCGAGCTTCCAGGTTTCCGGCGCCGCCGCGGCAAATCCCATCACTAAAGCTTCAATGTCCCTGTCGTTTACCACTTTCTTTTTATCCGCCAAAAGCTTGAATTCGGCGAATATTTTTTCCCGCGTCTCCGCATCTACACTAAGGCCCAAAAGTTTAAGCCTGTCTTCAAAGGCATGGCGGCCTGAATGTTTGCCAAGCACCATAATGTTCGTGGAAATTCCCACAGACTCGGATGTCATAATTTCGTATGTAGTCCGGTTCGCCATTACCCCGTGCTGATGTATGCCCGATTCGTGGGCAAAGGCGTTTTCCCCAACGATGGCCTTGTTCGGCTGAACCTTGACTCCGGTAACCTGGGTTACAAGACGGCTTGTGCCGTAAAGCTGGGTGGTGTCGATCCGCGTATCCGCCTTGAGATAGTCTTTCCGCACCCGCAGCGCCATGACAATTTCTTCAAGCGACGCGTTTCCCGCCCGCTCGCCTATACCGTTTATCGTGCACTCCACCTGATCCGCGCCGGCGCTTACGGCGGCAAGGCTGTTGGCTACGGCAAGTCCCAGGTCGTTGTGGACATGGACGGAAAATTTTACCTTTTCCGCTCCGGGGGTATGTTCCCGTATGTAGCGGACAAGCCCGCCAAATTCACCGGGCATGGCGTAACCTACCGTATCGGGAATGTTCAACACCGCCGCCCCTGCCTTTATCGCCCCGGCGAATACCCGGCAGACAAAACCGGGATCGCTGCGTGACGCGTCTTCGGCGGAAAATTCCACGTCGGAACAAAATCCTCTGGCATACTTAACCGCCGAAAACGCCTGCTCGGCCACCTGATCTTCGGTCATTTTAAGCTTGTATTGCATGTGGATTGGACTTGTCGCCAAAAAAACATGGATGCGGGGATGGGCGGCCCCGGCAAGGGCTTCCCTGGCGGCGTCTATGTCGCTTTCCCGCGAGCGGCACAGTCCGGCCACAACGCTGTCCTTGATAATCCCGGCGATGGCCCTGACCGATTCAAGATCTCCGGGGCTGGACGCGGGAAAACCCGCCTCTATTACGTCAACACCAAGCTTTTCCAGCCTGCGGGCGACTTCCAGTTTTTCCCGGGAATTCATGCTGCAGCCCGGCGCCTGTTCGCCGTCCCTGAGCGTCGTATCAAAAACGGCAATGTTTCTTATGCCGCCTGTCATGGCTTTTTGTTCCCTTCCAGCGATAAAACCCTTTCTCCCCGTTCCAGCGCAACCATACCGGTCCTCGCCAGTTCCAGTATGCCGTACGGCGATAACAGCATAATAAGGCCGTCAAGCTTTTCCATGCCGCCGGTGGCCTCTATCGTAATTGTGGACGCGGAAACATCCACGACCCTTGAACGGAAAATGCCCGCTACCTGAATTACGGAGGGCCGGTTTTTTTGATCCGCCTTGACCTTGACCAGCATAATCTCCCGGCGCAGACAGGAAGAAAACTCAAGTTCCCGCACCGAGATAACGTCCACCAGTTTTTCCAGTTGCTTGACTATTTGTTCCAGCACGGCGTCGTCGCCGGAAACCGCTATGGTCATGCGGGAAATGGCGCTGTCTTCGGTTTCGCCTACAGTAAGGCTGTCAATGTTAAAACCCCTGCGGGCAAAAAGGCCCGATATCCGGCTCAAGGTTCCCGCGCGGTTTTCCACCAGCGCCGAAACAACATGTGCGGGCTGTTTCATTCGATATCCTCCACCGGCAGATTGTACATTAACATAATTTCCGGCCGGTATTCAAAATGCATGGTATCAAAAAGGGGCCATTTGCCCCCCCAGCAAAATCCGTATGCCTCAAAAGCCTTTACAATCGCCTCGGGTGGATGAAAACGCCGGGTGTAGGGGACGGTGTACCATTCGGCGTTGTTATCCGCCGTCCATTGCCAGTATGTTTGAAGGCCCTGCATGGATTTGGGCAGTATATCCACGGCTGTGGCGTACGAATGAAAGCTCCGGCTCGCCGTCGCGGCCACATTACGCCAGTTCCACGCCCCCAGAGAGCCTATGTTGTCTATCCAGGGCTGTATTGCCGGATCGATCTTTGCCGCTTCCTGTACCCGCTCATCAATTTTTGCGAGCCTCCCGGCGATACCCCGGTGAACCAGGACGGCCCTGCCGAGAAAACGAATCTGTATAAGGTTATCGTATGATTCATTCCTGCTGTGAGCGTCCCACAACGTGTCGAAAAAATCGGGCGCGCGGCGGGGAGGATTGGCCCGGCGGTTGCCAAGGGCATTTTTCAGCCGTTCCGCGTTTTCACCTTCGGGCACTTCCCATTCGGGCAGATCGGAAAAATAGCGGTAAAAGCTCTGGGGGGCAAAGCTGTCCTGCCTGTCAAGCAATTCTTCGGGAAGCAGCCTGCCGTTGGCACAGTAAAACCACCTGCCTTTCATAAAAACAGCCCAGTCTCCGTTTCTGAATTCAGTCTTTTCAATCGCCTGGGGGTATCCGGCGGCAAGCGCCTTCATCATGCGTTCGGCACGCTGCCGGGGCTCAAGTTCCCCGTATGTCAGGCTTCCTGCGGGCGGAGGGCCGGAAATTTCCTGCCCGGCGGCAGACGGCCCGGCGGCGGCGGATTGTCCGGCGGCGGACACCGGGGCCTGGGGTTTGCCGGAACAGGCCGCCTGGAAAGGAAAGAGCATCAATATGGGCAAAAACAGACGAAGAATTTTATGTATCATGATAAGCAATGATAGAAGAAAAATTACTTGACGACAAGCGGAAACTGGGGTACTGTTTCTGTAACTCCTTTGTAGAAAGGAGTAACATGGCGGCCCGGACGCCAGAAAACTCCGGGAGAAGGATTTTTTTCAAATGGCTAAGAAACTGTATGTCGGCAACCTTTCCTACAACACCTCGGAGGACGGCTTAAGGGCCCTGTTTTCCGCTTTTGGATCAGTTGCATCCGTAAAAATCATCTTTGACCGCGAAAGCGGTAATTCAAAGGGATTCGGTTTTGTCGAAATGGGTACCGATGAAGAAGCAAACGCGGCTGTAGCCGGAACAAACGGCAAAGAATTGGACGGCCGTCAGATCCGGGTAAATGAAGCAATGGAAAAACCCCGCCGCGAGCGGAGTAATTCCAACTGGTAAACCGTTAGACTGTGGAAACTGCCCGAAAAGGTGAAAAACCTGTCCGGGCGGCTTCTTTAACGAACTATTTTCCGGTAAAAAAACTTATTTTCTCCATCAGGGCTTCCTCTTCTACCGGTTTTTTCAGGTGGTCGTTCATTCCCGAGCTGAGGCATTTTTCAATGTCTTCCCTGAAGACGTTGGCGGTCATTGCCACAATGGGGATATTTTTCGCTTTTTCCGTACCGATGGCGCGGATTGCCTTTGTCGCCGAAATTCCGTCCATTTCGGGCATCTGAACGTCCATAATAATAATGTCGTATTTTTCGGGGTTCTCCCTGAACATGGTCAACGCCGCTTTCCCGTTTTCCGCGGTTTCCACCTTTATGCCGGTATCTTCCAGTATGGCAAGAAAAATCTCCCGGTTAATCTCGATATCTTCGGCCAAAAGCAGGGAAACGTCGCTGAAATCAGGCCTTGCTTCCCCGGATTTCTCTGTCTTCCGCGTAATGGTTTTTCCCGCCATTATGTTGATCGCGTCAAAAAGGTTCGATAAAAACACCGGTTTAGTGATGTGATGTTTAATTCCAAAAAAAACAGCTCTTTCCTCAATTCTGTTCCATTCGAGGAACGAGCATATCATGATGATTTTTTCCGGATCCAAAAGCCTGCCCAGCGTTTCCGCGGTTTTAACGCCCGAATTCCCCGCCGCCGTATCCTTGCCGCCCGACAGCCTGGATTCCACAAAAACGACGTCATAGGGGTGTTTCGCGGCCAGCCTTTCCGCCTCTCCGGCGTTTTTGGCCGCGTCAAACACCATGCCTAACCGCTCCACGCCCTTTACAAGCTGATCCCGCAGTTCCGGGTCGTTTTCGACTAAAAGGATGCGCAGACCGTCCGGAAAAAGCTCCCGCGCCATTTTTGCAGGATCGTTAAGCGTTTTTGAAGGAGACTCAATCCGCTCCAGTTCCACCTCAAAAACGAACGAAGAGCCCCTGCCCGGCTCGGAATCTACCCAGATGCGGCCGTTCATTTTTTCGACAATGCTTCTGGATATGGCAAGACCAAGCCCCGTTCCGCCAAAACGCCGGGTAATGTCTTTGTCAGCCTGCTGGAACGGGCTGAAAATCCGCTCCCGCTGTTCCCTGTTCATGCCGATTCCCGTATCTTCCACCGAAAACCGGAGCCGGGAAACGCCCGCGCTTTCCCCGGCTTCTTCCACACGCACCGTTATTTTCCCGCCTTCGGGGGTAAATTTCGCGGCATTGGAAAGAAGATTCGCGAGCACCTGGGAAAGCCTTAATTCATCTCCCAGATAGTGTATGGGCATATCCAGAGCCGGGAACATGTTGAGAATCTGGTTTTTTTGTTCGATTTTTTCGTCAATAATATCGCTTATTCTGGAAAGTGTCTTTTCAAGGTTAAAGGGAATACTGTCCAATTCAAATTTTCCCGCCTCTATTTTTGACATGTCGAGAATATCGTTGATTATCCCCAAAAGATGGGTTGATGAACCTTTGATCGTGGAAAGACAATACTTAAGCTTGACAATATCGCCGGATTTTTCCGCAATCCTGGTCATACCGATAATGGCGTTCATCGGGGTTCTAATTTCATGGCTCATTCGGGAAAGAAAGTCGCTTTTTGCCTGTGTTCCCGCAAGGGCCTCTTCTTTTGCCTCGACAAGGCTTTTTGTCAATTCCTGTTCCAGAATACTTGAAACGATAAGCATGCCGCCGGCGGTGATCATGGCAATGTCTTCTTCGCCGAACGACCGTTCAACCGCACTGTTTACCGAAATAAGTCCCCAGAACATCCCCTTGATAAAAACGGGGACCGCCAGTACCGACGCTACGCCTCCCGGCCGGAACACCGCATCTTCTTCCCCGGACATGATCGTGCGATTCCGGCCTACATTGCGCCCAAGGGAAAGCTCCCCGATCCAGCCGGGAAGCAGGCTGTCGTCAAATTCATCGTGGCCTGTCTCTTCTTTTAGCGGACAGCCGTAAATCCGCCTGAGCTTTGTTTTACCTTCACCTGATTCAACCGCTTTCCAGATATGTACACCGCTTCCTTCAAGGGCGATACGCAGGGCGTCAAGGGCGTTTTGCATAACATTGGGAAAATCATCGTCGTTTACCGCCAGAAGGGTTGTTCCGATTTCGTGAACCAGCTCAATGTAATCGGCGTTTTTCCGGTACAGTTCCAGATTCCGGCGGCGTTCGCGCGTAATATCCGCCCTGGCTTTTACAATGCAGTTGACCGGCAGATTTACGCCAAGGGCCACCTTTCTCGCCATTCCAAGGCAGTCTTTCGATCCGCAGGCGCCGCAGTCAATGTGCCGCATCAGCCCGGTATCCTTGCCCAGGGCGATAAAAGCCGATTCTATTTCCGCCGAGCCCGGCACAGGCGCCGGAACGGGCTTTATGTCTTCACCGGACGTTTCTTCCGTATACCGGGCGCCGAGCCTGCACGCCGAAATACATGCGCCGCAGACAATACAGTATTTCGGATCGACCTTTATCCGGATCTGCTGATCTCCGTCCAGACTGGCCCTGTTCGCCCCTTCGACAGGGCATGAACGTATACAGAGGTTACAGCCTACACACAGTTCCGGATTTGTAACAATTTTTGTCACCGGCGTTCCCATGCGTAGAGAAAGGTAAGGGCATAGTGCTGCAGACCGCCGAAGTAATCGTCAATAAAACCGGCCAGGGGTTTTCCCACGTAGCGAAAATGCCAGCTTTCCCAGGAATATCCGGTAATGTTTTCGTATCCGGAGGGATAGGAAAGGGACCACCCAAAGCGCGGCGCATTGGCATTTACCCAGCGCCCGGCCCTGGTTTCGGCAAATTCGTTGGTAATGGAACCAAAATCAACAACAAGCCCCAGCTGATGCTGGCTTTTACCCGGCCTCGCGGAAATTTTTTCCGCTTCGACAGGACCAAGCCGCCTGCTCCAGCGGTCAAATGATCCAATCTGGTATTCATAAGACCGGTATGCCGAAGATACAATGAGGTCAACCCCTTCGGCTTTTGCCGCGAAAGCCATTTCTTCGAGAGCTTCCTCAGCCGTTTTCCAAAGCAGCATTGTATCGGCAATGCCCAGCCGGTAACTTTTATTTGTAAGGGGCACAAGGCCGGAAGGTTCATAGCTTCCGGGCAGCGGATGGGTTTTATCAACCAATATGCGCAGATACGGATCGCCAGCAAGAATTTTTGATAACGCCGCAGGGAATGCCGGATCGCTTTTTATCCGCGCACCAAAAGTTCCGGGAACACCGGCCGCAAGGAGGGCGGCCTCCAGACGCGCGGTAAATGTATCCGCCCCTCTGACATTCTGGGCCCCCGCAGTCCATGACGCTCCCCCGGCAAGGAGAAAAAAAAGAATGACAAATCCCGCGATTCGCGGCGGACATGGCGCTTTCATACCGCTATATAATAAACGTAATTGGATGAAATGTGCAATGACAAACCTCGCGGCAGAACTCTAAACTTGACCCATAACTTTTCCAAATTATGATAAAATAACCTCAAGAGCTATACTCTGGGAGGGGAACATGGCAGGAGGGAAGACGTTTAACCTGGCGGAAGAGTTTGCCGGTGTGG
>JAIRWM010000062.1 GCA_031268975.1 Treponema sp. | reverse complement strand
TGAGGCAGTTCCAAAATGTCAAATTTTGGAACTGCACCCTATAAAAACCGCAGTTTTGCAGCCCGAAGGGCGAAAAACTGCAAGAGCCGGTTACAAAATAACCAATTTTGGAACCGGCTCGTATTATTATATTTTCACCATGTTTTACCGAAATTTAGCCGAAACCGCCCATTTTTTGCTTGCGTCTTATTCGAAAGTCTGCTATGCTGGTGCAGTATGAAAGCGGGAAACTTTTCAGGAAAAACCGCGCCCCGTATTGATGCCGCTTGGCACGGTTCTTGCTCTCTCTCTCTCTCTCTCTCTCTCTCTCTCTCTAATATAATACTCACAGTCATCTTTCTTAAAAAAAATTTACCTGTTTATGGAGTTATGCCAAAGGCAGAACTCCAGGACAATCCGGCAAAGCCGGATTGTCCACTCACCGTCATCTTTCTTAAAAAAAATTTGCCCATTTGTGGAGTTTTGCCCCTGGCGAAACTCCAGGACAATCCGGCAAAGCCGGATTGTCCGCTCACCGCCATCTTTTTTCTCTGTAACCCTTTCCAGAAAAAATTACTTTTTTCCCTGTTCAAGGAGGACCATTATGAAAACGTATAAGGCAGTCGTCTTTACCACGCTCACTGCGCTTGCCGTGTTCGCGCTGGCGGCGTGTTCCAGCCCCACAGGCGGGCAGGATCCCACGTACTACACCGTTACCTTTGACAAAAACGGCGGAGACAGCGAGGCGAACCCCTCTGCCAAAACCGTCCTTTCAGGCGGCACGGTGGACGAGATGCCCGCGCCGCCGGAGCGGACGGGATTTATCTTTATCGGCTGGAGCACGGCGGATGACGCCTTTACCACCGCCACCGCCGTCACGGGAGACCTTGTCGTCTACGCCGCCTGGCTGGCCGAACCCGCGTCGTCCACCATTACCCTGTATAAGGGCACAAGCGTCATAGACCCCGCCAAAAAAGTGGAAAGCGTAACCGACCTGGCAAGCGCCGCCGCGTGGCTCTTTACGCCCGGTAACCTTTCAAGTGATACCGAATACCTTGCTGTACTGGGAGATAATCTGGAACTGTCCACGGGCTTTGCCATTGGCGGGATGCCCCTCTTTTACAACAACATTACCGTTACCGTTCAGGGGGACGCCTCCGTGCGGACCATCAAACTCAACGCGAAGTCGAATCTGCAAGTCCTGGGCGGCGTTACCATGCGGCTGGGAAACAACATACGGCTGCGGGGCCATAACCAGGGCGACGACGGGGAAAACAACGAGTACCCGCTTGTCTTTATCAACGGCGGAACAGTCGAAATGCTTTCCGGTTCGGAGATTTCCGGCAACACAAACGAGCGGAGCGGCGGCGACGCCTATGGCGGCGGCGTACACCTGAGAAGCGGCGCCTTCACCATGAAAGGCGGAGTGGTAAAAGACAACGTCCTCACCGTGGACGGGGGAAAGACCGGCTGGGGCGCGGGGGTCTTTGTGGAAGGGGGCGCTTTCAGCATGGAAGGCGGCGCGAAGATAGAAGGCGATGTATGCCTTTGGGGAGATACAACGATCAGCGTTACCAATACCCTTTCCGAAACCACCGCGGCCGTGATACAGCCCTACGCCTATGTCGAAGGCAGAGCGGTGTTAAGCGGCGCGGCGTTCGCGGCAAACTACGGCGCGTTCAGCGTAAAGCCAAAAGGAACGGATATCTGGACCATCACCGGTGAAGGGAAACTCGCCGCCCCCCGGTGGAACATTACCTGGAACCTCGACAGCGGCTCGTGGACGGGTACGCCCCCCGCGACCCAGGTGATAACAGGCGGCAAAATCACCCAGCCGGCGGCCCCCGCCAAAGGGGGATTCGCCTTTGGCGGCTGGTACAAAGAAGTGGGCTTGACCACCCCGTGGGACTTCGCCGCGGACACCGTTACGGCGGACACCGCGCTGTACGCACGGTGGATAATCAACCCCGTCGTTACCTTTAACGCCAACGGCGGGACACCTGTTCCAGCGGCGCAGGCCATTGCCGTCGGCGGCTTGGCAACGGAACCCGCCGCCCCCGCAAAGGCGGTGTATACCTTTGGCGGCTGGTACAAAGAAGCGGGCTTGACCACGGCGTGGGACTTCGCCACGGACACGGTAACGACGGATACCATGCTCTATGCCAAATGGATAACCAATCCCACTGTTACCTTCAATACCAACGGAGGGAGTTCTGTGCCGACCCAGAATGTTGCCTACGGCGGCATGATAACGGAACCCGTATCCCCGACGAAAACGGGCCACAGTTTCGACGGCTGGTACAGGGACGCGGGATTGACTACCAGGTGGAACTTTGCCGCGGACACTGTTACGGCGAACATTGCGCTCTACGCTGGGTGGGTAGTATTTACGTTTACCACCCCAGCGCAGTACCGGACAATGGTTCCCCTGAACGGGGCAACTATCGTCGGCAATGCCGCGTATCAAGCTTACGATTCCAGTGGAGTGTTTATAGTAGGCCGGACGGTGATTCTAAGCCCCTTTTCCATAGCGAGGCATGAAACCACTTACGCGCTGTGGTACGAGGTAAGAGAGTGGGCACTGAATAATGGATACACTTTTGCCAATTTGGGCATGGAGGGGTATGGTAGCGGGCCCTTTGCGTGGGAGTCTACCGGGACTCCCCCCACGGAGGCGAGAAAATATTGCCCGGTTCTGGATATCAGCTGGCGGGACGCAATCGTATGGTGTAACGCATACAGCGAAGCAAGCGGAAAAGAACCGGTATATTACACCGACATCACGTATACCACGGTCTTGAAAATCTCCACAGATGACAGCGCGTTCAATACGGCGGCGGATCTGGCCGTAATGAAACCGGGGGCAAATGGGTACCGGCTGCCCACGGAAGCGGAGTGGGAATACGCCGCCCGGGGGGGCGGTGTGCCAAGTACGACCGGTCCTTTTGTGTATGCCTATGCGGGGAGCGACAGCATTGGGGATGTAGCATGGTGGGCAAACAATGCAAATTATGGTAGCCATACGGTAGGGACCAAAGCCGCAAACAGCGCGGGACTCTATGACATGAGCGGGAACGCATATGAATGGTGCTGGGATTGGGGAGCTGCCTATAGTACGGGAACCGAGACCAATCCAACAGGGCCTGCGACAGGGAAGGCTCGGGTTGTTCGGGGGGGTGCTTATTCACATGATTATTATTACTGCCGGGTTACCGACAGAAATTCTATACATCCTGCTGCCGGAAGATTGAGCGAGTATTACGGCTTCCGCGTGGTGTGCAGGCCCTGACCGGCGCAGCGAAGGCCGGCAGACATGTGCCCCTTCGGAGCACGAGCCGAGTGGAAGGATTGTATGGGCGCTATCGCGCCCGGCGGCATCCCGCCTGGAGCAGGCAACATACCGGACGGCGCCCTGAATTCCCCGGCAAACCCCGAGGGGTTCAACACAAACCCCCGGGAGTTCAAGACAAACCCCGAGGGGTTCAGGACAAACCCCGAGGGTTTCAACACAAACCCCCGGGAGTTCAGGACAAACCCCGAGGGGTTCAGGGCAACCCCCGAGGGTTTCAACACAAACCCCCGGGGGTTCAGAGCAAACCCCGGGGGGTTCAACACAAGCCCCGGAGGATTCAGGACAAATCCCTGAGGCTACAAGGAGGACACTATGGCTGATTGGCTGCCCGATTCCCGTGACGGACAGATTGCGATGTGCAGTACCTGGATCGGCTACCTGACCAGCGAACGGCGGACGGCGTGGGGGATTCCCGCGGCGGAGTTTACCGAACTGGGCGTGCGCTTTGACGCGGCGCGTACCGTGCTGCAAAAGTCGAAGGACGAAAGCCAGCGGACTCAGGTTATTACCGCCGAATGCAAGGCGGCGTTCGAGGCGCTGACAGACACGATGCGCTTTTTCAAATCGCATTACTTCCTCTCCCCTCCCCTGGTTGAAGCGGACATTGTCGCGCTGGGGCTCAAGCCGCGCAAGCCTTCTTCGCCCATCCCCCGGCCCAAAGGCCAGCCCACGGCCGACCTCGCGTTCCCCGGCATACACATGGTGGAACTGCGGGACATCCGCCGGGCGGCGGGCTCCGGAGAAGACGACCCGCGCTCGGACTACGGCGTGCGGATTTTCTACGGCCTTTCAGGCGCGCCCTCCGGGCAGCACCGTTTCCGCGTCAGCGCCGCGCCGCGGACGGGCGGGGATCTGCCGGAGTCGATTTTCTCCCGCCGCAGACGGGAACTGTTCGACTTTGAGGGCGAGAGCGGCGAAACGGTCTATTTTATTTTACAGTACGAAAAGCCCTCGGGCGGGAAAGAAGGCAAAGGCCCCTTCGGCCCGCTTCTTACGGCGCGTATCCCCTAAGGTTGGAGTAGAGTTGTTCAGTAACCAACAACGAGCCGAAGGTTCGCGGTTGCTGAACAAGTCTATTTTCCTACTACCGCCTGTTCCCCGGTTTCGGCGATTTTTTCCCGCACCAGTTCGCCGATAATCTCCGTGGGGGTCTTGTGCGTTGCCATTGCTCTGGTCAAAAGGTAGTTCTCCGAAAGGCGGTCAATGGCGATCATTTTGAAAGAGCGGTTCGCAAAACCGCCATTGGTAGCGGGGTCTATTTCCGGCGGATTTTTGGTGTAGTATTCGTCCCAATAATCCGCTTCTTCATCAGACATTTCTTTCATCGGTTCCCCCTTTGCTCAAATAGTTTAAATATTTAATCCGGCAGGGCATGGCATGAAATACATTTACCCTGCCATCCTCCAGTTCGTTAAACAGTATTTCAAGCGGGTTCCCCGCTGTACTGAAACCGATGAGCAGCCGTTTTTCTCTATCGTCCCTCAGCATAACATCATATGCGGCGGTACTAAACGCCGAATATATATCGGCAAGGGTAACACCATGCTTAAAGGCCGACGGCTTGCATACAATATCCGGCTCCATAATGCAATTATATTCCATTTCCAGCACAGAGGAAAGTCTTAGTGCCCTTGAAGCCTTTGTGTCAACGGTTTCGGCGATTTTCTCCCGCTTTTGACTTTTGTGTGAACTTTACTGGAGGTGGCGGGAATCGCCTTCCGTCGCTCAGCATCCTGCTTCGCTCCTCCAGGCCGGCCTTTCCGCTAAGCGTCCATCCATGGACGCTTGCCCCTTCGAGCCTGCGCACCTGCTTGGCTCTCTGGGGGCCGCGGAAAGGCTTCGATTCCCCCTTTGTTCGAAACCGTTGTGTTTTACTGGAGGTGGCGGGAATCGAACCCGCGTCCTGACGTGCGAAATAGGAGCGTCTACAGGTTTAGCCGCTTATTGTATTGTCGGGACAGGCTTGGCTAAGCAGCGCGCGGCTTGTCCGTATTCCGGAAAATCTCGCCGTCCAAACTCCGGACGCGGATGAACGGCCAGCCTTGATTGCGACGGAAACTCCCTCCCTCAAGGCGGCGGGAAGGGTTTCCGCGTTCTACCGCTTACGCGGCGAGAGCGTAACTGTCGTTGTTGGCAGTTAAATTTTTGCCGAATCAGGAGATCGGCGCTCCACCTGCAGCCCATACCCCGAACCACGCCAGTCGAAACCGGTGCACCCCCAAAGGGAGTTATCCGTGTTATGGTGTCTGCAATCGTATCGCTCTTGCTTGACAAGGTCAAGGGCTGTATGCCACTATGTCCATGCCTCCGGTTCGGGGGGATGTTAAATTTTTTGATTTTTTAGGAGTTTTTATGGAATGGTATATCGGGGTATTGAAAAAGTACGCGGTGTTTTCCGGCCGGGCGCGGCGCAAAGAGTACTGGATGTTTTTCCTGTTTAACTGCATCGTCAGTATAATTCTTGGCCTTCTGGGGCGTATTCCGGGTGCTGGGTCGGTTTTCGGGATTGTTTCGATCATCTATTCGCTCGCGCTTATTGTTCCCAGTCTTGCCGTCGCGGTGAGGCGTCTTCACGATACGAACCGTTCCGGCTGGATGTTTCTTCTTATTCTTATCCCGCTTGTGGGCGCCATTATTGTGCTGGTATTCTCGGTTCAGGACGGAACCCCCGGCGACAATAAATTCGGGCCGAACCCCAAGGGTGTTTCCGCGGCCGTTTCCTGACACATCACCGCCGGCGCTTTTCGCCGGTATGTTTCAAGGCTGCCGGAAGAGGCGGCCTTTTTTATTTGCGGCGGGGTCTACGCCGTGGTGTCTACTCTGCCCGGGGACCCGCCTGCGCGGGGGAGGCCGTGCGGATGGCGTCCCGCATTGCAAGGGCCGCTTCCAGCGCGGCTTTCGCGGCGGCCTCGTACGTGGCCTGTTCCTGCCCGCCGTTTTTTGTCCATGCCTTGAGGATTGACCGGGACGCGTTCACCACCCCGCCGTTTCCGCCGCGCAGGAGCAGGGCCGCGTCCCCGGCGCCGCCGCCCTGGGCGCCGTATCCGGGGATCAGGAAAAACAGCTGCGGGTACGCCGCCCTGATCGCCCTGGCTTCTTCCCGTTCGGGGCCGGACTTTGGATCCGCGCCCACTACGGCGCCGAACGGGCAATAGCCGTGAACGCCCCGCCCGGCAATTGCCGCAAGTTTTTCTCCCACAACATCGTAAAGGCGGCGGGGCGCGGCGGCGTGATTCCCGGAAACAACTTCCTGGTATTCAAAATCTTTCATGCCCCTGTTGCTGGTGCGCATCAGCACAAAGGCTCCTTTGCCGCTTTTCTGTGCGTATTCCAGCCAGGGTTCAATGGAATCCATGCCCATGTACGGCGAAAGGGTGACAAAATCTGTCTCGAAATCGCCTTCAAAATGCGCTTTTGCGTACTGCCTCGCGGTGTCGGCAATGTCTCCCCGTTTGATGTCGGAAATGACAAGGCCGCCCCGACCCCGGATATACCTGAGTGTTTTCGCGAAACAGCGCAGCCCTTCAATTCCGAGGGCTTCGTAGTACGCGATCTGAACCTTGAAGCAGGCCGCGGCGTCCGCGGCCGCGTCGATAATTGCCCTGTTAAAACAAAACAGCGCTTCGGAGTCGGAAGACGCCCTTTTCCGTTCAAGCGGCGGAACATAATCCGGCGCTGTGTCAAGGCCGATGCAGACGTTTCCTTTTTCCGCGACCGCTTCGTAAAGCCTGTCCATGTTATGCATTTGCCCCCCCTGCTTTTACCGGCCGTCAAAAACAACGCGGCCAGAGTGAATCGCCGCCAGCACAGTCCCGCAGAGCATCCGCCCCGCAAAAGGTGAATTTTTCCCCCGCGATTTAAACGCCTGCGGGTCGACAATCCTGGCCGCCCCGGTGTCCACAATAACAAGATCCGCCCGGTATCCGGGTGCGGCCAGGCCGCGGCCGCGGGGGCCTTTTTCCCCAAGGCCAAGAATGCGCGCCGGGGCGGCGCTCATCAGGGAGGAGAGTTTTTTTATGTCAATGGTTCCGGTTTTGACAAGCGCGCTGAAGCATACGCAAAACGCCGTCTCCAGGCCGCTAAAGCCCGGCGCGCCTGAGGCTTTGTCCGCCGCCGTATGGGGGGCGTGATCGGTGGCGATGGCGTCGGCGGTTCCGTCCACAAGGGCGGCTACCAGGGCAAGCCTGTCCTCCCCGCTTCCCAGGGGCGGAGCGACTTTTCCTGCCGCGTCGGAAACGTCTTTTTTTGTCAGGGCAAGATGATGCGGCGTTATTTCACAGCTCAGCGAAAAACCTGAGGCCTGTGATTTTGTCTTCCGTATAAGTTCAATTGTCTCTTTTGTGGAAACGTGGGCAATGTGCAGTTTCGCCCCGGCGCGGATTGCAAATTCAATGGCCCGGCCGGCGGCGTTGTATTCCCCGCCAAGATCGCAGTGGCAGGAAACGGGGAGACCGGCGCGCCGGGCCGCGGTAAAGGCCGAAAGAAAAAGCCCGTCTCCGGCCATGTCTCTGCCGTCTTCGGAAAGGAGCCGGATAAATCCCGGTTTTTTTTCCGGGGCTTCAGGCAGTTTTGTAATTTCGGAAAGTTCTTTTCCTTCCATGCCTTTTGTCAACGACAGAACCGGGTAAAGGTCGACAAGCCCCAGCGCGTCGGCGTGTTTTTTTAAGGAGGCCGCCCGGTCAATGGAATCCACAGGCGGCTGTGTGTTTGCCATACAGGCGACCGTTCCGTAGCCGCCTGCGGCGGCGGCAAGGCAGGCACTTTCCATGGTTTCTTTCGCGCAAACGTCCCCCGTGCCGGGATCCCGGAAGTGCGCGTGGAGATCCACAAAAGCCGGCATAAGAACAAGGTTCCCGCCGCCTTCGATTACCGTGTCCGCCCGGCGCGGCGCCTGTTCCGCCTTCGCGCCGTCCAGTACGCCGCTGATAAAGCCGTCTTCGACAATTACCGATCCGGTGAAGTCGGAAGCCTCATCGACAATGCGAAAATTATTGAGAAGCAGCATCACCACAGATCCGTAGCGCTGGTAATTTCGTCGCAGTATTCGCAGCGATACGTTTTCTTTTTTACGTCGTCCAGGTGAAAAATGTGGGGGACTTTTTCAGTCGAAGTAACACAGCGCGGATTTTTGCAGATAAGCACATCCGTAACCCGTTCGGGAAGCTGGAGCTTTATTTTTTCGGTGATTTCCCCGTTTTCTATTATGTTCACGGTAATGTTCGGATCAATAAGTCCAAGAATGTCAAAGTTTATTTCAATTGTGTTATCAATTTTAATAATGTCCTTGCGGCCGGTGCGGTTTGAATTTGCGTTCACTACAAAAGCGACATTGCAGGACGCTTTACCAAGTCCCAGCCAGTTAAAAATTTGTATTCCCAGCCCGGCTTTTATGTGGTCAATGACAATGCCGTTCCGTATTTGATCGACATTCAGCATGGAACTGCTCCAAGTATTGACGCCAGAAGCGCCATCCGGACATACATGCCGTACTGCGCCTGTTTAAAATACACGGCGCGGGGATCGTCGTCCAGCTCCACGGCGATTTCGTTTACACGGGGAAGTGGATGAAGTATGATCATGTCTTTTTTCGCGTTTTTCATTTTGTCTTTGGTAAGTACATAAAAATCCTTCAGCCGTATATAGTCTTCTTCGTTAAAAAACCGTTCCTTCTGGACGCGGGTCATGTACAGTACGTCAAGGTCTTTAATTACGTCTTCGAGTTTTTCCGCCTCGCTGTAGGGGATTTTTTCCTTTTCCAGAACCCCTTTTGTGATATAGCCGGGAACGGTAAGCTCAGGCGGAGAAATAAAAACTTCCCGTATGCCGGAATAGCGGGAAAGTGCCTTTGCCAGCGAATGGACCGTCCGGCCGAATTTAAGGTCTCCGCAGAAGCCTATGGTCAGGTTTCCCAGTTCCCCCCTCCGGCGGCGTATGGTAAGAAGGTCTGTAAGCGTTTGAGTCGGATGATGATGTCCGCCGTCACCGGCGTTTATGACAGGTACGAGGGAAACCCGGGACGCCAGGAGAGCCGCGCCTTCTTTCGGGTTTCGCATAACAATGGCGTCGGCATAGCAGGAAACGGTACGGATTGTGTCGGAAAGACTTTCGCCCTTGGCCGCAGAGCTTGATCCGGGTTCGGCAAAACCAAGGCAGCTCCCCCCAAGCCTGAGCATGGCGGCCTCGAAAGAAAGCCTTGTTCTGGTACTCGGCTCGAAAAACAGCGTGGCAAGAAGCTTTCCCCGGCAGGATTCCCGCAGATAACGGCCGTCATCTTCGATTTTGCCCGCAAGAAAAAAAAGCCGGTCAAGCTCCTCCAGGCTGAAGTCGCCGGGTTCGATAAGGTGCCGTCCTTTCAGCATATACTCTCCACACACACTAGCACAGGCCGGGGAATATGGCAAGTGCCCCGCCGGTGCCGGGGTCTTGATCTTGGGTGTTTATTGCGTTAATTTAAGAACCGCCCTGAGGCAGCGCTGATTAACTTGACGCCAATCGGCGTTATCCCGGACGGCAGGAGGTATTGATGATCCAGCGTAACGTGAATCTGTCCCGGCTCAAGGCCGGATACCTTTTCCCGGAGATCGCCCGGCGGCGGCGGGAATTTGCCGCCTCCCACCCGGAAGACCCGGCAAAAAGCGAAACCCGCATTATCAGCCTTGGCGTCGGAAACACCACGGAGCCGATCCTGCCTGTTATCGACGCCGCCCTTGTCGACGGTGCCCGCCGTCTGGCAGTAACGGAGACCTACACCGGCTACACCGATGAAGGCTTCCTGGAACTGCGGGAAGGCATTTCCCGGGTGTTTTACAAAAACGCTTTTTCCGCTTCCGAAGTGTTTATTTCCGACGGAGCAAAATGCGACATTGGCCGGCTCCAGCTCTTGTTCGGCGCGGAGACAAACGTCGCCGTTCAGGACCCCTCGTACCCGGTGTATGTGGACGGCTCGGTACTTTCAGGCGCTGCCGGCGAATGGTCCGGCGAAGGATACGCAGGCATTACCTATCTTCCCTGTACCGCGGATAATTCCTACTTTCCCGATCTTTCCCGGCTCGGGAAAAATTCGCTCCTTTACTTTTGCTCGCCCAACAACCCGACAGGGGCGGCGGCAACGCGATCCCAGCTTGAAGAGCTTGTCGCATCCGCCCTGGAAAAACGCTGCCTTGTTGTTTTTGACGCGGCCTACGCGGAGTATATCCGCGATCCGGCGCTTCCCAAAACGATCTTTGAAATAGACAGGGCGAGGGAATGCGCCATTGAAGTCAATTCTTTTTCCAAGCCGGCAGGTTTTACCGGAGTACGGCTTGGCTGGACCGTGGTTCCCAAAGAACTAAAGTACTCAGGCGGCGAAAGCGTCAACGCCGACTGGAACCGGGTTATGGGAACGATTTTTAACGGGGCGTCCAATATCGCCCAGGCGGGGGGCATAGCCGCCCTTACAAAAGAAGGCCTTGGAGAAATACGGGAACTCTGCGATTTTTACCTGGGCAACGCGAAACGTATCCGGAAAGTTCTTGAAAACCTCAGGATAGCCTGCGTGGGCGGCGACAATTCGCCGTACATCTGGGCGCGGTTTCCCGGAAAAGACAGCTGGGACGTGTTCGCCGAAATTCTCGAAAAATGCAGGGTTGTTACAACGCCGGGATCGGGCTTTGGACCTTCCGGCCAATCGTTCATCCGCTTTTCCGCGTTCGGCCACCGCGGGGACGTAGAGGAAGCCTGCAGGCGGCTTGCCGCGAATCTCCGGCCGTGAAAAACGGTATGTTCACCGCCTGAATTTCGTAACTTCAGAGATGAAAAAATCAAACGCCGGTTCATCCTCTTCGTACAATTCCATTGCTTCACCGTTATAACCTTCAAGCCAATTATAATTGTTATGGTAGAGCACTAACTTGTATCCCCTAAACCGCTTGCCTTCGGGAAGAAAAAAATTGACCACGATATACCGGTTGTGATAATCAATATCGCCCCTGCTCCTGCTGGTTATATAAATAAAAACGGCGCCGCCCGCTTTTACATCGACAAAATCATCATTGTAAGATAAAGACAACTTCCGGTATAATTCTATTTGGCATGAGGGGTTATACCGTTCATAGGAATTCATCTGGTGCCTGGCGGCTTCCATGTATTTTAGTATCGCTTCAATGGCAATGTTGGTTTGTATGTCGGTGTCCCTGTCCTCAAAGGCCCAGCCGAATATTAACTGTGTCGATTCTTCATCCCATTTATCGGCGTAAGCGGTAAAGCCAAAAAGTAACAACAGAAAAATCAAAATGCTTTTTTTCATTTGTGCAACCCCCGAAACGGCTATGTCAATCCGTACCCTCTCGCCGGAAACGCTACGCCAGGTTCCCTGTTTTGTCAAGCCCTGTTGTAGACAATTTTCAATGCGGTTTTAGGTGTATTGTGTTACAAGATTGCTCGCCCCGGGGTAGGTGGAGGAACAATGGGGGGGGGGGGGGGGGGGGGGCAGCGAAACCGCAAATTTCTGCCCATTCATTACCCCAAAAACTTTTACCACTTCTGCGCAAACGCGGTCAAATTAAATACAGC
>JAIRWM010000133.1 GCA_031268975.1 Treponema sp. | reverse complement strand
TTTTTAAGAAATAGTTGTACCAAATTCATGTTGTAATATACTACAATGTTTTAACTTAAATGTCAAATATTATTGAGCCTTTCCCCAGGGCATCGGCGTTTACTCTGCAAACAAAGCCTGATACAGGAAATCCTCATTGAGGGCGGCCCCGCCGTCAATCAAAGATTGACGGCCCTGGGGTCTGATGGGGGGCTTTTTGGGGGCCACGCCGTGTTGACGTTGCTCGATTCTCACGCTCGCCGGCTCGCGTGCCTTTATCGGGCGGCCCCGCCGTCAATCAAAGATTGACGGCCCTCGGTCTCATGGGGGGCTTATCGGGGGCCACGCTGTGCCGACGGATCCTTTTACACGCTCGCCGGCTCGCGTGCCTTATCGAGCGTATTCTACGATTCGGGTTTCGCGGATGATGGTTACTTTGATCCTGCCGGGATAACGGAGGTCGTTTTCTATCTTTTTCGCGATTTGTTTAGCCAAATCCTTGGACTGTTCATCGTTCACCGCCTCGTTGTTGACGATGATCCGCAGTTCCCGGCCGGCCTGGATGGCAAAGGCCTTATCCACTCCGGTAAAGCCTTCGGCGATACTTTCCAGGTTTTCCAGCCGTTTGATGTAGTTGTCCAGGGTTTCCCGCCGGGCTCCGGGCCGGGCGGCGGATATGGCATCGGCAATCTGGACCAGGACCGATTCAACGCAGGAAGGCTCCATGTCGTTGTGGTGGCTCCCGATGGCGTTGATGATCCGGGGATCTTCCCCCATCTTCCGGGCCATGTCCATGCCGATCTCCGCGTGGTTCAGGTCGGAATCGGACTCCACCCCCTTGCCGATATCGTGGAGCAGGGCGCCCCGCTTGGCCAGGTCCCGGTTGGCGCCGATCTCCGCCGCAAGAATACCGGCGATGATCGCCACTTCCTTGGAATGGTAGAGTACATTTTGACCGTAACTGGTACGAAAATAGAGCCGCCCCAGAGCACGGATGGCATCCTGCTTGATGTTGTGGATCCCCAGGTCAAAGAGAACCTTTTCGCCCTCCTCGAAGATCTTCTGGGATATATCCTTGGTTACCTTGGTAACGATCTCCTCAATCCGGGCCGGATGAATCCGCCCGTCGGTGATGAGCCGTTCCAGGGACACCTTGGCAATTTCCCGGCGCACCGGGTCAAAACAGGAGATAACCACCGCCTCAGGGGTATCGTCGATGATGATGTCCACCCCGGTAAGGGTCTCCAGGGTACGGATGTTCCGCCCCTCCCGGCCGATAATACGGCCCTTCATCTCGTCGTTGGGCAGGGGTACGGTAGCCACCGTAACCTCCCCGGTTACTTCCGTGGCAAGCCGCTGAATGGTCGCCACCAGAATATCCCGGGCCTTTTTATCACCCGCTAAATTGGCCTCCTGCTCAATCTTGTTGATCAGGGCCTGGGCGTCATGCTTGGCCTCGTTCTCCAGATCCTGAATAATCAGGGCCTTCGCCTCATCGGTGGTAAGCCCGGAAATCCGTTCCAATTCCTCCCGGTACCGTTCCTCCTCCCGCCCAAGAGCGTTTTCCCGCTCCTGAAAGACCCGTTCCTTTTCGGCCAGGGTCTGTTCCACCTTTTCTATTTGACTTGTTTTTTTATCTATGGTCTCTTCTTTTTGCACGACACGGCGTTCGTATCGCTGCAGTTCGGCCCTGCGTTCCCGAGTCTCCCTCTCCTGCTGGTTTTTTTCGCGGATAACTTGTTCTTTTGCTTCAAGAAGAATCTCCTTCTTTTTGGCTTCAGCTTCTTTTATCGCATCCTGTTGAATACGCTCGGCTTGTTGCTCCGATGCCGTAAGTTGAAATCTGGCATACAGCCATCTAATGATCCAGCCCAAGGTTAACCCGGCAAGAGGGAGGATTATCCAAAATATCCAATCCATCACTCCACCCCTTACCGTTCTTTTGTTAATGCACACATTAGGGTATATTAAAGAGATATAGGTTGTCAATTAGGAAAAAACATTTGTTTCCGTAGTAACCATTCGGCAGGATTTCCTATATTTAGCGTTGTTTGTGAATTATGATGCCATATATAGCGTCTTCATTCCGAAACATGATGCTTGTGTGGTATATATGCCACATATAGCGTCTATATGAATATATATGCGCTATATGTATCCATAAATTACAAAATTCCCCCTTAAAAAATTCACCCCCGTATTACCGAATGAAATAATTGTATCGGCGCGCGCGTAAATGCGTTACCCCTTGACGGAACCTACCACAATGCCCTTTACAAAATATCTTTGCAGGAAAGGGTAAACGCAGAGGACGGGTAATATACCCATAAATATCTGGGCGCAGCGTATTGTACGGTCAGAAACGTCCCGCAGGTTCATCCAGTCGTCCCCGCCTAAAAGGGAAATATCCGGCTGTATGATAATGGTCTGTAGATAGGATTGTAAGGGGTATTTATCGGGAAAGTTTGAAAAAATAAGCCCGTCAAACCAGCTGTTCCAGTGGTAAACAACGGCGAATAAGGTGAGCGTGGCGATAGCCGGCATGGACACGGGCACATAGATGCGCCACAGGGTAGACCAGTAGTTCGCGCCGTCTATGAGCGCGGCCTCCTCAAGCTCACGGGGGATCTGCCTGAAAAAATTCAGCATCAGGATTGTGTTAAATATAGGAACCGAGCCGGGCAGTACCAGAGCCCAGATGGTATTCATAAGTTTTAAGTTCTGAATCAGCAGATAGCCCGGAATAAGGCCCCCTGAAAAAAGCATGGTAATAAAAAAGAACCAGACATAAACAGTCCGCAGCCTTAAGGATCGTTTTTCTTTGGAGAGCGGATAGCCTGTTATGATGGTAAGAAACATATTTATTGAAACGCCAAGGGCAACCCGCTGGAACGACCGGATCAGAGCCCGCCAGAAAGCATTCCGCTGAAAGACATAGGTGTATGATGTCAGGTTAAAACCCAGAGGCCAAAGTTTTACCGCGCCCGCCGCCGCCCGGGAACTGGAAGAAAAGGATATGGCAAGAATATTGAGCAGCGGGAGCAGGCACAAAAAAGCGATGAGGCAGAGGAGAATATTATTGCAGACAAGAAACATCTTTCTGCTTTTTGACTCGGCAGGCAATCTGACCCCCTAAAAAATCCGGTAATCCGCGAACTTGTACGCGGCAAAATATGATATAGAAATAAAAACAAATGACACCATGGATTTAAATAACCCGACGGCTGTTGCCGCCCCGTATTGGGCATCAAGAAGACCGAGCCTGTACACAAAGGTATCGATAATATCTCCGGTCTCATACACAATGGGACTGTAGAGATTGTAAACCTGATCAAAGCCGGCGTTAAGCACATTCCCCAGGCTGAGAACGGCCATGAGGACAATTGTCATCCGCAGGCCCGCAAGGGTAATGTGTATGGTCTGCTGCATGCGGTTAGCGCCGTCGATAATAGACGCTTCGTACAGGGCGGGATCGATCCCGGTAATAGCCGCGAGGTAAACGATGGTTCCATACCCAAATTCTTTCCAGATGTGGGTCAGGATCAGCGTGGGACGAAAATATCTATTGCTTCCAAGAAAAAAGACCGGTTCAACGCCAAACAGGGAAAGAAAATTATTAACTATCCCGCTGGCAGGAGAGAGAATATCAATGAAGATGCCTCCAAGGACGACCCAGGAAAGGAAATAGGGCATATAGATAATTGTCTGGATAATCCGCTTAAGCCATTTCTGAGCCATTTCGTTCAGGAGTATGGCAAAAAGTACCGGCACTATCATTCCAAGGATAATCTTGAAAAAAGCGATGATAACGGTATTGATCACCGAGCGGGTAAAGCCGGGGAGGGTTAAAACAAAACGGAAATTGTCCAAACCTATCCAGAGCTGGTTCCCGAACATTCCTTTGCTGGGAATAAATTTCTGGAACGCTATGATAATCCCGCTCATGGGAACATAGGAAAAAATAAAAACAAGGATTATCCCCGGAAGCAGCATGAGATGAAGCGCCAATTCCATGCGTAATCTGCCGAATCTTTTTCTCTTACCCAAACCTGCCTCCGGGAAAACCGGGAATTATGTCTCCGGGACTTACTTTGACGACGCGTACCAGGCGTTGATCTCCCTTGTCATCGCGGCGCCGCCCGAGGCTTCCCACTGCGCGACAACCGTATCAAAACTTGAAATATTGGCTTCGCCTGTAATAATCTTAACGAAGGCTTCGGAAAGCATCGCGTCCAGCGTTGTTTTTCTGTCAGTCATCGTGGGCGTAGGGGGCCCGAAGAATTCATCGTAAACAAAGTTACCCGCCTGCTGATATTTCATCAGGAGCTGCTGTGATCCGTTGGCGCCAAAGACCCTGTTCCATCCCCAGAGACCCCTTTCGCCGTCAACCGCCTTCTGGCTGTATTCGTACATGGTCAACTGTTCGCCCCAGAGACTGCCCGGACTATGAGCCACCAGGGGCTGCGCGATATTTGTGGCTGATACCTGGTTCTTGTTGGCGCTGTTCATATGAACCGGTGAAAGTCTCCAGACCCCTTCAAGACCGTTACCCGGATTCGCGTAGTATGAATACTCCTGATTTTTTTCATCAAAAACTTTGTCCACATAAAGGTTCAGCATTTTGATAAGCGCTTCCGGATGCTTGCAGTTTTTACTCACCGCGTACCAGTTTGAGGTAAGCATGCTCAGGCCAAGCTGTACGCCGCCGCCCCTCTGTACCGCCGGAACGGGGTAGGGGAGCCAGTCGGCATTCGGATCGTTGTTTACATTATCCTGTAAAGGCCAGAGGGAGTTGGCGTGGCGGCCGTAGAAAACACCGTTTTTCCCGGCAACACTGCCTTCCGAGGCCTTTGTTCCGTCCCTTACCAGGAATTCCCTGTCTATAATGCCGCTCTTATACCATTGGGCGGCCTTCGCAAGGGCATCTTTCATCTGCGGCTGAACCGAACCATACCCAAGCTGGGAGCCGGTTTTTACCCAGAAGAGGGGATAAGCGCCATACGCCTGGAACAGTCCGCCGAGGCCGAAAATACCGTTCCATAAATCGTTCTGAACATTGAGCCCTATGGCGCCGCTTCCGGCGATCCTGTTAAACTCGACAATCATACTCTCAAGCTCATCCAGGGTGGCGGGCGCCGTTTTACCTGTTTTTTCAAGCCAATCCTGCCTTATCCAGAGCATAGCCGCCGTTTCAAGATCGCAGTCTACCAGGGGTACGCCGTACTGAACACCGTTTATGGTCGCCGCCTGTACCGCGCGATCCCCCGCCTGGGCGATCATGTTCTTCAGCAGATCGCTGGCGTATTCATCAAAATAAGGCTTAATATCGATTATCAGATCCGCGTCAACAAGCTGTTTAAGCTGAATTTTGTTCACTTCAACAATATCCGGCAGTTCCCCCGTCGCAATGGCGGCGTTGAATTTTTGGGTATACTGTTCGGCTCCTTTGGTGATCCACAGATATTTGACGGCATAATCAAGTTTTTCGGCATACAGCTTTGACCAGCGGTTTTCTTCAAAGGTTTCGGGAATTTTTGAGAAAATATTAATTTCCATGGTATCATCCGAACTTCTGACAAATGTTACCTCCGTCAGCCCCGACGCGGATGTTCCGGATTGAGCCCCCTGGCTTTTTCCGCCGGCGTATACCGCGGAAACCGATAGGACCAGCGCAAAAGAAACAACCATCATCCTTTTTAGCGATTTTTTCATTTCATCCTCCTGTCATTGTTATGGAAACATTTTCAACTGTGAAATTTCCGCCATCAGAAATTTTCAGAATTTGTAGTGAATATCAGTCTAGCCCATATAGTCCTAAAAGAAAATGTCTATGAATTATGGCTTTTTATGACCTTTGGAGAGGCCAGTGAAGTAACGGAAAAGGTTTTGCTTTTACGGTACGAGAGGGGCGTCATTTTATATTCTTTTTTGAAATTCTTGTAAAACCTGCTCGGTTCCAAATAACCGACGGCGTCAATGATCTCGCTGATATTTAAATTTGAATTGACAAGCATTTCCGATGCCATTCTAAGGCGCGCTTCCCTTAACAACTGGTTGAAGGTTAAACCCGTTTCTTTTCGCAGCAAGCGGCTTATATACCCGTTGCTGAATTGAAACCTGCCGGCAAGGGTTGACAGGTTGATGTTGGAGACGTTTTTGTTGATATACGCCAAAATATCTTTGATATACTTGTGATGTTTTTTTATATTACGGTATACGATGACGTTTTCCTTGTGATTCTTTAACACATTGCCGAAAAACAGCATAATATAGCCTTTTAACAGCATGTTGTTCGGTTTTTTGTCGTAGAGCGCCTCGCCGGTTATATCCAAAATAATCTCGTCAAGAATATGATCGCCTATGTTCCGGAAAAAAAGAAGCTGGTTGTTTTCTTTATGGTATATGATCTGCCAGAAAAAATCTGATATGGCGTCATGTTCCGTGAGCAGGCCCATAAAATCGGTGGAAAAAGTATCATAGGAAACAAGGATGTTGAAAATAATATCCTCATCATGATCCGCGAAGGTGCTGTTAACCATATAGGGCGGTACTATGCAGAAATCACCCTGCTTTATGGTGATTGTATGCTCATTGTTAATGTGAACGCAGCTCCCCCGCATTACATAAAGAATTTTGATAAACGCATGGTAATGGAGAAACGAAGGGGTGTAACGCGCGTGCCTGACAACCGCTACGGAAAGGTCCTTTTCCGGGAAACAGTCGTCGTAGGAAAGTATCTCCTTTATCTGGGTTGGGGCGCTGGAAGGGAGCTTCCTTTTACCGTACCGTTCTACCATTTCGTTCCAGCTATGGGTCGGTTTCGCGTACAGTTCAGGATTCTCCCGGTAAATCCGCCGGTAAATTTTTTCTTCCCTGGAGAGAGGCAAAAAACTATCGAATAAATCCCGGTGTTTTTTAGTCATTTTCCCGCGTGTCCCTGCCCCCCGGAGCAGACGGTATAACCGCTTCCGGCAAACACCACCATATTATATCGCATGTTCCCTCTTGGGAAGAAGCCGGCCCCGGCGAACAGGGCAACAGCATTTACTTTTATAAAAGATCTGTTGATCTTATCCCCTGTCGATCCGGCGGGGGGCAAAAGGCCAATAGGGGCCACGCTTGCCTTGCGCCAGGAAGATAAGGGTTTTA
>JAIRWM010000121.1 GCA_031268975.1 Treponema sp. | reverse complement strand
TTAAAGCTACAATTATCCAAATACAATCGATTGTCCATGTTTTCCATTATAATAAATATTAGTTTTTTATACAAGCCTTTATGGAGTAAGTATTTTGTATGCTTTTTTATACATTCCCTGCAATTTTTGGCGTAATTGCACATAACAGGTCTGTTTACGCTTCGCCCCCTTACGACGGCTTGAGCTACGGTTTTGCCAGGTTATTCGCTTCGCTTTTACTACAACAGAAACGGTAACAAGGCCGGGGTGTATACGAAAGTCGGCAACGACTGGACATTCACTGCGAGGGAGTAGTGCAAGCGAAACGAGGCGGGCTAGTCTCGCCGGTTCACACCTGCCGTTTTGTGGTGGGTGTGAAAGATTTCTGGAAAATCGCATGAGAAGTGCGGGACTGTTTGGGTGGTGGTTTTTTACAGCCCGCCGCGTACTTCCGGACGACCGCCAAGTACTTCTCTACGGCCGCCAAGTCTCGCGGAGGTGACGAATTTCTTACAGGAATCCGCCATATCCGCTGTTTTTTAGCGGAAGTTGTTCACTATCTGAAGTTGTTGAACGACGCTCATGATAAAACTTTTTCGACTTCTTCGACTCGGTGAATATATTCTTCCTTATGTAAATTGCGGGTAAAGTCTGCCCTAGACGTGCCGGCTTTCCAGCGCTTTTAACACGGTAAAACCGGGATCGGCGGGAAAGAACGCATCTCCGTTTCCCTTTACCACAAGCCGTTTTTCTTCCGCGCTGACGCTGTTTACTCCCCCGTCAATGCCTTCGCAGGCGGCAAACAGGGTTCCGTAGCGCAGGGTTTTTTGGCCCATTGCCGGAATAACCGTTGTGACCGGGTTCCCCATAAGGGTCTTCTGGTTTTGTGAGTATTCAAGGCCGTTTGTAAACGCGGAAAGCGAATTTTCAAGACCAAGACAGCAGCTGATATCCGGGCCTCCCTCGTAGGGCGCCCAGGGAGTAAACGGCCGGCCGCCGTACTGCATCCAGAGATTGTTGAAATAAAGGATGATGTCATCATCTCCCGCGGCGGCCGGGCCGGTAAAGAAAGACATGTACAGCATTTTAAGGTAGGGATTTACCAGAGAAAGCCAGCCGGTGACTTCCGTTTTTGGAATGGCCCCGGCGGCAAAATCGGTGTACCCCGAAGGAGAGGGCACAACCGACAGATCTGTTTTTCCGCCCCGTAACAGCGGAGCCCTGGCAAGCGAACCGAATTCCGCGCCAAGGGCAAGCTGAGAGGTGGTGTCAAATTCACTTCCCGGCGGCGGCGTCATCCAGCGTGTTGCCGCGCCGGAAATATGGCTGCCGGGGTACAGGAGCGGGCTGCCGATTACATTGTGCCATGCCGCGCAAATTTCAATGTCGCTTGATCCCCGGTTTCGTACGCGGACGCTTGTGTAAAGTACGCTCTGGCCGGGAATTATCGCGTCGATTTTGCTGAACGAAAGGGGCATAGCCTTGTCGGGGCTTTCCATAACGGAAAGCGTCCACAGGGCTTCGCTGGCCTCGTCGCTGTCGTTTGTTACATAGCGCCATTCCCTGTTTGCCGTCCAGCCGTGGGGCGGCATGTGGATGCCGTCTATAATATGGCCGGGACCGAAATTGGGAATGCAGGGAAACGAACCGGCCATGTGATAGAGAAGATTTGATTTCCAGAACGATCCGTGCGCCGCGTCGTTGTAGGGGTTTCCCGAATTTGAACGGAACCAGGGCATCCAGTGGGAATTTATCCATCCGTTATCCCGGTTTCCTGAAAATTCAGGAATCATGCCGCCTATATCGTCGATCATCACCCGCAGGGATGCGTGTTCAAGAACGGTGGCCGCCCGTCCTCCGATTTCGGTTACCCTTGAAACAGAACCTTTCGCGTCCGGCATGATTTCCTCCTTGCAACAGAATAACAAAAATTTATCCGATAGTTCAATGTCCACGTTCCCCGGCACGGGGAAGACGGGACAGAAAGCGAAGCAGCGGCTCACACCAGTCCCCGGCATTTTTTCCTTCCTCAATAAACCGGCGGTAGAGCGTTAAAATGTGGCTTTTTATCTTTGGAACATTTTCCGGCTGTACGAATTCCCCGCCAGGGAGCCCGTCCCGCCGGGAAAAAAGGCCGCTTACGAACAACTCGGCCTCTTCGGCGGGAAAAAGGGCGGGATCAAGCCGGCTCATCGCGTACATCGCCGCGGAAATACAGTTGATACTGTGCTGTTTTACATACAGAACCGCCTGAACGATATCCAGGGCCTGCCGCTTTACCAATTCAATTTCTCCTGAATTTTGGAAACGCCCCGGTTCCCGCGAAGAGAGCATCCGCCGGAACTTGGTGTAGCCCCGTATCACAATCATCACATGAAGACTTGGTATGCACATAAGATGCGGATCTGTCATGTGGATAAGGATAAAGCGAAAACCCCGCAGCCACCGGGGACGGCTCGTGGTGGAAAGATTTTTTTTATACAGTTTATCCGCAAAGAGATACAATTCTTCTATGGACTCTATAAATTCAACGGCGGGATTTATTCCTTTCCTCCCGTACCGGGAAAGGAAAAATCCGGCTATCCTGATCCAGAAAGCGACGAAATCAAGATATACGGTTACCCAGCGGTGGTTGAACGGGATAAGGCCGTCCAGCGGATGATCCACCCGGGACACGGGAACGCGCCGGGGAAAAAGCGCCGCCCGGTACTGGGGCATAAAAAAAAGCCGCGCCACGGTACCGCAGCAGCCGACAAAGGCGTTCCTGAGCCGTTTGTACAAAAGAGATCGGCCAACAATTTTCCAGGCGGGAGGGACATTTAGAACTTCCATTTAAAGAGCCATCATAGCAGAACGCGGCTTTTCCGGCAAGCTCGACGTCCATGTCGATCCAAAAATGCGGAGCATTTTTGGTCATTTGCGGGGTGGCCGCCGTCCATGGCGGCCAAGAAGCGTCGGACAGACAGATTCAATCGCAGACAGTTCAGGCAATGGAAAAAGTTGTTATCGATACCAGGAATTTTTGGAGTACATAAATGGGGCTGTACGGTCCGGCCCCTAAAGTTTTTTCAGGTGCTCCGTGATAACCTGAGTCACGGCTTTTTGAAGCGCTTTGTTAACAGCCTTTCCCGCAGCTTTTTCAAGATCGGTCAAAACCGTTTGACGGAATTCTTTAAGAAGCTCTCCCGAAGTAGGCGGTAATGAAAACAGCTGTGGAGTGTCAATTTCCAGGGCGGCCGCTATCTTCTCCAGCATTTCCGGGCTGGGGAACTTCCGTTTCAGCTCAATCATTGCTATATACTGGGTAGACAAATCCGCCCTTTCCGCCAGCCTGGCCTGCGAAAGCCCAAGATTATGCCGTTTTTCTTTCATGTTGTATGCCAGTAATTGCCGAAGGCTTGTCATACTTTATTGCCCATAAAGCAATATAAACCTTGAAAAAATGCTTGACAAATTGTCTAATAGTATATATTGTCTTATAGATGATTTTTGTTGGCAAAGTCGTTACGTCTGCGGAATTATCGTGAAGATGGTTCAAAATGGCCCATGTTTGGAATAAGGCCGACTTTTGAAGGTATTTTCCAAAATCGGCAAGTGACTTTGAGAAAGGTTTGTATGCTGTGGCGATTTATGGTTATATCGGTAGGGTTTTTGCCGCCGCTTGCAAAGGTTCATGTCTAAATCAATCGGAGGAGAAAAGATGATGAAAAGGGTTCTGTCAATTGTACTGGTTGCGACGGTGGTTTTTTCTGTCACCGCCTGCAAAAACTCAAGGTCCGGAGGTGGATCGGCTTCAACCACGCAGGGCGGCGAGATTGTGCTTATGGTTTCCGCGGCCGGCACGCTGGATGATCGTTCGTTTAACGAAGCCTGCTACAACGCCATGAAGCAGTTCTGCGTCGAGAACGATATGACCTACTCCTACTATCAGCCGACCGAAGATACGGCCGAGGCGCAGATCATTCTTTTTGATACCGCGGTGAAAGCTGGCGCGAGATTTTTTGTCATAGGCAGCGATCAATATAAAGTGTCCGCTTCCATGTTTGCTGAAAAATACCCGAATATTCCGGCAATAATTTACGATTCTGTCCCTGTTGATGAAGATGGAAACGAAGCCCTGTCCGACAATTTACTGGCGGTACATTTCGCCGAGCAACAGGCAGGTTTTCTGGCGGGCTATGCGGCCGTAAAGGAGGGGCGTAGAAAGATAGGATATATGGGCGGCATGGCTGTTCCCGCGGTTGTGCGTTTTGGCTACGGCTTTGTCCAGGGGGCAGATACCGCGGCTGTGGACCTGGGACTCTCGAACGTAGAAATTATGTATAATTATTCCGGTAACTTTGAAGCCACGCCCGAAAATCAGGCCAGGGCGGCTTCGTGGTATCAGAATGGCACTGAAATTATTTTTGTTGCCGCCGGGCCTATGGGTTCATCCGTATTCGCCGCAGCCGAGCAGAACAGAGGCCTCGTAATCGGTGTTGACAGCGATCAATATGCGGAGTCTGAAACTATAATCACCTCTGCCATTAAAGATCTCAGAAACATAACCTACAATACGCTGAACGATTGGAAAGCGGGTAAATTCAAAGGCAATGCAATTGTGACGTATACCGCCAGGGAAGGCGGAGTCGGGCTGGCATGGGAACATGCCAGGTTTAAGAGTTTTTCCAGATTAGAGTATGACGATATTTACAAACGGCTGGCCGAAAACACCAGCGGACTCTCTGACGCGCTGGCTGACGATACGATGTACGACGATCCGGCCGGTATCCCGCTTAAAGCGGCAAAGCTGACGTATATCCCTTAAGCCAATTTCAAAACTTTGTTGGTTTTGAAAGCTCTGATACTTTTTTCGGTTTGGAGAGGATTCCTGTCAAATGGAGAACGGCAGTAAATGAAATATGTTATCGAAATGCGGCATATTACAAAAGTTTTTCCAAGTATTGTCGCAAACGATGATATCACCCTGGAAATAAAAAAGGGAGAGATCCACGCACTGTTGGGAGAGAACGGTGCGGGGAAATCTACCCTTATGAGCATTCTGTTTGGTCTTTATGAGCCGGATGGGGGGCATATTTTCGTGCGCGGAAAAGAGACGAAAATCGGCAATCCGAATGAGGCGAACAGGCTTGGAATCGGGATGGTTCATCAACATTTCAGGCTTGTGGACCGATTTACCACCCTTGAAAATATTGTCTTGGGCGTTGAAACAACGCGGTACGGTGTTTTGCGGATGACGGAAGCAAAAACAAAAGTGATGGAGATAAGCCAGAAATACGGGTTGACCATCGATCCGGATGCCAGAATCTCCGATATCTCTGTTGGAATGCAGCAGCGTGTTGAAATTTTGAAAATGCTGTACCGTGATAATGAAATACTTGTTTTCGATGAACCTACAGCCGTTTTGACGCCTCAGGAAATTGAGGAACTCGCCAAGACCATGAAGGGTCTCGCAAAAGAGGGTAAGTCGATTATTTTTATTTCTCATAAGCTGGCGGAGATTAAGCAAGTAGCGGATCGCTGCACTGTGCTTCGTAAAGGGAAATACGTTAAAACCGTGAATGTGGCGGATGTGACGATCGAAGAGCTTTCGGAACTTATGGTTGGCCGCAAGGTCATTCTGAAAGTGAAAAAAGAGACTGCACTGCCAAAAGAAGTAGTTCTGGAAGTCGGGGATCTTGTCGTCCAGCCTGATAAAAAGCATAAAAACAAAGTTAATCATGTGTCGTTTGATGTACGTAAAGGAGAAATTGTCTGTGTTGCGGGTATAGACAATAATGGCCAGACAGAGCTTGTGCTGGCTTTGACAGGTCTTTTGCCCGTCGTCCAAGGCCGGATCAAACTCAATGGCAGGGATATTACGAATGCATCTGCAAGGGAGAGAAATACAAACGGATTGTCTCATATTCCCGAGGACAGGCATAAATATGGGCTGGTACTGGATTTTAGGATGGCGGAGAATCTCGTGCTTCAGACTTTCTTTACCGATGCGTTCAGCAGTCGTGGTTTTTTGCGTCTTAACGAAATTTATCGCTATTCCGAAAAGCTGATAGATCGCTACGACATCCGTTCGGCAAAGGGTGCTTCTACTTTGGTGCGTAGCATGTCTGGTGGGAATCAGCAAAAGGTGATATTGGCGCGGGAAATTGATCGTGTTCACGACCTTCTCATCGCTGTGCAGCCAACCCGCGGCTTGGATGTAGGCGCTATAGAGTTTATTCACAAGCAGCTTCTGCGTGAAAGGGATGCGGGAAAAGCTGTTTTGCTCATTTCTCTGGAATTGGACGAGGTCATGGACGTAAGCGACAGGGTGCTTGTCATGTTTGAAGGCGAGATTGTGGCGAATTTGGATCCCCAAAAAGTCACTGAGCAGGAATTGGGGCTTTATATGTCGGGATCCAAAAGAGAGGAAGCATCATGATCAGACGTTTGGCTCAAAAAATAACCACTCCTGGCTTAAGCAGTGTTATGGCCTCATTGATGTCGGTACTTTGCGGCCTTTTTTTTGGTCTCATCATCATGG
>JAIRWM010000059.1 GCA_031268975.1 Treponema sp. | reverse complement strand
GCCCCTCCGGGGCGTTTTTGGCTAGCTAAAATATTGGTTTGTGAGGGTATTAAACCCACATAAAATCCATACCTTGCAGAACGACGATACCTCGTGGCTCTGCCGCGAGGTTCGTCATTGATACCGGCAGAGAAGCACGGGAGGTAATAACTGGATATCTCGCATATATTGGAACCATACCGTATAAAAAATCCAATCCCGAGTTTGCCAGACAATGGATTAGTGATAACGTGCACATTCACGGTTCTAAAACAGAGATAGGAGGTATTTGGTACAGCATAGACCGCAAAGATGCCTGGATGTTGTATATTTCTCCCATGGAACCGGTAATAGAAGATCTGCCGGAATGGAGGATACAGGAAATTCAGGAAGAAGATTTAGTACTAACCCGCGAATCCGGGGATACTAAAATTTCGATTGAAATTCTGGAAATTGACGATGACGTATCTACATCAATTATTCCCGAACAGGACAATGATCATTTATATTTTTCCTACAATGTAAAAATGACAAATAATACATCTCGGGAAATTAGACTTGAACCAGGCTGGATGGTATTCACAATTGACAATCATGTGTACAGGACAGATGAGGGAACAGCTTATTTAAGAAAGCCGTCACTGGAGGGAAAAATCGCCCAGGGTGAAAGTAAAGAAGGGCCGATCACCTTTAAAACGAAACCCCGCTTTCTTTTTCTGGAATCAGGTCCTCGCAACTTTTATGGTGATTTACGCCCGTTATTCATTCCAAAGGATGCTGATTAGCCGGACACCATCAGCTTAAGGCAGCGCTGATTGACTCTCCGGTTAATCAGCGTCAGCCCAGTTTGAAGATGCGGTATATGCAAAGCAGGAATTTGTAGTAGAAGTAGGGGATTATCCTGAAAAATCTCCAGGGTTTTTGAAAGCAGAAACCAATCCACTCAAAGCCTCTCTCAAACACGGCCCTGGACGGCCGTTTTCGACGTTCGGCAAAAATGTCGAAAAGATCGCTGCACCAAAGCCGGAGGCCGCCGCCCAGACTGGCGCCGTTTTTGGCTATCCAGCGCTCGCCGCCCTTGACGCCTTTTCCCACAAGGAGCAGCGACGGGGCGGCTTTTCGTACCGCTTCCAGAATGGTTTGTTCTTCCTGATGCTTGAAGTTACCCACAAAGCGGCCCACAATGCGGAGCCGGGGAAAGGTCTGGCGAAGGTTTTTTTCCGCCCGTTTGAGGATACGCATTTTTCCGCCCAGAAGGTACAGGGAAAATTCCCTTTTTTCGAGAATCGAAAGAAGGTTTATCACAAAATCAAAGGGCATGTAACGGTATAGTCTTTTTCGCAGCAGGAAACGGGCGCCGCCTACAATACTTTTCGAAACAGGGATAACCATGGTTGCCCGCTGTACAAACGATCTGTATTCACCGTTCCGTCTGGCTTTAAGCAAATCCCAAAGGGAGCAAAGCACAACATCGTGCTCTTTTTTGTCCTTAAGCAGTTTATACACCACCGCCTCAAGCTGTTCCGGCGGAACAATGTCCAGCGGAACCTTCAAAAGGGTAACCCGTTCTATCGGCGCGGCTTCGGTAATTATGTCCTGTTCGGCATCCACTGGGCTTTCTCCAAAAGAATAATCCGGGCCGCGGCCGCCCCGTACAAAGCGGCGGTTTCTGTTCTTAGAACGGTGTCTCCCATGCGGACGGCCCTGAAACCCGCTCTCAAAAACCCCGCGACTTCCCCGGTGGAAAAGCCCCCTTCCGGGCCCGCCGCCAAAGCGACAAATTCAGGGTCACTACTAAGATAATCGTGAAAAGTCCCCTGTTCAAGGGGATCCTGGTACAAAAGCAGCCCCAGCGTTTTCCGGTACTTTTTGCCCAGCGCCGTCCAATAAGAAAGCGCCGCCTCGAAAGAAGGGCAAAACCGTACCCCGGTCTCGACGGCGGAGCCGCTCTGTTGGCGGGCTTCTTTTACAATCCGGCGCCAACGCGCCGCCCTGCCGGCGGTTTCCGTTTCCGGCCGGGCGACAGAATGGGCGGATACAAACACAACTACCTCGCAAAGGCCCCCTTCCGCCGCCTGACGTATAACAAGGTCGATCTTCGCGCTCTTTGGCAGCGCCTGAAACAGGACAATGGGAGGAACAGCCGGATCCGCACCGGCTGCCGCCGCGCCGGCCACCGGCGCACGGGCGGCGCACTCGTCCGGCGCTTCGGGGTTAAACACGGCGGAAAGGATCCGGCCGTCCGCGGAAAGAACCGAAATGGTTCCCGCCGTCCCGTCGGGAAGCCGCGCCGGAACACTGCTTCCCGGTTTAAGCCGCCTGACCCTGACCAGATAATGGTAATCGTCTCCCTCAAGCCGTACGCGGCGGTCACTGCCGGGCTTTTCTTTCAAAATAAACTGTTTCAAGATGCCAGGGGCAGCTCCGAATCGGCTTCGTCCTGAAGGGTTTTCAGGGTTTTTGTCGTCTTCATCAGCTCGCCATAACTCCCGTTGCGGAGTATGTTCACCGCTTCCTGAAGCTGTACGTCGTATTCAAGATCGTAGACCGGGGCGATCACCGTACGGTTTTGTTCATTGCGGACAAGACGGCGCAGCAGGCCTTCGTCAAGGCCGTACAGGGAATTCAGTTCCTGGACAAACACGTTTATTTTCGCCGCCTGGGCGCCGGGGTTCGCCTGCACAAATTCGGGGATTTTGTTTTCCTGGATAAGCTGGGCAAGCTTGCCGGCGCTTTCCGGGGAAAATTCCGGAAACAGCACTTCCCTGTCCGGCGGTATGCCTATTTTATCGATGTTTACGCCGCTTGGGGTATAGTATCTGGCGGTGGTAAGCCGGAACCCCGTATTGTTTCCCACAGGGAACACTTTCTGTACGGAACCCTTGCCGTACGACTTTTCCCCAACCAGATACGCTCTGCCCCGGTCTTTAAGGGCGCCGGCGACAATTTCCGAAGCGGAAGCGGAACCCTTGTTGATAAGAACAACCAGCGGCATATTCCCGGGAACGATCGGTTCACCGTATGCCCTGTAGTCGTTATTTTCGCTTTTTATGCGGGATTTTGTGGAAACAACTGTTCCGCCGTCAAGAAAGAGCTCGCAGACATCGACCGCGGCGTCAAGAAGCCCGCCGGGATTGTTCCGCAAATCAACAATGATGTTTTTGCAGTTTTGCCGGATAAAACCACGCAGCGCGTCTCTTGTATGATCGGCTGTCATTGGGGTAAAGGAAATGATTCTGATATAGCCGGTATCGCCTATCATTTCGTATTTTATAACCGGAACCTCAATAACGGCCCTGGTAAGAATTACCGGAAATTCAAGGGCCGCGCTCCGGCGGATAAGCAGCCTTACATCCGTTCCGGGAACTCCCCGGAGCCGGGCAAGCACGGCGTCCATTGAAAGTAAATCCGTAGCTTCTCCGTCAATTTCCAGAATAAGGTCGCCGGGGTTGATCCCCGCCCGCCAGCCGGGGGTGTCTTCAATGGGAGACGCCACTTCAACATACGGCGGGCTCCCGTCCGGTTTTGCCTCCAGAGGCTTGGAGATATAAAGGCCCACGCCCCCAAAGTTGCCCCGTGTGGTGTCGTTAAGATCTTCCAGCTCACGCGCGGGAAGAAAGGCCGAATGGGGGTCTCCCAGGGAATTAAACATTCCCGACATGGTTCCTTCGAAAAGAACCTCCGGATCTACCTCGTCTACATAATTTTCCCTGATAAAGTCAAACACATTCTGGATGACCGAAGTATAGGAACGCGTGGGACGGCCTTCAACGCCGGTTCCCCGGCCGGTTTCCCTGCCGCTCTGGGCTTTGGCAGAGGGAATGGTGGCGATGATGAAAACCAGACACAGCATAAAACCGGAAATGATCCACGGAAGAGAGTGCAGTTTCTTCATGCTATAATAGTGTTGAATTAGACGGCGCTTTGTCAATTGCGGCGGAGAAGCCCCTCCGGTGAATTGAATTTTTTCACCGGTAGGCTATACTGGTTTTATGAGGAAAAGTTCAAGCCTTACCCTGCGTCTGGCAATATTTCTGTACGACTGCCTGCGTGTTTTTTTCCTGCTCGCCCTCCTGGCCATTGCCGCCGGAGACCCCTCCGGCCCCGGCGGAATGTTTCAGGGCGCCCCGGATGTCATACGTTTTCCCCACGTACTTTACGCGGCCCCGAATGCGCTGTTCCCGCTGATGTCCCTCTTTTTGTTCATGCGCCCCGCCGGTTCAATGGCGTTTATTCCCCTGTATATAACCGGTAAAGCCGTTGCCACAGCCGCCCTCTCCGGCTGGGTACTGTTTGCCTGCCTGAAACCGCAAGGCCTTCCCCCGGTTGCGCTTTTGTTTTTGTTTCTGGGCGCGGCGGACGTGACAAGCATGGCGGGAATGGCCCTGTTCAGCTTTTCCCCGCGTAAAACCGCGCCGGATGGTGCGCCAGCCGGCGGGGAAGGAGCAGAATAATGCACATTATCCCGGTAGCCAGCGGCAAAGGCGGCGTGGGCAAATCTTTGGTGGCGGCAAATCTCGCCGTCGCCTTTGCACAGGCCGGCAAAAGGGTTGTACTGGCGGATCTGGACCTTGGCGCGTCAAACGTTCACCTTGTGCTGGGGTATCAGTCGCCGGTACGGGGAATAGGCACATTCCTTAACAACACAAAGTCGGATTTTTCCCAGGTGATCACCAAAACCGATATCCGGGGACTTCGTTTTATTCCCGGAGATCAGGAAATACCCGGAGCGGCCAACCTGAAAAGCTTCCAGCGCAACGCCCTGGTACGCCGCCTTTTGGCCCTGGCCTCCGATACCGATATACTGGTGCTCGACCTGGGCGCGGGAACCCATCAGTCCATACTGGATTTTTTCCTGCTTTCCGGGCAGGGCATTGTGGTCAGTTCTCCGGCGGTAACCGCGACCCTTAACGCGTATGTGTTTTTGAAAAACACCGTATTCCGGCTTATGTATACGACATTTGCCAAAGGTTCCCCCGCCTGCAATTATCTGGACAAAGTGCGCAGAGACGGGGGGGCGCATCTGTACATACCGCGGATACTCGAAACAGTCCAGAAGGAAGATCCTGAATCGTACAGGAAATACACCGCGGCGTCCGCTCACTTTCACCCCCGGCTTATCATGAACATGATCGAAGATCCAAAAGACGCCGACGTGGCCATGAAAATACGCCGTTCCTGCCAAGAATACCTGGACATCAAGGTGGAACATCTTGGAGTGATGTACCGCGACACGATTCAGGATACCGCCCTCGCTTCCCGGCTGCCGGTGGTGCTGTACAAGCCGAACTCGGTTATTTCCCAGGCGATTTACCGCATAGCCGACAAAATTCTTCAGACAGCGGAAGAGAACTACACCCTTACCCAAAAAGACGTTGACGACAGCTTCCAGGAAGCAAGCCTTGAGGCGGAAATAGATTTTGAAAACAAAATGGAATATGTGGAAGAACTGCTGCATTCCGGAACCCTTTCCCAGGGGGATCTTCTGGAAACCGTAAAAAGCCAGCAGTTTGAGATTTCCAAACTAAAAAAGGAAAACAACTTTCTCAAGCACAAGCTGACCCAGGCCGCTTCCCAGGGCTTTAAGGTTTA
>JAIRWM010000021.1 GCA_031268975.1 Treponema sp. | reverse complement strand
GAAGTGTTCGCCGTGGAGGCCGCCGATGTGGCCCAGCAGGCGGTTAAGGAAGGCGTTGCCCGGATTTCCCTTTCATGGGATGAAGTATACAACCAGGCCAAAGCGGACATTGCCGCATCTCGCGCCCTTGTGGAAGACATGAAGAAGGCCGGGCACATCAAAGAGCCCCCCGCGGAAATGCTGGAAGCGGCCCTCAAGGCGGCAGTGGACGCGGTGAAGTAAAATGAAAATACTCCTGCCTTATCTGGACAAAACCTTTCCTCTGGAATTCCCCGACGAAAACCTTCTTGCCGTAGCCGAACCAAACGAATACCGGCCGGAAGGGCCGGTGGAGGCATTGCTCGCCGCGGCCCTTGAAAAACCCTATGGGCCGGCGGAGGGGCCGGTGGAATCGGGGCGCGGCAAGGGCAGGAGTCTTGCGGACTTTTTGCGGGGAGGGAAACGGCTGCTTGTCATTATCAACGACGCTACAAGGCCCACTCCGACAGAGGCGATTCTGGGGGGACTTTTGCCGGTAATAGGGAAGGCCGGTATTTCCCCCGACAGCGGCCTTTCCCTGCTGGCGGCCACCGGCGCTCACCGGGGCCCCACTGAGGAAGAATACCGGCAGATACTGGGACGGCATTTTGACAGGCTGCGTCCCCGCTGTCTTCACCATGACGCCCGGAAAAGCGAAGACATGGCCGACATAGGGACCACCAGAAACGGTACCCCCATGCAGCTCAACAAAAAACTGTTCGAAGCGGATCGTATTATCGCGACAGGAAGTGTCGAGCCCCACTACTTTGCGGGTTTTACCGGCGGACGCAAGGCTTTTCTTCCCGGCATCGCGTCGTACAAAACCATTGAAGCCAATCACAAGCTGGCGCTTTCCCCCAAGGCCCGCTCGCTCGCTCTGGAAGGAAACCCCGTACACGAAGACATGATGGACGCCCTTCCCCTTATTAAAGCGCCGGTTTTTTCCGTAATGACCGTTCTTGACAGGGAACAGGGCGTCGCCGCCGTTACTTCAGGCGACTTGATGGCTTCGTTCTATGCCGCCGTCGAAACCGCCCGGAAAATCTTCTGCGTCGCCGTTCCGTCAAAGGCCGACATTGTCGTGTCTGTGGCAAAGTTCCCCATGGACATAGACCTTTACCAGTCGCAGAAAGCCATAGACAACGGCGCCGCGGCCTTAAAAGACGGCGGCACGCTTATTCTGATTTCAAGCTGCCGCGACGGCATTGGCGATGAGGCGTACGCGAATTTGCTGGCCGAATCCCCGTCCCCCGCCGCCGCCATTGAAAAGATAAAGGCAGGCTACAAACTGGGCTACCACAAAGCCGCGAAAATGGCCGAGGTTTCCGGCAGGGCCGTGATAACGGCGGTGTCGGAACTTGGCGAGGAACGGCTTTCTTCAATGTTCATAGAAAAGTCCGCCAGTCCCCAGGACGCGCTGGACAAGGCCCTTGCCACAGCGAAAGCAAACGGCAACCCCCACGCGAAAATTCTCGTACTCCCCGACGGCTGCGTTACCGTGCCGGACGCCGGCAATTATTAGACGTTCGTTTCCTTAGAAAACGCGGGTGTTTATTTTTAGCGGAAGCTCTTTATTCAGGGCGTTAATGTTTTCCTGCTCATAACTGTTGACCGCGTCTATGTTCGTTTTGAACAGCGTTTCAAGCACGGGATCGAAAAATTTATGATAGCTTGTGTCAAAGGCGGCGTAAAATCCCCGGCGAATTTTATGCGGTGAACCGGCGCCGGGATCAAAGTAACCTATCCGTTCCCGAATACAGTAATCCATGGGCGCGTAATAACACACGGCAAAGTGAAGATCTTTTACGTCTTCGTATGTGCCCCAGTAACGGCCCCAGATTCTGCTGTCTTTGCGAATCATCATCGCAAGGGCCAGGGTTTTTTCATCGCGGTACGCTTCGGAAAACACAACCCGCCGGGAATAAGATGCCCCAATCAGAGCGAAAAATTTTTCGTTAACCCAGCGCGCGTCCCACGGCATGAATTTGTCGTTTGTGGCCGTGTACAGATCGTAAATTGCGTCAAAATACCGGGAACCGCCGTTTTCAACAATGCGCAGGCCGATATTCTGTTCTTCGTGGCGGCGGTATTCTTTTCTGATGTTTTTCCGCTGGTTCTTATTGAACCGTTCAAGGTAGTCGTCGAAACAGGAAAATCCGTTGTTTTCCCAGACATACCGCTGATGCCTCCATGCCGAATAGCCCCGATCCTCAAGGCAACCGGCGGCCTTTGCCCACCGGGGATCGGCAAACAGAAAGTGCAGTCCCCTGATGTTGTTGTTCCGGCAGAGCGCCTCCGCAGCATCAAGCAGCATTTTGTTAAGAAGCGCTTCTTCTCCGTTGTCCGCGACAAGAAACTTGTAACCTTCGGCGGGGGTAGCCGGAACCGTTCCTACAAGCTTCGGATACCAGGGCCGCCCGAGAGAAGAGGCCGCCTCTGCCCACATATAGTCCCAGACAAATTCGCCGTCACTGTGATTTTTCAGGTACAGCGGGGCGGCGGCAAGCAGGGCGCCGTTGTCCCACAGGGAAAGATGAAGCGGATGCCAGCCTGTTTCCTGTTCGGCGCTGCCGGATGTTTCCAGGGCGGCAAGCCACTCCCATTCGAGAAAAGGCATGTCTGTAGGCCGTATCAGGCTGTTCCACCGGACGGGATCAATCTCCGTAATTGACCGGGCTATTTTAAGCGTGAAACGGCGGCCTTGTTTCACAAATCAGCCTTCTTCCAGAAAATCATTTTTACCCAGGGCGGCGAGTATCCGTCTTTTTACCGCTCCTCCGCCGCCGGAAAGGGCGGCAAGCGTTTTCCGTATGCTCCGGCGCTGCGAATTAACGCCGTACGGACAGGTACAGGCGGCTTTCGCTATGCCAAGCCCGGCGGCGCAGGCGATAATCTGGGCTTCTTCAATATAGCCCAGGGGCCGTATAAGGGTAACCGGATATGTGCGGTACTTGAGCTTTACCGGCATTGTAGACAATTCGCCCTTCGCCGTAAGATTCATAAAAAAAGTTTCAATGATATCATCCAAATGATGACCAAGGGCGATTTTATTAAATGAATGATCAACGGCGTATTTTAAAAGTTCCGTACGCCGCTGCGTGGAACACCAATAACAGTTCATCCTGCGTCCTTCTTTAAGCCTGCCGATAACCGGGACAAAAAGATCTGTAAACGGAATACCCCAGCTGTCAAGTTTTTGGGAAAGCGCCGCTTTTTTACAGCACGAACAAAAATCGCTTGAAATATGGAGGGCTTCAAGTTCGTAGCGGCGTTTTAAGGCCGGCCGTATTGCGGACAGCGCCCAGGCAAGGGTGGTGGAATCTTTGCCGCCGGAAACGGCGATGAGTACCCTGTCGCCTTCCGCGATAAGATCCCTTTCGAACACAGCTTTTGCCGTAAGCCTGCGGACTATGTCGCCGGACGCCGCCCTGCGCAAAAAGCGGTCAGCCATCACCTTGGCCCAAAGATGCCGCGACATCCTGTAATACAAGTCCCGCCAAAACCATACCCGCCGCCGCGGTAACGGTTACCGAGCTTCCGTTTATCACTTTTTTGGAAGAACACCATTCGCTGCTCTTGTCGGAACAAAAACAGTTTGACGTACCGCAGACACTTTCGACTCCGTCCGCCCTTTCCCGAAGTTCGTCGCTGTACACGGCGGTAAAATGTCCCGCAAAGCCCCGCTTCTTCAGCCCCTGCCTGACAAGCCGGGCCAGGGGACAGCCGGATGTTTTCCAGATATCCGCGGTTTTAATCCGGGTGGGATCAAGCTTGCAGGCCATTCCCATGCAGGAAAAAAGTTTAGGCCCTGTTTTTTCCGCCGCATATTGAGCGGTCAATTCAATAAGATCAAGCTTGCAGCCAAGACTGTCGATCGCGTCAATCACATAATCGGCTTTTTCAATTTCGAAAAGGGGGGCGGTTTCTTTTGAAAAAATCTGATTGAATGCCCTGACGGCGCAGAGCGGATTTATCTCCAAAAGCCGTTTCATAAGGACTGCGGCCTTGGGAAGGCCGACAACGCCGGAAAGAGCCTGTACCTGGCGGTTAATGTTGGTAACGCAGACGGAATCGTTGTCGACAATGGTGATGTTTCCGATTCCCGAACGAACCAGAGCTTCGGCGGCCCAGCTCCCCACACCGCCCAAACCAAAAACGACGGCCGTTTTCTTTTGCAGCGCGTCAACGCCGCTTTCACCGATTAAAAGGCCAAGTCTGTGAAACCGGGGATCAATGCGCCCTTTAACCGGGGTTTCAGAAGCCGTTTTTGCTTCTCTCATGGCGGAATTATAATGCCTGATAGCCCGCTTCGGTGATCGCCGCCTTCAAAGATTCAATATTGACGCTGTCGTCATGTACCACCAGGGCATTTTTTTCCTTGAGGCTTACCTTGACGGACGAAACCCCGGCGGTCTCTTTCAGGGCCTTTGTAACATGGGCAACACAGTGATCACAGCTCATCCCATCAATTTTTATTGTTGTTTTCATCGTTATCTCCGAAAAAAAGCCGAACCGCAGCCCGGCTTTATGGATCGCTCCCGGGACGCACGGCCCCGAACAACTCCGGGGCAATATTGATTTATTCCCGATTGAACAAATCTGTGCTTTCCTAGAATTTAGCGATCGCGCTTTTCGCCCTTTTTGCGACACGCCGAACGGTTTTTTTCGCAGCGCCTGCCTTTCCTTTTACCGCGCCTCCCGCCTTGGCAGCGCTTTTAACTTCGCTTACCAGTTTTTTTTCCACTGTGGAAATTTGCGCGTCAAGATTTTTCCTCTTGGCGTACAACTTTTCAAGTCCGGCGATAATCGTCTCTGTCTTCATTAAACACTCCTTGGAAGATAATTTATTCAAGTATCATAAAAAAAAAGAAAAATAACAAGTAGCGTTTCGGCAACATTTTAAAACGAGGTGTTTCGGCGGCAGGGGTTGTCCGTAAAGCAGCCTCCGGACAGCATCGGTATCTGGAAAAAAAAACTGATTCGGCTTATAGTTAAACCGGTAAAACGGGTGAATCCTTTTATTGGTTTAAAGAGCGGGCTTCAGGGAGCGGCTCTTTCAAAGAAAATTACCGAAGTCTGGAATCTTCTTAACGAGACGGCGATTCTGGTAAACCGTACCGGCGTCCGCCGCCGTTTTGAAAATCAGCTCGTTGTCCTCCGGTCCCAGCTTCAAAAAGCCATTGCGAATCCGAATATCGTCAAAGAAGTTTATTCCGGCCTTACGGGGCTCAGGCAGCAGCTCCGTCTTTCAGGATATGATCTTTCAATGGGCAAATACGCCCTTGTTTTTGACGGATTCCGCAACGACGAAACCCTGGGGAGCGGTTTCAAGCGTGTTGTTCTGTTTATCGGCGAAGAAAGATTCTACTGGTTAACGGGCGATGAAAACCACATTATGCTCGCCAACGCCATGGAACAGCATCTGTCGAAAATCCCGAACCCGGAGCCGATTCTTGAAGTACACTCCCTGTGGTTCCTGAGAACCAGAACAGCGTTTACCCTGTCAGGGTCGGCTACGGAAACAGCCGAAGATTATCAAAAGTTGAAAATCCGCGGCGAAGCGGACAGTCTTCTTTTTCTCAGCAGGTTGAAAGGACTTAATTAGCGTTTCTTGATGAATGTAGAGGCCCTTTGTTTTTGGAGGTTTTTATGGCAGATTTTATAACAGGCATGGACGAAGAAAGCAAATTGATACGGGAACTCAGCATAAACAGCCTCCGCAGTGTTTTAAAACAGCTCCGCAGCGCGTCAAGGCCGGAACTTGCCCGCCTCACGGGTCTTGACGATTCGATGATAGACGAATATATAACGGAACTCTGTCTTGAGGGCGAATTTATTGAAGACGGCCTCCTGGGTTCGGAAGAAACGGGTGAACAGGAATTGTTTTACCGTTTCAACGGCGAGCACAAACTTGTGCTGGCAGTCTGCGTGCTTGAAAAAGACAGGGTTCTTACGGCGGTAAGCGATCTGTACGGCGAATACCTTGAACGGCAGGAAATCGAAGCCCATCCGGAAACAATGTCGTTTTTCGAGGAACTTGTGGAACAGTACAAGATGAAGTATCCGGCGATCAGCCTTTTGGCATTCGGCATGGCGGGTTTTGAAATCCGCAACAGTGGAAAACTCTTGTCCATGAATTTCCCGGATCTTGAATGGGTTCCGTTTCGGGATCATTTTATGGAACGATACGGCCTGCCGAGTATTCTGGAGAACGATGTCAAAGCCGCGGTTGCCGGTTTTTATGAAACAAGGGATTATGGCGAAGGAAAATGTGTCGCCGCGATCAACGTGCCCAAAACGCATTATCCGTCCGCGGGAATTTGCATGGACGGTAAAATTTACGGCGGCAGGGACAACGCCGCCGGGGAAGTCGCTTTTCTTGACACAGAAGTCAAATGGCATCATTTTTCCCAAAGTGACATAGACATTTCAAAAGTCCATACCAGCAGACTGTTGACACAAATTGCCCTGCCAATGATTGTTTTTCTTAACCCGGACTGTCTTGTACTTTACGGCAGCGCCCTGCCGGACAATACCGCCGAAGAACTGCGAAAAGGGCTTCTTGAAAACATGCCGAGGGAATTTCTTCCGGAAATTGTTTTTATAAAGGATATTCTCAACGATTTCCTCGACGGTCTGGTACACCTTGCCCTTAAAGTGCTTGAGCCGAAAATATACCTGGGCGGGGAACCGGCGGATTGACGCTTTTTTCCGCACGGTACGCATTGAGCGGCCCCCGGCTATAGAAGCATCCGCGTAAACAGTGCATAATGGGGCCATGCAGTACCGGGTCGACAAAAAATCGGGGAATAAGCTTTCAGCCCTCGGATTGGGATGTATGCGGTTTCCGGGAAGCATTGCCGGTATCGATATAAAAAAGGCGGAAAAAATCATCATGACATCCCTTGACTATGGGGTAAATTATTTCGATACCGCCTGGATGTATCCCGGAAGTGAAGAAACCCTTGGAAAGGTTCTCGAAAAAAACCGCGTCCGCGGCAAGGCGTTTATCGCGTCCAAACTCCCGATTGTACTGGTAAAAAAAACGGAAGATTTTGACCGGTTTTTTAGAGAAGAACTGTTACGGCTTAAAACAGACCATATAGATTACTATCTTATGCACATGCTTACCGACGCCGCGTCATGGAAACATCTTGCGGGGCTTGGCATTGAAAGCTGGATAGCAGACAGGAAAAAAGCCGGAGAAATACGGCAGGCGGGTTTTTCTTTTCACGGAAGCGGGGAAGAATTTTCAAAAATCCTTGACCTCTATCCCTGGGAATTTTGCCAAATTCAATACAATTACAGCGACGAGAATTTTCAGGCCGGGGTGCGGGGGTTAAAAAAAGCGGCCGCGGCCATGCCGGTTATCATCATGGAGCCGCTGCTGGGCGGCCGCCTCGCCTCGGGCCTTCCCCAGGAAGCCGCGGAAATTTTCAGGCGGGCGGGCTCGGCACTGCCGCCCGGTACAACGGCGGATACCCCGGCCGGATGGGCGTTGCGCTGGCTGTGGAACCAGGAAGAACCGGCGGTGGTCCTTTCGGGCATGAACGATCCGGCACAGGTGCCGGAAAACGCCGGGCTTGCCTGCCGCACACTGCCGGGATCGCTTTGTCCCGAAGAGCTGGACGCATACCGGCAGGTTCGGGAAGTATTCAACGCTTCTTACAAAATACACTGTACCGGCTGCGGCTATTGCATGCCTTGTCCCAAAAACGTAAATATACCCGGCTGTTTTGCCGCGTATAACACGTCTTTTTCCATGGGCCGTTTTATGGGCTGGCAGCAGTACATGACCAGCGCCGCTTTTACATCGGCACAAAGTTTCGGCCCGGCCAACTGTGCCGCCTGCGGCGCCTGCGAACGACACTGCCCGCAGAAAATCCCTATCATCGAAAGCCTCAAAGCAGTGCGCAGACGCATGGAACCGCCGCCGTTCCGCCTGGCCGTGGCGGGAATAAGAAAAATTTTGGGCAGATAAACGGAATGATCAAAACCGGCTGCCTTGTCGTCTATAAAAACCGCCCCGCGTTTGTCACCGAAACAGGCGAAAAAATCACCATTACCGCCGCCGGAGCGGGGAACGGAACGGAAACATTCAGGGTCAGGGAAAAAGATGTCGAAGTTCTTCATCCGGGGCCGGTAACAAGTCTTGCCGGGTTTGTTTCAGACGGCGGACGCCCGGACGGCGATATACGGGACGCGTGGGAATTGCTTGAAGGAAGCGGGCCCGTTTCCCTGCGGGAACTTGCCGAACTTGCCTCGGGCGGCTTCAGCCCCCAAAGCGCCTGGGCGGCCTGGCTCGCCTTGTACGAGGCGTTGTACTTTACCGGAACCGTTAACGCGATAAGCCCCCGGCCCGCCGCGGAAGTCGCGGCCGCCGAGGAAAAAAGACGCGGCAGAGAACGGGAAACAAAAGAGCGGGAAAGTTTTCTCAAACGGCTGCGCGATAAAAAACTCAACCTTCCCGAAGACGGCAGATTTTTGCAGGATGTTGAGGCCCTGGCTTACGGAAAAAGTGAAAAAAGCCGCACACTGAAAGATTCAGGCCGCCCGGAAACTCCCCAGGAAGCCCACCGTTTTCTTGTTGAATCGGGATTTTGGGATACCGGGATAAACCCTCATCCGATCCGCCTTGGAATTTCTTTAAGCAAGGCGCCGGCATTTGAAATACCTCCGGCCCTGCTGGAAGGCAGAAGGGATCTTCGCGGCATGACGGCGTTTGCCATAGACAGCCCCTGGAGCGCAGACCCCGACGATGCGGTATCGCTGGAACGTTCCGGCCCGGGTTTTGACGGCGCGCGGCTTTTCGTTCATGTATCCGATCCCGCCGCGGCGGTCGGCCCCGGCTCCCCCGCGGACATAGAGGCCCGGAACCGGGGCGCCACCGCCTACCTTCCCGAAAAGTGCTGCCGTATGCTGTCCGACGAAGCGCTGCCGCATTTTGCCCTGGGCCTCGCGGAAAAATCTCCCGCCCTGACCTTTGCGCTGACTCTGGACAGCGAGGCAAAGCCCGCCGCCGTTGAAATTTTTCCGTCACTGGTACATGTCACACGGCTGACCTATGAACAAGCCGACAGCCTCGCCGAATCGGAGGACGGGCATATTTTGCGGGAACTGTTTCAGCTGGGAGAAGCCAACCTTGCCCGAAGGCTCTCCTCCGGCGCGGTGAACATTGAACTGCCGGAAATCCACCTGTCGGTAGAGCGGCCGGAAACGGCGCGTGCCGCGGCCGCCGCGCTTCGCGTAACGGTTGAGCGGATTATGCCATGCAAATCCGCGGAAATGGTCAGGGAGTGCATGCTTCTTGCGGGCGAAGGCGCCGCGGACTGGGCGCGGAAACGGCATCTGGCTTTTCCGTACATTGTCCAGGAAACGGGGGATCTTCCTTCCAAACCGCTCCCCGGCCTTGCGGGAAGCTGCCAGCTGCGGCGCTGCATGCGGCCCCGCTCGGTGTCGGCCCGGCCAGGACTTCACTGGGGCCTGGGCATTGACGGCTATACCCAGGTGACAAGCCCGCTCCGGCGCTATACGGACCTTCTGGCGCATCAGCAGATACGGGCCTTTCTTGCCCGCGAAGCCGGTAATGCCGGCGCGGCCGAACCCTTAAGCCAGGATGAAGTGCTACTCCGTCTGTCCGCCGGGGACACGGCGGCCCAGGCGGTAACCCAGGCGGAACGGGCCTCAAAGGCCCACTGGCTTGCGGTATATTTGTCGGACAAAAAAGGTTCCGAATGGGAAGGAGTTGTCGTTGAAAAACGGGGAAATTTCCTGGGGCTCTTAATTCCCGCCCTGGCGATGGAAACCCAGATTCCCGCGAAAAAAAACCTTGAACTGAACGACGCCGTTAAACTGACACTGAGCCAGGTTCGTATTCCCGAAGCCGAGGCGGTTTTTAAGGAACGTTGACAGTCCGCGCCCTGTTACTTCGTCAGGGTATACATAAAACCGGCATGGGCCTGAAACAACAGCAGCTTGTCTTTTTTTTCCAGCGGCTTCTGCCCCCAGGAATAAACAGGCGTTTCGACGCCGAAGATCAGGGAAAAACCTGGTTTAACGCCGACCGTCGTTTCAGCTCCCAAGAAAATAATGTTGTATGTGTCCGTTTCAACAACAGAGGCGTCGGTAACGCGCCGAGTAAGCGTTTCGTATCCAAAATCCACTTGTACTTCAAACGGAAAACCCTTGGCGTAAATGCCGGCCCGGTACTGGTATCTGCGGATTGCATCCAGCGTGTCAATCGTTCCTGTTTCCCGTGAATCGTATTTTTTCTCGCTGACGCTGATGGTGTTGACAATATTGGGCAGCCAGAACCCCAGCGCGAATTCGCCGTGCCGGGCTTCGTAATCTCCCTCGGCCCTCAGCGAGCCCAGCGTTGAACCGGCGTTAAACCCGGCAAAGATAATTCCCGGAAAATCAAGGCGTATCCCCGCCTGTATGCCGGGCCGGACAACGCTTTCCCTCGAATTAAAAAGCCCCAGAACCGGCCCCACGGAAACGGAAACAAAACCGGCGGAAAATTCCGCCTCCGCCCAGGAACGGTTTCTCAAGACAGGATCCCTTTCCAGAGCGCCGCTAAAGCTGAAAAAATCCGACACGGTTTCGTCCAGCTGTACCCGGAAAAACGGATACAGCGATCCTTTAAATTCGCCTCCGCCGACGGGATTCAGGCTTTTTGTGTCAAAAAAGCCGTTCCCCATTCCGCCCAGTACCGTCAACTCCATGCTTCCAAGACTCAACGCGGCGGCAAAAAAAAGCGCGGTGAAAGCGGCCGTTTTTTTCATTAAAACGCCGTCCGTATGCCGATGAATCCTTCGGCAAAATCCCCGCCTTCGGTAAAGTAAAGCGGATTAACGCGGATCTTGAAGTCCCACTGGAGGCCGCTGGTAACCGCGCTGATAAAGGGAGAAACCCACATGTTAAAACCACTGCCATTGTCAATCTTGAATGAAAGCGTGGATTCAACGCCCCCTTCGAAAGAATTCTTGTTGATACTGCCGAAAAAAAGCTTTGTGTTTACATCGGCCCTGCCTTTTTCGGCGGGCGCTTCAACATTTTGATAATACACGGGATGATAGAAAAAAGTAATATTGAGCCCCATCACGCCGACACGAAGCTGCGGCTCCATAAGAAAATAGCAGTTGTCGATGCTGATCCCCTCACCGTAACGCCAGAAAGGAATTCCCGCCTGAAAAAGAAAATCAAGGCCCACACCGGAACTAAAAAACGCCAAAAGCCCTCCGTAAAAAACCGGCACGTGTTCCCGTATGTACGAGCCGCCCGAAAAAAATTCAAGCTTTGCGTTTTTGCTGTTTACAAGAAGCCTGAAATCCCCGGAAAAAATCCCTCCCAGTTGTTCGCCGGGGTATGACTGCCGGTACGACAGATCCTGGTACACATAAAGGGTCGGAACAACCACATCCGAGACATTCAGTGTCGCGGCGAACCCGGTACCGAAAACGCTGTGCATACCCCCGTTATAGCGGCGCGAACTGTCGCCCCCTATGCCGTCGGGAAAGTAGAAAAAACCCTTGTAGGATGTTCCCACGGGAACCGTCCCGAATCGTGAAACAAATTCTTCCCCGGACCCCAGATTATGGTAACGGCCGGAAAAAAAGCTTACATCAAGGGGTTTGTTGAACAGTTCCCGGACGGTCGCTTCCAGGAGCCTTAAAGAAAGCACCGCCTGGTTGTTGTAACGATCGTTGAGTTCGTCCACCATCTCGTCATACTCAGCCTGCGCGGGGTTGACGGGGCTGCTATACGGCAGTTTCAGCCTGCCGTAGGAAAGGGCTTTTTCCAGGTTTCGGGCCTCAAAGCCCAATCCCAAAAGAACGCCGTATTTGTAGCCCCCGTTTATGCCTATGTCGGCTTCGGCCGAAGTGGAAATCGTGAAGTTTCCGTCTTCAGAAGCCCCACGGCTGGTAATTTCCAGCTTTGGAACGGTTACTTCCGCCCCAAAAAGCCATTGGGAAAGCGCGAAAACCGTAAAAAACGCCCACACCAGGGTCTTTTTCATCAAACAAGACTCCTTTTCGATCTATAGCATCGATATAAAGTATCGGTATAATTGGATAAATAGTTTGGCATGTCTTGACGGAAAATGGATTGTGTATAAACATTGACGTATGAGCGATTACCTGGACCCCAATAATGAGGAACTCCTCAAGGATTTTTTTAGCGAAGCTCAAATGCAGGTAGACACCCTGGAACAGAACGTACTGGTTCTGGAAAACGAGGGCAGCAACAAAGACGCGGTGGACGAGATTTTCCGGGCCGCCCACACCCTTAAAGGCGGTTCCGCCACTGTAGAGATGATGGAACTCTCCCATTTTACCCACATGGTAGAGGATGTGCTTGACGCGATCCGCTCCGACAAACTTGGGGTAAACGAGGATGTCGTGGACACCCTTCTGGCGGCCATAGACATTATCAAGGCAATGCTTGAGCAGCGGATGAACGGAGCGGTGTATCAGGAAGATACATCTCAAATGGAAGGGCGGCTTGAGGCCATGATCCCCGAATCGGCAAAAGGGAAAAAAGGAAAAGCCAAACCGGCCGCCGCTCCCGTTTCCGCCCCCCAGCCCGCGGCGGCCGGTCCCGCGGTTCCGGCAGAACCCGCCGCTCCGGCCGGTCCCGCCGCCGGCATTACCGCCGGAGAAATCCAGGAACTGCAGGACGCCGCCGGCAACGGTACGCCGGTTTACTGGCTTTCGGTCAATTTTGATGAAAACAGCCTGATGAACACGGTCGGCGGCATTCAGGTGTACGCGGCGCTCAAGGGCGTCGGCACTATACTTAAAACCCAGCCCGAATTTGAACAGCTCTACGAAGATCAATTTTTCCCCACGGTTAATTATTACATCGCGTCGGCAAAGAGCGCCGAAGATCTGCAGAGGTACATTACCATTCCCGACGTAACCCTTTCCGGGACGGTAACCGATATCCAGACCCTCGCTCAGGCGGGAACCCCTCCGACCCAGGCGGGAGCCTCTCCAGCCCAGGCGGGAACGGTCCCAGCCCAGGCGGGAGCCTCTCCGGCTCAGGCGGGGACAGTCCCGGCTCAGGCGGGAGCCTCTCCGACCCAGACGGGAACGGTCCCGGCTCAGGCGGTTTCTTCGGCCCAGGCGGCGGACGCGGCAAAGGCGGGCAAGGAGGCCGGTTCCATACTGCGGGTGGATTCCAAGCGCATTGACGATCTGCTGAACATGGTGTCGGAGACGGTCATCACCAAGGCGACGTTTAGTCAGATAAACAGCCTGTTTAACGATCAGATAAACGAACTGCACGGGCTGGAAAGCAGATACCGCGAAAAGATCAAGGATCTTTTTGACAAGCTTCCCGATTATCTTGAAAGCATTCAGGAGGGCCATTCGACAAAAGAAGTCCGCAAGGAAATCAGTGACCAGTTCGGCGATCTTTTTACCCTTTTTGACTCGTTCGAGGCCAATTTTAAAGTCAACGCGGGCAAGTTCCGCTCCACAAGCCAAAATCTGGGACGGATTACCGGGGAACTGCAGGAAGGGGTTATGAAGATACGGATGGTTCCCATAAGCCAGATTTTCAGCCGTTTCCCCCGGCTTGTGCGGGACTTGTCAAAATCACTCAATAAAAAAATCAACCTTGTAATTGAGGGAGAGGAAACGGAACTCGACAAGTCGGTTATCGAAGATCTGCTTGATCCGATCATGCACTCGGTGCGGAATTCCGTGGATCACGGCATTGAATCCAAAGAAGAGCGCCTTGCCTCGGGGAAAAGCGACGAAGGCAGGGTTCTGCTCAAGGCGTCCAACGAAGGCAACATGATTATCATCGAAATCGCCGATGACGGCAAAGGCATTGACGTGGAATCTGTCAAGGCAAAGGCGGTTGAAAAAGGGATTATCAACCCAAACAAGGTACTTTCCGACGTGGAAGCCTATAACCTTATTTTTGAGCCGGGCTTTTCCACAGCAAAGCAGGTTACCAGCATTTCCGGACGCGGGGTCGGCCTTGATGTGGTCCGCCGCTCCATCGAAAAGCTCAACGGATCGGTAAAGGTAAGCTCCGAACGGGGCAAGGGAACCAAGTTTACGATTAAGCTGCCCCTTACCCTGGCGATTATTCAGGGGCTTCTTGTGCGGGTCGGCCCGGAAATTTACTCAATCCCCATTACAAGCGTTATTGAAAGTCTTAGAATCAGGCCCGACGAAATCAAAATGATCGACAATTACGAAGTCTTCAACATACGCAGTGATGTTATTTCCCTGCTCAGGCTTAACAGGCTCTTTGGAATCAAAACAGAAGAAAAAAAAGACTTCCTGTACATAGTTATTGTGGGCACTTCCGAGAAAAAAATGGGGTTCATGGTGGACAGCCTTATCGGCGAAGAGGATGTGGTTATAAAGCCGCTGCGGGATCAGTTTACCAACTCTCCGGGCATTGCCGGAGCTTCCATACTGGGAGACGGATCTGTTTCCCTGATAATCGACGTGAGTCAGCTTCTTGAGCTGGGGCAGCGCAAGGAAATGGAACAGCGCCGCATACGTGAAGGAATACGGTAATGTCTGTAGTACGAAGTCTGGAAACCCTTAACGCGGAAATTCAGGAACAAAAAGAACAGGTCGAAAATGTCGACTTCAAAATGATAACGTTTTCCCTCGCGGGGAAAGATTACGGCGTTGACATCATGAATGTCAAGGAAATCGCCAAGGCGGATAAGTTTACCTTTGTGCCCAACGCCGCGTCGTTTGTACGGGGCGTGTATAACCTTCGCGGAGACATTATCCCCATCGTTGATCTTCGTTCTTTTTTTCACCTTCCGGTGGAACAAAAAAACGACGGCGTGGAAAACATGCTTATCCTTCGCATAAACGACAAGGTTTACGGCACCATTGTTGACAAAATTGACCGGGTAGTGGGCATCAGTTCCGGCGCCATACAGCCCCCCCATCCCATTTTTGGCGATATAAACATAAAGTTTATACAGGGAGTTGTTGAAAACCAGGGCGACCTGTACATCATCCTTGACGTTATACGGATATTCTCCCAGAGCGAGGAAGACAAGGGCAAAACCCGCCCGCCGGAAACATCAGGCGATTACTATGTGCCGCCGCCCCAGGCCGTTCCCGCGTCCGGGGATTCCGGCGAAGACGCGATGGACTTTATACGCCAAAGCCTTCCCGCGCTTAAGCATTTTCATCCCAGCGCCCTTAACGGCCGGTGGCTCGGGGAACGCTTTTCCGACTGGAGCACAGGCCGTAAAGGGCCGGAACTCCAGCTTAAAGATACCGCCGCGGCGGAAGAATTCCTTTCCCGGTTTTACTCGCCGTTTACCGGCGGATTCTGGGATGACCAGTACGCCGCCTGCGTAACGGAGGTTCTGCCGGAACTCAGCTCAAGTAGCATCCAGGTCTGGAACATAGGCTGCGGAAAAGGGTATGAAACATTCTCTTTTGCCTGCATACTCAAAGCCCGGTATCCGGATGCGTATATTAAAATCTGGGCAAACGACAACGACATTATGGCAATTTCACAGGCCCCCAATATGGTATTTGATCTTGTACAAATGCCTGAATACTGCAGGCCGTTTATGGTCCGCGGTGTAAGCGGCTACGGCTTTAACCAGGCGATTAAGGACTCGATCCTGTTTGAATATCATGATATTGTTAACAACAATCCCATGCCGGATCTGGATATTGTCCTTGCCAGGGATGTGTTGTCTTTCCTCCCCGTCGAGGATCAGGAAAGGCTTGTGGGCCAGTTTGTCGAGAAGCTCAAAAGCCGGGGCATGGTTATTCTGGGTCTGCACGAAGAGCTGTCCGAAAGCGGGTGGCACAGCGCGGCCAGGCCGCCGGTTTCCGCTTTTGTACACAGGGAATGACGAACCTCGCCGCAATGCGGGCGGGGCGTTGTGTCATTTATAACTTCGGCCAGATATAAACCGGAAGTACATTAAGGAGGGCATTATGAGAGTTGAATATATCAACCCCTTTGTCGAGGCCGCTTTTAGTGTGTTGAAAGAGGTACTTGACGCGGATGTAAAACGCGGGGATCTCTATTTGAAGTCAACTACCATGTCCATTATGGGCGTTGCCGCGCTTGTCGGCCTCGCCGGCGATGTGGAAGGACGGGTTCTCTTCGACATGACCAAAGACACGGCGCTTAAAATTGCCGGGGCGATGAACGGCGAACAGTTCACCACCCTTGACGAACTGGCAAAGGCTACCATTACCGAGCTTGCCAATATGATCACCGCCCAGGCGGTAACAAAGCTCCACGATCTGGGGTTCAAATTCGACCTTACCCCCCCGGCGCTCTTTTCCGGGGAAAACATGGAAATCTCAAACAGGGAAGTCGAAGCGCTGATTGTCCCCATGGATCTTGGAACCCACGGGAAAATCGAGATCAATGTGGCGGTGCGTGAAAGGGTATAGTTTCCGGCCGGTTTCCGTAATGCCTCAAAATAAAATCTTACCGAAAGGCCGGATGCCTCATAATAAAAAATCTTACCCAAGCTCACTATTCTCAAGGGCGGCAGCGGCGAGGGACCGCTGCCGGATGAGATCCTTCCGGCGGCTCAGCTCCATGAGCGCATCGACCGCCCGGTGAACCTCCCGCTGGAGGAGAACCGGGTTGTAGCGCTGGCAGCGTCGGGCCAGTTCCGCCTTGACCTCGCCGGTAAGATCCGGGGAAGCCAGGAGCCGCTGGCAGGGGCTCAAGGGCTTGTCATAGACCTTGCGGACCCTGGCCCCCACCCGCCGCTTGTCAATGAGCTTTACCGAAGGCAGGAAATAATTCAAGAGGGGGCACAGGGCGGCATAGACTGTGGCGAGGGCCTTTAGTTCAGCGGGGGTGTCGAACCGGCGGTAGCCCACATAGTCCCGAATACATTTGAAGTTTTTCTGTTCGACGAAACAGTTGTCGTTTTTCT
>JAIRWM010000011.1 GCA_031268975.1 Treponema sp. | reverse complement strand
TGCGGATGGCTTCCAAGACTTCAGGGGCGCTTTTACGAGGCAATCCCCAGGGTTTCTTTAATTGCGTTTTCCAACAGCCGGGAATAGTTAATACCTTCCGCTTCGGCGGCTTCTTTAAGCCAATGGGGTATCGTAACTGTAGTCTTTTCCCTGCGGTTGTTCATTTCATCTTTAACAACATCGGGATAAACGGATACGGGAACAATCAAAACGCCGGGCCCGGTTTCAGGGATATTGTCGGTTCGCCTGGGCTCCGGCTCTCCGTCTTTCTCCATACCGTAAATGTGCAGAGCCAACGCTTCCTTAGCCATTTGCAGGGCATGGTCAAAATCATCACCGCAGGAAACACAGCCCGGAACATCGGGAAAATAAACGCTGATTCCGGGATTTTCGTCGGTTTCAAAAACCGCAAGTTAGGTAAGTTTACGCATGACAATTTCCTCTTATTCCAAACCGGCCTGTTTAAGGATACTGTGAAGGGTTCCCCTCTTTATATCCCCTCTATGGTTCGGGACGGTTACACGGTCTTTCTTGACAGGATGTTTAAGCTGGACATGGGATCCGTTCTGTTCGTGTACAAACCAGCCGTCATCCCGCAAAAGTTTCAAGACTTCCCGTACCGTCATGGTATAAGTATACGTGTTATTTATACGTATGTCAAGAGGTCGACGCCTCCGGTCATTTGCGGGCGGTTTTTTTTGTGGTACAGTGAAGTCTCATGGCCGCGCTTATCAACAGGATTATCGATTACTCCGGCGTGGACGGGTTTGGAATCCGTACCGTTCTGGTATTCCAGGGCTGCGGTTTTCGCTGCCGTTATTGCCACAGCCCGGATACGCTCGGCGAATGCAACGGCTGCGGTATCTGCGCGCTTTGCTGTCCGTCCGGGGCGCTCAGGCAGGAAGCGCCGGGAACAAAGCCCGACTGGATAGAAGAATACTGCGGCAACTGCGGCAAATGTATTAACGCCTGCAGAAAGGACGCTTCTCCAAAAATAAAGCGGATGAGCGTTAAAGACATCCTTGATACGATAAAAGAAAACCGGCGCGGCATCCGGGGCATTACCTGTTCCGGCGGGGAATGTACCCTTCAGGCGGAATTTATGACCGTTCTGTTCCCTCTGGTAAAAAAGCTTGGACTTTCCTGCCTTATTGACACAAACGGCGCCGCGGATTTCCGGCGGATGCCGGAACTTCTGGAACACTGTGACGGGGTTATGCTTGATATAAAGGCCATTGACGGGGAAAAACATCTGGCCCTGACCGGTGCGGAAAACGGCACGGTGCTGCGCAACGCCGTTTTTCTGGCCGGCAGGGGAAAACTCGCCGAAGTCCGCACCGTGATAACCCAGGCGGATTACGGCGCCCGTGAAACCGTCGACGGGGTTACAAAGCTCCTCAGCCCGTACCTGCGGAAAGCCGATATACGGTACCGGCTTATTCCGTTCCGGGTGTACGGCGTACGAAAAGAGTACCGCGGCCTCGGCGCTCCCTCCAGGGACGCTCTTTTGGATCTTCGCGCCCTGGCCTTGTCCAACGGCTTTAAAACGGTAATGATTACCTAGGGCAACGCTGATTAACGTCATGTTAATCAGTATTGCCCTGGGGCAACGCTGATTAACATGACTGGGACGGGTGCGGGGGGCTGTCCGGACTTTTAACCCGTTCGTCTGGACTTTTGACCCGTTCGTCTGGACTTTTAACCCGTTCGTCTGGACTTTTGACTTGTTCGTCTAGACTTTTGACCCGTTCGCCTGGACTTTTGACCCGTTCGCCTGGACTTTTGACTTGTTCGTCTGGACTTTTGACCCGTTCGTCTGGACTTTTAACTTGTTCGTCTAGACTTTTGATCCGTTCGTCTGGACTTTTAACCCGGCCGCCTGGACTGTTAACCCGCCGGGCGGCCGTAACCAAAACAAGGAGTTTTTATGGCGGAACGATCTTCCCCGGTTTCTTTCAGGTATCTTGGTACGGTAACCGCTTTTTTCGCGGCAATTCTTGTAACCAGTAATGTTTCCTCGTCGGCGAAGATTGTTGATTTGGGATTTTCCGTTTTTACCATTCCCCTGGCCTTTGACGGCGGAACAATTCTTTTTCCCCTCTCGTATGTGTTTGCCGACATACTTACCGAGGTGTACGGATTCAGGGCGTCCCGCCGGGTTATATGGACAGGCTTTGTCTGCCTTGCCCTTTCCTCGCTTTGTTTCGGCCTGCTTGGGGTTTTGCCCGGCGAGGCCGTTTGGGAACGCGGCGCGGGACAGGCGGCCTACCGCGCGATACTTGGCGGCATGAGCTCCGGCGGCATTGTCGCGGCAAGCCTTGCCGGGTATCTCGCCGGGGAATTTTCCAATTCGGTAATCCTTTCCCGGATGAAGATCGCCTTTAAAGGCCGGTTCCTGTGGATACGGACCATCGGCAGCACCCTGGCCGGGGAATTCCTGGACAGCCTTGTTTTTGTTCTCGCGGCCGCCCTGGCCGGGGTTTTCCCGTGGGAAAGCGTTGTTTCGCTGATCCTTACCAATTACTGTTTCAAATGCGCCCTTGAAGTGCTTCTTACGCCCTTTACATACTTTGTTACCGGCAGGCTGAAAAAAGCCGAAGGCGTTGACGTGTACGATAACGGCGTGAAATACCGGTTGTTTTAATGATAAGCCGCGGCGTCTCATTTTACCGCCGTATGGACGAGGCCTCTTGTTTTATGGTACGGTCTTTGTATCTGGAGGAACATCATGGCCTTTTCTTTAAGCAGTTATCCGGTGGTGTACCGGGCGAAGTACACGCCGGGCGGATGGAAAGAAGAATTTCTGGAAAAGCCCCACAAAAGCCCCGAAGCGGAGGCGGCGCTGCCTCCCCCGGAAGCCGAAGCGCTCGCCGATTCCCGCAATTTCTACAGCGACATGCCGCTGGTTTCGTACACCACCCAGTACGGCCTGGGCTGTTTTGAGGGCCTCAAGGCGCTGCCGCAGAAAAACGGGGGGCTTGCCATTTTCAGGCCGGATATGAACGCGAAACGTTTTTATAATTCCATGAAGGGCCTTTTTATGCCGCCGTTTCCGGCGGAACTTTTTGTCGACGCCTGCGTGGAAATGGTACGGCGCAACCTCAAGCTGGGGTTCACCCTTCCGTATAAAGCCGAATGGGAAAAAGATTCATACATGAGCGCGGATTCACTGTATATCCGTCCGTTTACCTACGCGGAAGGCGGTATCGGCGTTAACATTTCCGGCTCTCCCTGGGTGGTTATTATCGGTACGCCGGTAAGCGCCTACTTCAAGGAAGGCCGGTCGGACGCCGTGGTTACAAACAGGGTGCGGGCAAACCCCAACGGCACCGGCTGGATTAAGGCGGATTCAAACTATGTTATCGCGGCGCTGGCAAAGCACGAGGCTGTTGAAGCCGGATACATGGAATGTGTGTTCCTTGACGCGGAAAAACACAGCTTTGTCGAAGAAGGCTCTTCCTGCAACATATTCTTTTTGCTTAAATCGGATGTGCTTGTTACCCCGAATCTGGGGGATACCATACTTCCCGGCATTACCCGGGCAAGCATTCTGGAACTTGCCGGGGAGCGGGGCGTAAAAACCGAAGAGCGGAAAATTTCCATAGACGAGGCGCTTTCTGAAACAAAAGAATGTTTTGTAAGCGGAACCGCCGCCGGAGCCGCGCCCATTTCGTCCATTACGCATAATGGGAAAAAATTTACCTTTGGAGACGGCAGGCCCGGAGAACTTACCCGGGAACTGCAAAAAACGCTCAAGGGAATTCAATACGGCGCGCTTCCCGATACAAAAGGCTGGATGAAGGCCATTGGCTAGGGGAAGCGCCCTTTTTCCGGGCGTTTTTTTCCTGTTTCTCTCTTCTCTTTGTGTTGTCGAAGGCGCGCCCGCCGTTACATCCGTGACGGATGCGGATGTGACGGGCATAATAACCGCAATCGACGTAACCGGCCTCAAGCGTACAAAACCCGCGGTTGTTCATTACGCACTTGAAAAATTTATTGGCAGGGATTCGGCGGATATTGACCTGAACGACGTGAAGGCCGCCATTATCGACACCGGCGTTCTGGAGCCGGTGGCGGTTGAACTTGTCCGCGCCGGCGGGACAGAAGGCGTTACGCTCCGGGTGCAGGTTGAAGAGAAGTGGTCGATTTTTCCCGTCCCGCTGGTAACGGCCGGTTCGGGGGCAGTGAACGCCGGCCTTTTCCTTGCCGACACAAACGCGTTCGGCCTGAGGGATCAGGCCGCGCTGGGGGGAATGTACGGATCGGAAGGATGGATGGCGGTGGCGATGTACCGCAGCACCCCGGAACGCAGACGCTTTCCCGGATGGAGCGCGGTGTTTATGTACGGCGCGGGGGACAGGGAAAATCAGGACAGGGAAGAAAACACCCTTGGCAGTTACCGGGCCGTCACTTTGAGGGCCGCCGCCGGGCTGGAGTTTCCCGCCGCGGAAAACCTTACCGTTTCCTTCGGCGTTTCGTTTACCGATATTGCCGTTTCACGGCGCTCCGGCATTTTCCCGGCGGAAGACGGCAGAAACATCGGCTTTACGCCGGGCATCGCGTTCAGGGCAAGCAGCTGGGACGGGTACCTTCTTTCGGAAAAAAGCGTTTCACTTTCCTACAGCTACCTGCTTGCCCTTTCCGGGTCTTCGTTTCACGAATTGGGCGGGCGCTTTACCCTTGCCTTTCCGGTTTTTCCCGGCTTTAAGGCGTCCGTAAAAGGCGGGGTAAATTTCAGGCCCGGCGCGGACGCCGTGTTCGCGGATAATCCCGGCAGCGCGAGAATCGACATACTCCCGGCAAAATTTTCGGCCCTCCACTATGCCGGCGCCCTGGCGGAATTTGAAAAGTACCTTTTTAAATTCCGCCAGGGAACCCTTTCCGCGTTCTTTTCCTGGCAGACCGTTTTTTCATCCGCCCCCTCCGCCGGCCGGGCCTTTGACCACGGCCCCGCCGCCGGCGCCCGCTTTTACCTGAGCAGAATCGCCATACCCGCCCTGGGCCTTACCGCCTCATACAACATGACGACAAAAATCCCCCGGTTTTCGTTTAATATGGGAGTGGGATTTTAGGCCGCGATACCCCAGAGGCTTGAGAAATTTAACCACAACCACACGAATCACCCATACCGGGCCTCTGGAAAAAGTTGACATTATCAAAGGAGCTGGCTAACATAAGAATATGTGTAACAATATACCGCACATTGAAAAAATTATCTCTATCATTGTATCTTTTGCTTCGCCGGATCAGATTATACTTTTTGGTTCATATGCGCGGGGGGATAATACGGATAAAAGTGATATTGATTTGCTTATTGTAAAAAAAGGGTTAAAAAATGGGCGGAAAGTGAGCGGTTCAATTTACATGGCTTTTCTTGAAAATGGAATAGGTGTTCCGGTCGATTTACTTACAATTGATTATGATCGATACATCGAATTGAATAATAAAATTGGATATATTTGAGCCGGTTCCAAAATTGGTTATTTTGTAACCGGCTCTTGCAGTTTTTCGCCCTTCGGGCTGCAAAACTGCGGTTTTTATAGGGTGCAGTTCCAAAATCTGACATTTTGGAACTGCCT
>JAIRWM010000029.1 GCA_031268975.1 Treponema sp. | reverse complement strand
GACGTGGCCGCCAAAAACGACGCCAAAGCGGCGGGCACGAAGATCATCAGGGCCTTTACCAACGAGTTTATCCGGTATTCCACCGCGGTCAGCGTCGAGGACAAGCGGAGCCTGGGGGTCCACATCCCCGACCCCACGCCCACGCCTATCCCCGACCCCAAGACCCGGCCGGAGTTCGGCCTCAGGGTGGCGGATATCCGCAAAATCCGGGGCGACTTCCGCGATCAGGGGAGCGAAAGCAAGGCCAGACCCTACGGTATGGACGGCGCGGTAGTCTCCTTTGCCGTTGCGGACGCCGCCGTTACAAGCACCGGCGGGCTTACCCGGTCGTTCCTGGCCACCCGCACCCCCTTCACCCTGGAGTTCACCGACGAGGAACGGGGGAAGATTGTCTCCGTCGCCCTCCAGTGGCAGAACGAAAAAGGCCGGAAGGGCGGTTTCAGCGAGATTCAGTCCACCATCATCCCGTAAAAAGCGGATACCGCCGCGCCAACAGCCATACAGCATGGCTTGTCCGGGTACGGCGGCGCGGCGGGTATGCCCATCCCTTCACCATGATTCAGGCTTCGCCTTCACAAATGGTTCAGGGACGGGCGCCCGCCCGCCGCGCCGCGGCAACGGGGGTGGGCCATGCTTTATGGCCATTACCGGGGAATGTGCTGCCGTACGGTGTGGGTACGCCCCGCCCAGTAACCGCGCGCGAACCAGTGAGCGCGTTTTTCCAGAAATATCAGCGCGGCGTAGGCCCCACAATGGTCACAGTATCCGGTAAAGGCTGAAAGGCCCGCCCGGAAAACACGCGCGAACCAGTGAGCGCGTTTTTCCAGAAATATCAGCGCGGCGTAGGCCCAGTAATTGTAACAGGCCCCATAAAGGCTGAAAGGCCGCCGTCCCAGTAACCGCGCGCGAACCAGTGAGCGCGGCACCCCCCCCCCGTAAACCGGCAATGGCGAAAATACCGCGCCTCGAGAGAGTTAAAGAAGAATTCCACCATGAAGAATTCCACCACAGAGAAGGCCGCTTTGCGGCCATCAAGAGTCCAGGGACGGCGGGGCACGAAGAACACGAAGAAAGAAAGAAGAATGATTAGGCAGGAGCAGGCGGCGGCCCTTTGGCCTTTGTCGTAACAGCAGCCATTGCCGGGCCTACGCCGTGTTACCATTGCCGAAAGACGCGCTCAATGTTTCGCGCGCGGTTTCTCCGGGCGGCCGTCACCGGAAATGGCATGCGCCCCGGAATGCACCCTCCTCCGTAAACCGGATACGGCGAAAAGGCGGCGCCCGGAGAATATACCAGGCGCACACAGAGAAACGGCGCAGGCGGGTGTCAGCAGGAAGGACGCGGGCACGCCCGCGCCCTTCCTGCTGACAGGCCCCGCCAGTTTCTGCATTCGTGCGCCTGGCCCAGCCACGGGCGCCGTGCACGGACGCCGTACCCGTTTCCGGTTATCTTCCCCAAAAAGCCTTCCAGGGATTTATCCCGAAACGTACCACGAAATAAATCCACCCTACGGCGAACCCAGAAAGGTGGGTAAGGTGGGCGACGCCTCTTTCCAGGCCGGTAAAGGAAAAAAACACTTGCAGCGCCGTATAGCCCAAAACCAGTACCGGGGTGCGGATCGGAAGAATTCCCCAGATGTAAACAACTGAATTGGGGAAAAAGGCCGCGCAGGCAAGTTCCACGGCAAAGAGCGCCCCGGACGCGCCCAGGAGTATAACATCGGCGCCGGTAATGCAGTAAAAGGCAAATGAAATTACCCCGGCCAGTGTTCCGGTGACAAAATAATACAGGAGGAATTCGCGGCTGCCGGTGTGCCGCTCAACCTGATATCCGAAAACAAAAAGGCCGAGCATATTGAAAATAATATGCTGCCAGCTGCCGTGGGCGAACATATACGTGGTAAACTGCCACAGCCAGCCGGAGCGCACCAGCGGCGGATACAGGGCCAGGATATAGGTAAGCTGGGGAAAAATCCTCCGGCTGGAAACAATGAAAATAAGAAAATTGATCCCGATGATATAAAGAACCGCTGAATTAAAGCGGTAACGGAACGGCCTGCGTAAAATACCCATACTGTTACGATAAACAATCCGGCCGTCCCGTACAAGGGGCGGATTTACTTCCGGGCTTTTCCTGTTTTCCGCCGATAATCCAAACAGTATGACATTTTCTTTTCGCCGGGGGGCCCCCCTCGCCTCGCTCATCTTTTTTGTCTTTCCCGCCGCCGGCACGGCTGCCCAGGACGTGCTTCGGGGCGAAGTGCGGCTTGACCTTGAACCGGTTTACGGTTTTTTTATGGATGAGATTCCCGGCGGGCTTGTCCGGACGGGCGCCATGGAAGCGCCGCTGGACTACCCGGAAGCCGGAAGGCGGGCGGCCCGGGAAGCGGCCGTTTTTTTCAGCGCCATGATCTACGGCTGGTCTTTCCACTACGACATCGGCGAACGGGCCCGGGGTATTGAGGAAGAGCTGGAACTTACCCCGCTTGGTTCTGTCAGCGCCGAAGATCCCCGGTTCCAGATAACCGAAACCCAGGTTAAGGAAATGCGGCTTTACCTTTGGTCAGATTACCGGCCCGGGGAAGAAGAAAAACGGCGTCTTTCCATGTGGAAAAAAGGTCTTACCCGCAGCGCTCAGGGTTTGGGACACGGCCCGCTGGGCTACGCTCCCCTGCCCCGCTCCGACGGCTCCGATGGTATGGAGGATGAAGGTGATGAAGACCCCCCCTGGCTTGCGGTAAAAAAAGAAGCTCTGGAAGACGCGGCCCGTTCGGCCATACGGGCAATGCTCAGGGGCAGCGAACGGAACCGGCCAAAAGCGGCCGAGGGCTTTATCAGCCTCGCGGCTTTTCCCCGGTTCTGGCTGGATGCCGGCCAGTGGGCGGCCGCGGGACGTTTTCTGGTAAATGTCACCGAAATAACGCCGTTCGGGGCGCACTAAGGCCGGGTCTATTGGACTGTTGCCTCGCTGGCCGCTTTTCCGTCCCTGCTGTAAACCCTGCGGGGATTCACGGGGTCAAGATGCCGTCCGCCGCGGTAGAAAAACGCATACTGGTACACGCCCGGCGGAAGCGGAAGCGCCAGGGTATAGCGGCCCGGGCTTGTCTCGGAAAGTTCATACATAAACGGATCCCAGTTATTGAAAGAACCCGCCACGCAGACTGTCTCCCCGCCCGGGGCATAAAACGTAAAGGTAAGCGTTCCTTCCGGCCCTTTGTTGGGGGAATCCGGCCGCTTGATCCGCGGTATGGACACGACAGAGCGGCTTATCCCCGAAGCATCGGTTTTATAGTCGGGATTAAGGGGATCGGGAACCCACAGGCCGTCGATAATGAGCCGGTATTCGATCTCACCGGCATCAAGATTTTCGGGGATGGGGAATACATGGAAAAGCATTCCCGAGTCCCTGAACATATCCGGCGGCGGCCTGTCACGTACCCAGGGAGACGCGTCCTCGTTGGGGATAAGCAGTTTTCTGAACCAGTAAATTTTCCCGAAACCCTCATGCCCAAACGCGATGCCTACCCGGCGGTACGACGAGGGCGCGGTAAAAACAACTGAATCATTAACAACAGAGGGTTTTCCCGGATTGGGGTGCCGCAGCAGATGATCAACAAACTGATAGGAATCCGAATCTTCAGCCCCAATAATGCCGATAATAGCCATAAGGAGCGTTACAGATATGACAAGGGACTTTTTCATGTTCTTTACTAATATCGGTTAATGCCCCAATATCTTAATTATGCCATCATTGCAGCAGTTGGAAGAATTTTCATCCTCATTCAGGGGTATCGGCGGCGAATCCGCAAACGCTGCCGGCAGCCAATATTCCCGTGAAAATTTTCCACTGCCCGGTAATGAACCTCCGTCTCCCTTCCCCCAGGACGCGGCGGCGCTTCCCGACGCGGCAGTAGACCCCAATGATTTTGATTTCAGCGCCTTTCTGAACCCTCCGGCTTTTGATGCCCGGGACGGCGATGCCGGGCTTCCCGCAGACCTGGACCCGGACGGTTCCGGGGATTTTGGCTCCCCGGAAGCCTTTGGCGAACCGGAAAGCCGGGCTTCCCCGCCGGAAGCCTCTGCGCCGGACGGCTTTGAAGACGAACCCGGCCTTGGAGAAATTCCGCCGGACCTTCTCAGCGGATTCGCCGGCGACATTGAGGCAGACGGCCTCCCGGTGGATGAAACACTTTCGACCCTTCCCGCCGCTGACGAAACCGCCGCTGGAACCCCGGTACAGACCGGTTTTTCCGCGATAGATCTGTCCGACGCGATAGACCTGGGAAACGAAGGCAGCCCGGCTCGGGCCGCCGAAGCAGAACCACCGGCAGGACCGGCCGGAGGCGAAGAAGACCTTTCTTTGGGCAGTTTACTGCCGGACTTTCCCGGAGAGGAGGCCGCCGGTGAGGCGGATACAGGTTCCAAAGAAAGCCAGGACCTCCCCGGAGGTTTCGGCGAAAGCGGCTTTGGAACGGATTTGGGTTCCGGTTTCGGAGCCGGCCTGGACACCGGAGACACCCCGGACACAAGCGATTTCGACGCCGCCCCGGATACAGCCGATTTCGGCGCCGCCCCGGACACAGCCGATTTCGGTGCCGCCCCGGACACAGCCGATTTTGGCGCCGGTTTCCAGTCCATTGATTTAAGTGACGCCGGAGAAGAACCCGGGAAAGTTTTATCCGGCGCGGATGTTCCCGGGGAAACCGGCGATGGTTTTGACTCCTTCAACCTCGGCGGTGAAACGTGGACTCCCCCGGAAGGCGTTCCTCCTGAAACCCCGGACTTCAGTACGCAGGCGGATGATTTTACCGGTTCGGGCTTTTCCCTTGAAGGCTTCGACGACATTGACGGTCCGGGAAAAGGCGCTGCCGGCGTATCCGCCGACATAGCTTCCGAGGATGTTGAGGAAATTCATCTTGGCGAAGATGAATTCCGCCGTCTTCAGGAAACACTGTCGGCTTATCCGTTAAACCTTAGAATCGCCTGCGAAGAACTTATCGCGGAGCAGGCTGTCGCGCCGGATCTTATGTCGGCGATGATAAAGCTGCTTGTCCGGGGAGCGCCGGCAAAGGAAGCGGCGGCGCTGGCGGGAAAAATCCTTGGCCGCACCATACCCATTCCCAAAGGTTTCGCGAAACAGACCGGCGCGGATCTGGAAGAAGAACAGGCGAGCTTCGGTTATATCTTTATTAAAAAATTTCTTCCCGTCCTGAGAATTTTCCTGTTTGCCGCCCTTGCGATGGTTTCAGCCGGTTATCTTGCCAAGCTTTTTATCGTTGATCCTTTTATCGCAAACGGCATTTACCGGGAAGGATACGAACGCATTTTCGCCGGGGACTACAGCCGGGCAAATGAGCTTTTCAACAGGGCCTACGAACGGCGCCGGGTAAAAAACTGGTTTTACCGTTATGCACAAGCGTTCCGCGAAGTACGCAACTATGAAAGAGCCGCCGAAAAGTACGAACAGCTTTTACGGGCATATCCCCGGGATAAAAAAGGCGCGCTGTATTACGCCGGCATGGAAACATATCGTCAGAACTACAAAAAAGCGGACGAAATACTGCGTCACAATATTCTTGATTACGCGGTAAACGACAGGGAAGCTCTTATAGCCGCGGCGGAAAATAACCTTGCCTGGGCCGGGGAAGATCCATCGCGTTACGAAGAAGCCAGGGCGGCCTATGCCCGGCTTATCGGCCGCTATGGCAGACAGGATATATTTCTGGAGGGAATGCTCAAGTACTTTATCAGGACAGATAATCTGGGCGAAGTGCTTCCCCTTCAATCTTACTTTATGTCGAAAGAGAAAAAACGGAAAATAAGCGTAGCCGTCCTGGCGGAAATGGGCGGATATCTTCTGGATAAACGATTTGAAAAAGTCCAAAAAGTCCCCGATGAATATGTGGATCAAATTGACGGAATCAGGGATATTCTGCTCAGAGCCATCAAAGAAGGCCCCGCGATACCGGAAGCATACTATCACCTTGCCAGGTACTATAACAGATACGGTTCCACAAGCGAGGAACGGGCTACGCTGGAAAGCGCCGTCAGAATCTTTAACGCCGCGGAAGAAGAAACTCCAAAACGCGCCGGATACAGAATTGATACCCACAGGATGTACGCAGAAGTCCTTATTAACGAAGGGGAATTCTTTCCTGCGGAAGAACAGCTTGTTCAGGGCGTAAGGCTTTTTGAAGACGCGCTGACGCGGGGGATACTGGGCTACTCACCCATGTTCGGCAGACTGTACGCCGATCTGGGCGACCTGGCCTTTTACAGCCAGGACGGCGATATGGAAACAGTCCTGCGCCATTACCGGGAAGCGGAAGCAAACGGCTGGGCGCCGCCGGAAATTCAGTACCGGATCGGTGTTGCCCATTATGAGCTTTCCCGGTGGGAACAGGCCCTGCAGCGTTTCTTTGCCCTTTCCACAGCCTTCCCCAATAACCGCCGCCTGATTTACGCGCTGGGTAACGCTTCCTATATGCGGGGAAATTACTTTGCCGCACAGGGTTACTATAACCAGCTTATGGATATTCTCGGCATGGATCGGATACGCTACCCGAACCTTATGCCGGGCAGCCGGCCGGAAGAGCAGGATCTGGCAGAGCGGATCATGGTGGCGGATAACAACATGGGAGTAACCCTGGAAACCCTTACCAGAATCACCGGCAATACCGGGTACCGTTCCAGGGCGCTGGGGTTCTTTGCCGAATCAATCCGCGCCTGGGATACAATTACCCGCGATCCGGAAAGCATGAGCCGGGCGCGGCCTATCCGGGATCTGTACGGCCCCGGCGTCAACCTGGCATACCTTAATACCCAGAATATACTCAGCCCCGCCTCCGGTTACGATCAGCGGATTTTCATGCGCATTGACAGGGATATGCCGGAGCCTTCCGCCTGGGAAACCCTCGTCCCCAGGGATTACCGGCTTTCGGAAAATTTGTACAGTGAGGAATAGACAAAAAACCAAGGAAGCACCGATTTATTCAATCGGGAATGACGAACCTCGCGGCAGAGCCACGAGGTATCGTCGTTCTGCAAGGTATGGATTTTATGTGGGTTTAATACCCTCACAAACCAATATTTTAGCTGGCCAAAACCGCCCCGGAGGGGCGGGGTATTAAACCCACTTGCGAATAAATCAGTGCTGCTTTAGCGCCCATAACCGATTCAAATACCTGACAATCCGGCCATTGACAACCATAAAAGTATATGCGATAAGAATTTTGCGGGGTGTGCCATGAAAATCATTGCAGTTATGTTATTTTCCATTTTGGTAGCAGTGTCTGCATTTTCCGCACCGCGCAGGGAAACGGACGACGGTACACCGGTAATTGAACACGAAATTCAGGAATATGCGTATTATCCATTTGGGCCAAAAATAAAGTATTTAAACGAAAAAGCGACATTGAAATTATTTGATAATTTACCCCGTGTTGACGGCGCCACAGCTTTATATCCGCTGTATTCCGCTTTTGTAACGGCAGTTTACCCGCCGGAAAAGGGGACGGAGTATAATTATTATGAAAGAAACAGCTATATATTATGTTCAAGAACAGATGCCGCTTACCAGCGCTTATTGAATGGCGAAGTCGATATAATATTTTGCGCCGAACCATCGGACAGCCAATTGGAAATGGCGAAAAATATGCATAAAGAGTTCAAGCTAATGCCCATTGGCCGGGAGGCGTTTGTGTTTTTTGTAAACAGGAAGAATCCGGTCAACAACATAAAAACAAAAGACATCCGGAATATTTATTCCGGAAAAATTACAAACTGGAAAGATATAACAGGCATTGACAAAGAAATTATAGCTTATCATCGGCCGGAAAACAGCGGAAGCCAGACTATTTTGGAGCATATCATGGGTGATACCAAAATAATGGAGCCGCTCCAGGAGAATATGATTGCAAGCATGGGCGGTATGTTTCAGCAGGTATCCGCATACAAGAATTACGAAAACGCAATAGGCTATTCTTTTTTGTTTTATTCACGGGAAATGGTTGCCAATGATGAAATTAAATTATTGGCATTGGATAATGTCATGCCAAACAAAGAAAATATGGAAAACGGCCGGTATCCATTCATCGTGGACTTTTACGCAATAACATTGGGAAATGAAACTGAAAACACGGCTTTATTCATTAACTGGATATTGTCTCCACAGGGTCAAAAATTGATAGAAGATACCGGTTATGTGCCCATTGGTTTTTAATTTGAGAACGAATCAGCGGCGGCGATAGCCAAGCCGCGCCGCTTCGGCAAAGTCGTTTTCGGCGCGGGCTTTGTCTCCCAGATCGCGCCATGCGATTCCCCGGTTGTACCACGCGGCCGGAAAATTTTTATTCATGGTGATAGCTTCGGAAAAATCCCCTACGGCCCGGCGGCTGTCGCCGCTGGCGTACCACGCAACTCCGCGCTGATTATAAACCGCCGCGTTTTTTGGCTCCAGTTCTATAAGTTTTGAAAAATCGGCGATGGCCTTGTCGTAGTCGCCGTTTTCCCAATAAGAAAAACCCCGGTTAAACCAGGCGTCTCCGTAATCCTGCCTGAGGGCAATGGCCTGACTGTAATCCTGTATGGCTCTGGCGTGATCTCCTTTTTGGGCGTAGGCGTATCCCCGGTAATTGTACACAACGACAGAATCGCCCTTTAGCCTGATGGCGCTGGTATAATCGGCAATGGTATGATCAAGATCGCCTTTTTTATGGTAGGCCCTGCCCCGGGAGAACAGCGCTACGGGAAAGTTACTGTTTAAAGTTATCGCTCTGTTGTATTCGGCAAGCGCTTTATCGTAATTTCCCGCTTTAAAATACCGTTCACCCATAATGAAAGATACATGATCCTGTGAAAGCCCCATCTGCAGCAGAATGGCGGGATCCAGGGTATCGTAATTAACCGGATCAAGCTCTCCGGTAAAGACGCCCACCGACCGCGCCTTGATGCTGCTTGGAGAAGGAAGCTGGGCGCTGCTGGTCTGCCCGCCGCCGGACGCGGTCTGGCGCGAAGATTCCCCGCCGGGAACCGCCGAATCAGCGGTTTTTTCCGTCAGCGCCGGGACATCCACAGACTCAGGCGGCTCTTCGGCAAAACCGGAGACCCCGTAGTCCCGGACAATATCCGGCGGAACGGTACTTCCGGCAGAAAATTCATCGGCGTTTTTTTTGCAGGCAAAAAAAACAGCCGCGAAAACAAAAAACAACAAAAGGCGTTTTTTCATCATTTGTACAAATGGTTCAACCCGCGTTAGGCGAAATACATGCCGCCGTTAATGTTAAGACATTGCCCGGTGATGTAGTTTCCCGCTTCTCCGGCAAGGAAGAGTACCGCCCCGGCAATATCCGACGTCTTGGCTATGTAGCCCAGAGGCACTTCGCTGGTTGAATAGACAAAATCTTTTGCCCGTGTCATGTCGGTATCAACAAGCCCGGGGACTACGGCGTTTACCCGCACGCCCACGGGCGCGCCATACTTTGCCAAAGCCCGCGTCAGGCCGATAATGGCCGCTTTGGACGCCGCGTATGCCGGACTGGTACGAATGCCTCCTACATAGGCGGAGATCGAGGAGACATTGACAATACACCCGCTTTTTTGGGCGCTCATGATCCGCATTGCCTCCCTGGAAAACAAAAAAGCGCTGGTAACATTTACCCCCATAATCCGGTTCCAGAGGGCAGCGTCGGTTTCCATAAGGCCCTTTACGCTGGTAATGCCGGCGCAGTTGAACATCACGTCCAGGGAAGACCCGATACCTTCAAAAAAATTCAGCACCGCCTCCTCACTGGTAACATCTACATGACGATATTCGCAGGCGCAGAATTCGCGTAATTCTTCGGCCAGTTTTTCCCCGTTCACATCGTCTATATCCGCCAGCCATATGCTTTTCGCACCGCGCCCGGCAAACATGCGGGCTGTCCCGCCGCCGATTCCCCCGGCCCCGCCGGTAATAACCGCGGTTTTTCCGTCCATTTCCATACCGTTACCCCCGTTTTTTCCCGTGTTTGACCTTTATTTCTGTTGCCGCAATTAACACGGCTATAAACAACACCACCCCGTAAACAATTTTCTGTACATTTGGAGGAATATTCATCGCCGACAGAAAGCCATTCAGGACTACGATGATCAGCACCCCGGCCATTGTACCTGCGTAACTGCCTTTGCCGCCGTTCAGCGAAACCCCGCCGATAGCTACTGCGGCTACGGACTGCATTTGGTACGGTTCACCCATAGCCAGATACAATTGGCCCAGGCGTCCTGAATAGAGTACGGCGGCCACGGAGCTAAGCAGTCCGCATACGGCATAGGCAAGAAGCTTTGTTTGTTTCGTATTGATGCCCGAAAAAAACGCCACATTCTCATTGCTTCCCACCGAATAAATATTCCGCCCAAGACGGGTTTTATGAAAAAAGACAAGGGCCGCGGCTGAAATAACAAGCCAGATCAAAAACAGTGTCGATACTCCCAGCGTACTTCCAACGGCCAGGGTTTTTATCAGGGGAGGAAGACCGCCTCCGGGCATCCCGCCGGTAATGCCAATAAGCAGGCCCTGAAATATAATATTGGTGGATATGGTCATGATAACGGGAACAATCCCGATATACGCAATTCCCAGGCCGTTAACCAGCCCCATCCCGGTGCCCGCAAGCAGTACGAGCGGCGCCGCATAGATCATGGCAGAGTCGTTTCCTCTGGTCAGGCCCGCCATGAGGTATGCCGAAATGGAAAACATCCACGGTATGGAAAGATCCATACCGCCGGTAAGGACGACAAAGGTTTGTCCCAGGGCGGTAATACCCAAAACAGCGGCGGTTACCGACAGTATGTTGAGATTATTTGCGCTGGCATAACCTGGCTTAAGGATTGAGACAAGAACCAGCAGAAACAGCGCAATCAAATATATGGTAATGGTACTCGAATATTTTGCCCAAATGTTTTTTATATTCATTGCGCGACCTCACTGCTTCTGCGCAGCTTCGCATAGGATGTCAGGGCCACCGCCGCAACCAACAGCACACCCTGAACCAGAGATGTCCAGTAGGAAGAAACCTGAAGAAATACCAAAAGATCCGCAATGCCCCGCAGGATGTACGCCCCGGCAATACTGCCCACAATTCCTCCGATTCCTCCGGTAATGGCGGTTCCCCCGATAACCGCGCCGGCAATCGACGTCATGACAAAAGCGGATCCCGCGGTTGGTGAACCCGACGCCACATGGGCGGTACGATAGATTCCGGCAAAAGCCGCGAACAGACCGGACAATCCATAGGCAATAACCTTTGTTCTGAACACATTGACGCCGTTCAGATGCGCCGCTTTCTCGCTGCTCCCCACCGCATACAGGGATAAACCAAAGGAGGTACGTTTGACATACAGCCACAGGAGGATTAAGAGCACAGTCAACAGCGCGGAAACCGGCACACCGGCAAGCCGGTACATCACCACACCCATAAACGAAGGAGCAATGTTCCCTCCGTCAACCTTGAGGATCAGCAGTGCCGCTCCATAACACGCGGATTGTGTTGCCAGAGTGGCGATAAAAGGCTGCATGTTCGCTTTAACAATAACAAAGCCGTTGAACACGCCGATCCCCGCGCCGATTAATAAACATATAAAAGACCACAGGATTATTCCACCCGGCGCATTCCCCATGTTAACCGCCAGAAGACTGTTTGTAACACAAATCACGCCGCCGACAGAAAGATCAAATCCGCCGCTCAAAAGGACAAATGTCTGCCCCACCGCCGCCAGTATAAGAGAAAACGCCGCGTCTGACTTGTTTGCCAGAAACCGTCCACTGAGCGTTCTGGGATTAATGTTGGCCATTGCGACGGTAAGAAGAATTAAAACAATATACGGAACCAGAACAACCCAGTTTTTTTTGAAAAATTCAACAGCTCTTTTCGTTTGTACCAATTAGCAACTCCCTGGACTTAAGGCAACGCTTCCTTCGGCTATGACACATTCCTGATCTCGCCGATGGACGCGCTTACGATATTTGCCTGGGTCATTTCGTTTCCGGAAAAAGACGCCCCTATATTTCCGTCAAACATGACCAGGACCCGATCACACACATTTACCAATTCTTCGACATCGGTGGAAAAATACACAACCGCGTTTTCCCCGGCGGCAAGACCGCGAACCAGCGAGAAAATGTCTTTTTTTGTTCCAACATCCACGCCCCTTGTTACGTCATGCATCAATAAAATTTTCGGTTCTGTGGCAAGCATTTTGGCCAGTACAACCTTCTGCTGATTCCCCCCCGACAGGCTCATAACGGCCATTTCCCTGTTTGACGCCTTCACCTGCAGCACATCCATGTACCGGTTAACAATGGAATTTTCTTTTGCCCGGCTGAGCAGCGGCCCGCTGGTTAAACGCGCAAGGGAAGACAGGGCGATATTGAAGCTGATTGAAAAAGGCAGCAAAAGTCCCTGCGCGCCCCGGTCTTCGGGGATTAAGGCGATGCCGCCTGAAATACTTTTGTTCGGCGTTTTTATCTGATGAGGCCTGCCTCTAAGGGTAACTTCACCCGTACTTTTGAGAACCCCGTACAGGGCAAGCAGTAATTCCGCCTGGCCCTGTCCCGCGAGGCCGCCGATACCCAGGACTTCTCCCTTGTACAAATCAAAATTAACGCCCCGTAATATATGTTCATACCGCAGATTTCTAACCTCAAGCAATTTTTCTTCTGTTTTGTGGCTGACGATATCAGGATAATAACCTTCGATTTTGCGCCCCAGCATCATCGATACAGCCGCGTCCATATCAACTTCGTCAACGTTCATTTCGCCGACTACTTTTCCGTTTCGCAGAATGGTGATGATGTCACATCCATCTTTTATTTCCGACATTCTGTGGGAAATAAATATAACAATCCGGCCCTGGTCCGCCAGTTTTTTCGCAAGGGAAAGCAGCCACTTGACCCTGTTTTCCGTAAGGGCGGAAGTAGCTTCGTCCAAAATAACAATCTCCGGTTTTTTTGACAGCACTTTGAGAATTTCAATCATCTGCCGCTTTGAAAGCGAAAGACTGCCCGCTTTGTCATCAGGATTAATGCCTGAAACATCGTATTCGCTAAAAAGATCGATGGTCGCCTGGTACAGTTTTTTCCTGTTGAAATATCCCAGTTTGTTTTTGGGGATCCTCCCCATAAAAATATTTTCACTTACCGTTAAATCCGGTATTGTGGAAAGTTCCTGGTACACCGTACCAATGCCGTATTCCACAGCGTCAATGGGGTTCCTGATTCGCGCGGTTTTTCCGAATATGCGAATCTCCCCTTCATCCGCCTGAATGGCGCCGCTGAGTACTTTGAGCAAAGTACTTTTCCCCGCGCCGTTTTCACCAAGAAGCGCATGCACCTGGCCCCTGTTACAGGAAAAAGAGGCGTCCTGAAGCGCGAAAATACCGCCGAATGATTTTGAAATATTTATAAATTCCAAATCTGCCATATCTCTATCCACCTGCGACTGAACTACAAATTTACCCTGCGTATCCGAAACAACTGAGCTGCTTCCGAAATCAAAAAATCGAAAACAGCCCAGTTATTATTTGGTGTAACGAATATCATCCCCGCGGGATTCGAAAGACAAGACTATTGCTTGTAATTCGCGATTTCGTCAATAGTAAACTGCATGGTGGTAAATTCAGCAGGCAGCGCCGGCCATTCAATCGCACCGGGCGCATTGTCAAAAACGGTTACGCCCCTTTCGATTGTGGTAACTTTGTAACCAATGTCAATATCCGCGCATTCCGGAATCGTATAGAAAATGGGAACGACAACATATTCATGCTGAACCGCCTCGCCTTTTAGCTGTCTCAGCGCAATATCAAGGGCATATACAACATTGCCCGGAGGATTTCCGGCTGAAATAAAGGGAATCTTTTTATTCAGGGCAGACAGCTGACCGGCATTGGTTTGATAACCGGTACTGGGAATAAATGGCCTGCCCGCCTGGGTAAACGCAGCATCAATGGTTTGACCAAACGCCTGGCAAAGCAGTCCGTCCAGATCGGGATTAGCCGCAAGCACACTGGCAATTTGCTGCTGACCAACGCCGTCGCTCCATTCACTGGCGTATTCCGCGGCAACCCTGATGCCCGCCGCATCGAAAACCGCCTTGGCTGAATCGTATACGGTATTTCCAATGGTTGAGCCGGGCAGCCCGGTATCAATAGCGACAGTGTCTCCCGGTTTAAGCTGGGCGGCGATAAACTTTGCCCATCCTGTACCGGTTGCTACCTGATCGGTATAGATACCGGTAACTCTGGGATGATTCACAATATTGTCAAATGAGACAACAACGATACCGGCCGCAAGGGCACGGTCAATAACCGGGTTCAGGGAAGTCGGAGACGATGCGTCAATAAGGATCGCGTTGTATCCCTGTTCGATCATCGCGTCAATGGCGGCAGTCTGCGCCTCGGGGGTGTTCTCGCTGTTGACAATGGTCAGGTCAACCTGCTCAGCATACGGAGACTTTGTTACCGCAACCTGGATTGTTTTAAGCATTTCCTGGCGCCAATCATTGCCCATGTACGCATTGCTTAGACCAACCTTGTATTTCCCGGTGCCATCTGCACTCCCCGGTTTGGCCTTGCATCCGATCACCGTGCCAAGAATTACCAGGGCACAACATACACACAATAAAACTCTTTTCATTAGATCTGTCCTCCTCGAAAAATTTGGTTTATGAGCCGGTTTCAGAATCGTTTGTTTTGTAACCGGCGCCTGCGATTACACGGGGCTGGCACCCCGCGACACCGCTGTTTCCTTAAGACCGCGGTTCCAAAATCTGACATTTCGGGACCGCATTGTACGGTAAAATCAAAACAGGACCGCTGCCGCTTTACTCCTGTCTTATACCGCCAGTACGGCTGTAGTAGATTAATTCCGCGTGACACATGGTATACTCACCAACACCTTTTGCCAAGGCTAACATGGCGTATTCAAAATCAAGTGGATTCCCGCGATGACGCCCAAGCGTCCAGAAATGACATGGAATGGCTATGCGCGGCTTTACCTGCGCCGCCAGCATAGCTGCGTCACGCTCGTTTGTATTGCCGTACTCACCGTTGACGGGAACGGCCAGTATATCAACATCCTGTTTCGCGGCGTACTCCATTTTTTTCATTTCATAACTGGTATCCCCGGTAAAGTAAATCTTTACTCCCTCTGTGGAAATAATATACCCCAGAGCTTCCGGCGCCAGATCGCCGTGATTGGCGTAAACGGCTTCGATGCGGTAATTTTTCGCCTGCTGGACATCCCCAACTTTTAACGACTTGATCCTGCTTTCGTCAATTCCGGCATTTTTGCAAATTTCTTCCGATTTTTTGCAGCAGTAAACGGCCGCTCCGTTTTTTACAATCTGCGGCACACTGTCCATATCCAGATGATCGGTATGAGAATGGGTTATGGCCAAAATATCAACAAAAAGATCAGCGGCATCAACTACGGGCAGGGTAAAACGCTTGCAATGGTCAATACGCTCCGAATAATTCGACAAATAAGGGTCAAGCGCCAGGGTCTCTCCCAGACTGTTCTTAATCAAAAAACCCGCCTGTCCCATCCAAAACAG
>JAIRWM010000136.1 GCA_031268975.1 Treponema sp. | reverse complement strand
TGGTGGAATTCTTCCTGAAAAACCACACTTTGAGTCATGGGTCAAGTTTAGCGGGGCAGGGCGGGGTGATGGTTGGCTTTTTCTTCCCTAATACTTGAATTCGCTTTCCCCGATAAATTCCCGCAGAATACTGGTGCCGGGAACATACTGGGGCGGAATCGGGAGGAAATTGTCCAGGAATGACAAAAGCCGGCGCGCTTCGGCGTATTCTTTCATGTTCGGCTTGACCGAGCGGAGCAGGTGGTCGGCGTAGAATTTAATTACCGCCAGTTCGTAATCCAGCGCGGAATTGAACGCGGCGTCGGCGCCGTCCTGGAACGGAAAAATGTGTCTGCGTTCACCGGACTGTACGCTGGGCCACATCTGTATGGTTTTTGCCGCTTCGGTTCCCCGGAACTGGTTGTCCCTGACCATGCGCCGCAAAAGGCGGTTGTCGCTGGTGGGGATTCGGTTGTGGTCGTCCATGTTCAGCTGGGTAAGGGCCGATATATACAGTTTGAATTTTTTCTCTCTGCTTACCTGCGGGGTACAGGCATCGTTAAGGCCGTGTATCCCTTCCAGGATAAGTATTGAACGTCTGTCCAGCTGTATCGGTTTATCACGAACCCTGCGTCTGCCGGTCTTGAAATCAAACGCGGGGATGTCTACTTCTTTGCCTTCAAGAAGCTGGACAAGCTGGCGGTTAAGATACGGTATGTCAAGCGCTTCAAGACATTCGAGGTCCGGCCGGCCGTCTTCGCCTTTTGGGGCTTCACCGGGCGGGCGGTAATAATCGTCAAGGCTTACCGATATGGGGTTCATCCCCATTACCTGCAGCTGTATGGAAAGCCGTTTTGCCGTCGTTGTTTTTCCCGAACTGGAGGGGCCGGCGATAAGAATAACCCGCACGCAGTCGCGCCGGGCGTATACCCTGTCCGCTATTTCGGCCAGCTTTTTTGCCTGGAAGGCTTCCGCGACACGGATATAGTCCCGGATGGTCCGTTCCGATACCAGCCGGTTCAGCTGGCCGACGGACTGAACGCCCACTATTCGTCCCCATTGTTTGTATTCCTGATACACGGAAAAAAGGCTCAGGCTGTCTTCGAAGGGAGGGATGATTTTTCCCTGCCCCGTTCCCGGAAAGCGGAGCAGCATGCCGTCGCCGTATTTCATCAATTCAAAAGCGTCAAGGAGCCCTGTTCTGTGGACAAGCGGCTCCACGTACAGGTCGGCGAAATCCCGGCACTGGTTAACCCTGATCTTCGGATCGCTGCGCTGCCGGAAAAGCAAAAGCGTGTCTACCTGGTTGTTTTTCTCAAAAAGCGCCAGGGCGTCGGAATACGCCATGTATCGGCAGGAAATGGGAAGGTCCTCTTTTGCCAGTTCCCGCATTTTCCGGTCAAGCGCGGCTATAGCGGCGTTTTCGGGTTTTTTCCCCGTGGAAAAGGTGTAGTAATAACTGTGGCCCAGCGAATGTCCCACGATAAGCCTGCGGCTGGGAAAAAGATCCCTGGCGGCGATTGCCAGAAGAAAGGCCAGTGAACGGCGATAGATCATCGTTCCGGCGGGGCTGGAAAGTGAAATGGGTTCGAGCGTGCAGTTTGTTTCAAGCCTTGTTGAAAGCGGAAGAATTTCGTTGTTTACATAAACGGCGGCAAGGCCGCTTTCCGGTTCTCCAAAGCTTTCCAGAAAAGAGTCAACCGGTACGCCGAAGGGGCAGACAATGGTTTTATCCGGTTCCGCGCCTCCCCTGCCGGTGTTGGAAAAACGTACCGCTATGGTACTTGCGGCGCTGTGAACGGATGTCATGTCTTTGCTCCTTGAGATTCCCTGATCACCTTCATCCAGATGCCGGGGCCAAGATACCGCGCCACCGGAGGAAGGCACGGCGACAGTTCTTCAAATGACGATGGTATGCGCAGAATCTCAAGAAGCGTTTCCCCGCCGATAAGGTTCTTTACGGTTTGACCCAAAAACGAAAGCGTTGTTTCCCTGAAACGGGTAGCTTCTTCGCCGGGTTCCCGGCCCCGAAGCGGCGCCGGTTCCGGCGGTTCCTCGTCGGCGAACAGATACCGCTGGGCCGGCCGCGTTTTTTTTCGGGGGCCGGGCGCAGGCGGAAAAGCGCGGGATCTGAGAAATTTTACCAGTTCCGTTACCGCCGGAATGTCGTTTGTTCCGGGAAAAGACGAATTCCTTTTTTTTGTTTTGACCGCCTTTTCCAGAGCGTCGGCGGCGCAGCTGTTGTCCCTGCCGACAAGCGCCGACCCCAGCGAGCAGAACGCGCCCGCTTCTCCCAGGGTTTTCGCCGCGCAGAGGAAAAAGTCGCTTTCGGGGTGTTTCGCGCCGGCAAGGTCCAGGCAATAGACGCCGTAGCGCAGCGCGTAGAGCTCCGACTGTTCTTTCAGGCCGCACAGAACCCTGGAAGCGAGAACGATGAACTGTTCTTCAAGCCCCTGCCGCAGGGCTTCTTCCGCCTGTTCCGCGATAAGGCACAGGGGATGCGGCTGGACGAGAAGCTTTTCAAAAAGACCGGCTACCCTTTCTCCCGAATCGTCCGGAACGCCCTGTCTCCCGCGGGCAGGCCACGCCCGGAAAAGGGGTTTAAGGCAGGCTGGGGCAGAATTGTCGGGGATCAGATGGGAAGCCCGGCGGCATTTTTCTGTTTCACCGGAATACAGGAATTGTATCGCCTTGATTAGGGGTTTCCAGGGTTCAAGGTCGGGATTTTTTAGCAGCAGCGCCTTTTTCATCGCGTCCGGATTATCCATGCCGTTTGTAACAGCGTCAAACGCGTCAAGAAGATTCCAGGCGGGATCGTTTTTGGGGAGACGCTCCACAAGGGTGTATAAATCCTTGTCTGTTTTCACGTCGTTATAACTCTCCCAGATAATTTTTTATTAAATCAAGCTTGAGGGCGCGGAGCCGTTCCGTAACGGAAACCTTGTAAATGTGCGGATTAAGGATACGCTTGTAGCTTTGATCAAAGCTTGAAAGCTCATCCTTGACCTTTTTTTGTATTGCCTCAAGTGACGGAAACGGACATACCGCGCCGCCTTTTTCAAGGCGTTTTTTCAGCAAAGATTCCACGTTCCCCTCAATGGTGTGGTAAAAATGCCGGTAATCCGATCCGGGATGCCAAAAAACGTAGCGTCCGCCTTTTTCAAGAATGTCCCCGGCGGGCTCAGGTCCCCCGGAATCGTCCAGGGACAGAATGTCCGCGACCGCCATGCCGTCCGCGTCCGTTACCCGCCATAGTTTTTTTACGCCGGGGTTTGTGGTTTTTTCCGGGTTGTCGGAAAATTTTATCCGGGGGAGCAGGCGGTTTCCCTCTTCGCTCGCCGCGAGTTTGTAGACGCCGGAAAAGGCCGCTTCGCTTCCTCCGGTAACCATCTGTGTGCCGACGCCCCATGTGTTAATCGGAGCGGCGGCACGGGTAAGGGTTTCTATAATCGTTTCATCAAGGTCGTTTGAAACGGTAATCGTCGCGCCGGGAAAGCCCGCCGCGTCAAGGATCCTGCGGACTTCGACGGAAAGGTAGTGCATGTCCCCCGAATCAAGACGTACCCCGAAATTCTTTCCGTTCTTTACCAGGTTTTTTCCCACCTTGACCGCGTTTTGAACGCCGCTTTTAAGGCTGTCGTATGTGTCGATAAGAAAAACCGTTTTGTCCGGGTACAGGTCCGCGTATGCCCGGAACGCTTCTTCTTCGGAAGGAAACGACATTACCCAGGAATGGGCCATGGTTCCCAATACCGGTATGTGGAATTTTTTCCCCGCCAGCACATTGCTTGTGCCCGAAGCGCCCCCAATAAAAGAAGCCCGCGAGGCCGACAGCGCACCGTCTTCGCCCTGGGCCCTCCGCAGGCCGAATTCCATGACGGAACCCTTGCCCGAAGCGAGCCAGACCCGTGCGGTTTTTGTGGCGATAAGGCTTTGGAAGTTGATCGTGTTGAGGATAAGGCCCTCGACAAGCTGGGATTCCACAAGATTGGCGTCCACCCGTATGAGCGGTTCCTGGGGAAAGATCAGCGTTCCTTCGTCAAGCGCCCACAAATCGCCTGAAAAACGGAAATTTTTCAGGTAGTCCAGAAACGAATCTTCAAATGTCCCGAGAGATCCCAGGTATTCAAGATCGTCATGGGAAAAAGAAAAAGCCCTGATCTTTTCGACAAGGGTTTCAAGGCCGGCAAAAACGGAAAATCCGCCCCCAAACGGGTGACGGCGGAAAAACATTTCGAATACCGCGCGGTTGTTCATTTTGTTTTTCCAGTAGCCCTGAGCCATGGTAAGGGAATAGAAATCCGTAAACAGGGCGGAACAGTTCATTCAATATCCTTTGAAAGCACAAAAACGGCCCCGGCGGCTTTCATGGTTTTTTTCGCGTTATCCACGGAACCCTCGGGAAAATTAACCCCGGCCGTCGCGTCTTCCAGCAGCAATGTTTTGTATCCCAGCCTGAGACTGTCCATAACGCTGTAGAACACGCAGTAGTCTGTGGCAAGACCGCCGACAAGAATCGTATCTATGGGGAATTTTTCAAGGTAATCGTGAAGGTCCGTAGGAGTACAGCGGTCGTTTTCAAAAAACGCCGAATAGGAATCTATGTTTTTGTGAAATCCCTTGCGGAAGGTAAAATCCACATATTCGGTTTTAAGATCGTCATGAAACGCCGCCCCTTCGCTTTCCTTGACGCAGTGTACCGGCCAAAGAACCTGCCGGATCTCCAAATCCGCAGGAGCCTCTAAATCCGGATACCGTTTTGAAAACGCCTCGACGGCTTCTTCCTGCACCCACAGCGGGATGCTGTCGCCCGCTTTGCGATCCTTGTGCGAGGAAGCGAACGAAACATGGTCCGCCGGATGCCAGTCCTGGGATGCCAAAACCTTGCCGCCGCGTTTGCAAACAAGCTCAGCAAGATTATTAAGCGGATATACGACAGCGCCGCCGCCGGCCACCGAAAGAGACCCTGCCGGGTGTTCTTTCCCGCTTTTTCCCGTATAGGCGGGACAGAAATCGTTCTGTATGTCTATCTCAAGGAGAGCCGTCTTTGAAAAATCCAACCGCATTTTTACCTCCATCCCGACATTCTAATCATCTTTTGTTCCCTCTTTCAATAGAGATTCCGCGCGGAAAGAAGAGACCTGTTCAGTAACCCCCGCCGGTTACCGCTTGACCTTGTATGCGTTTTGCGATATTGATATGTGAGACGGTTTCAAAATGTCAGATGCTGGAACCGGCTTTGTATGCGCCGCGAGGTGTGCGTGTGTTATCCGCCAAGTCCGGCATACGGACTTGCGGGCCCTTAGCTCAGTTGGTTAGAGCTGCGGACTCATAATCCGTCGGTCCCAAGTTCAAGTCTTGGAGGGCCCAAGACGAAATATTTTTCTAAGACAAGAGCTGCCTTCCTGGACAGCCCCCTGCGCTCTCTTTAAAGTCTGCTTCACTGCACGCCGAACCTGCGGTTCGCGCTCTGCTGTGGGGTTGACTAGTGGAAAACGCCGGTTTTGAAAAGTTCCTCAAACTGTGTATTGATGTTGTTTTTCAATTTTTTCTGAAAATTGAGCAATATTTCTGTTTGTGATTGAGAGGTATTTTTTTCCTCAATTTTTGGTAAAAGAAGCTGGTATGCGTTTACATTGAGCGCCCTGCATAGTTTGGATATGGTTTTATCGCTAACCCACATTCGACAGCCTTCTATATCGTTGATCGTTTGAGCGGAAAGGTCAGCCAATTCCGCCAATTTTTCCTGCGAAAGCTCCATTATCTCGCGTTGTTTTTTTATGTTGAAGGATAAAATTCTCCGTAATTCTTCAGGGCTGATTATCATACAACGATACTACGGTAACAACAAGCCTTGACAACTTGTTATAATCAAGTATAATGCTTGGTATTGACAAGTGCCATGCTTGTTATTAGGTTTTTGGCTGATTTTTAGACGGAATTATGGAGGAGTTTTTCAAATGAAAAAGATATTTGAGGCAGTTTCAAAATGTCAGATTTCGGAACTGCAACCTATGAAAACCGCAGTTTTGCAGCCCCCGAACCGAAGGTTCGTTGGGCGAAAAACTGCAAGCGCCGGTTACAAAATAACCAATTTTGGAATCTGCTCATTTTGTCACCTTTTAGCGGCGGCCGTTCTCCTTTGTGTAACAGCTTGTGATCTTTATACCGCCTCCGGCACGAGGGGAAACCTTACCATTATTTTTGGTTCCGGGGAAACACGCCAATCCGTAAGCCGCTCGGTGAACAGGCCGCCCGCTGACGTGCAGGAGGTTTTGGACTATACCCTCACTTTTACAGGCCCCGGCGGGCAAAGTTTTGTCCACACTGTCCCCGCCGGAACTCCGTCTATTCGTCTTTCGTTGGCCCTTGGGAATTGGCACGTTCTTATGGAAGCACGGATGCCGGGGAACATATATGTAGGCTCAGGTGAAAAGCACTTTACGGTAAGTCCGGGAAACAATCAGATAACGATACCAATGACGGCAAGCGGCATCTTTTAT
>JAIRWM010000040.1 GCA_031268975.1 Treponema sp. | reverse complement strand
AGGCCCGGGGGACGCGCCATAGCCGATTTCAAGCTGAATTCCATGCCTGACAAAAAGCTCTGTACAGGCCAGGGGGAAAACGGCCTGGAAGATTTCCAGCTTCCCATGTATGTCACCCTGGCGGAAAAAACCGGAGGAAAGCCGGTGGAAACCGCCCTCTTTTTCAGTATCACCCGTGCGGAACCCAGCGTCATATTCGGCTCGATCCGGAACGGGGCAGGCGGAAAAAAGAAAACCGGCCTTGAACGCACAGGTACGGAAGACGATCCCGCCGCTCTTGTCCTGTCCGAATTTAAAACAAAAGCCGCGCGGTACGCGGAAGAACTGGCAAGCGGTAATTTTACTACCATTAGCTCAAGCGAAAGAAAATGTATTTCGTGTATTTATCACCGGGTGTGCAGAACAGTCTACGCGGTCGGCAAAGAGCGGGGCCTGCTTGGAGGAGGGGCGGCGGATGAGTGATAACAGGGAACAAATAACGCTCAATAACGAACAGAGGGCCGCTGCGGAATATGAAAAAAATGTCGTTGTTGCCGCGGGGGCCGGTTCGGGAAAAACTTCCGTTCTGGCAAACCGTTACGCCAGCCTTGTTACCGGGGACAGGCGCCTTACGGTGGAACAGATACTTACCCTCACCTTTACCCGGAAGGCGGCTGCGGAAATGTACCAGAGGATCTACAGCACCCTTTCCCTCATCGCCGAACACGGCAGGGGAGAAAAGCAGAAACTGGCGCAAAAAGCTGTGGAAGATTTTTTCCATGCCCGTATTCAAACCCTGGATTCTTACAGTTCGGGCCTTGTCAGGCAGGGTTCCGTCCGTTACGGCATCTCCCCGGAATTTTCTCTGGATGAGGAACGCTGCCGTTCCCTGGCGCGGGAAGAAGCGCTGCCCTTTCTCATCGCCCACCGCCGGCATCCGGCCATAGAGCAGCTGTACCGCCGGAAAAGGCCCCCGAACAGCCGGAACGGCTATTCGGTTCCCGCCGATATTGCGGAAAGATTCTTCGCTTCGACGGTCTTCATGTACGGCAATATTGATGATCCGCCCGGTTTCGCCGAACATACCAGACGCCAGTTTGGCATTATTATAACCGAGTGGGATAAAATCATAAAACTCGTCCAGACCAGGTTTGGCGAATTAAAAGACATTGTGTCAGGCGATGATAAAAATGATAAACTGATCAAACAGATTGAACCCATGATCCGGCGGCTTGACTGCGGTGAAATAAAATTTCCCGGCTCCGGCGAGATCGAAAATTTTTTTGATACGCTTATTACCCTTCCGGACAGCGAATGCGTGCCAAAAGCGGAAAACCACCCGGTAAGGCAAAAACTTTTACAGTGCCTTGTTTTTATGAACGGTTTCCACGATGATCTTGATTTGCGATACGGCAAACGAGACAGCCATGCGAAAAAGATCGTTAACGAACTGCGGAACAACTTCGGCCTTTTTTCCTCGCTCGCGGTATTCTGCATACAGGCGGGTGTCATCCTCTCCCTTATGGCCCTGCTCGACAAATTCCGGAATATCTTTCTTGAAAAAAAGCGGGCTGAAGGAATACTTACCTATAGCGACGCGGCCCGCCTTGCCCGGACCATACTCAAAGATCATCCCGACATCAGGCAAAGCGAAAAAGAAACTTTTAAGGCCATAATGATAGATGAGTTTCAGGACAACAACAAGCTGCAAAAGGATATGCTTTTCCTGCTGGCGGAAGATGAGGAGCGGCAGGAAAAAAGCGTTCCGGGGGCGAAAGACCTTCTAGACGACAAACTTTTTTTTGTCGGCGATGAAAAACAGTCTGTCTACCGTTTCCGCGGCGCCGATGTATCGGTGTTCCGCGGGCTGCAGGAAGAACTTGCCGGCGGCGTCCTGCACCTCAAAACAAATTACCGTTCGTCCCCGGCTCTTATCGGCGCTTTTAACGCCGTTTTCGGCGGCAGTGAATTCGATCCCGAAGGCTTCAGGCCTTCCGGCATCTTCCCTTCGGTATTTGTACGCGGAACGGATAACCCGGCCTCCGTTCCCCCGTATGAGGCGCTCTACACGCCGCTTTCCCCGGGGACCGATCGCGTGGGGGGTCTGACCCTCTGCCTTTTCGATAAAAGCGGAAGCGCGAAAGAACAGGACGGAGAAGACGGGGAAACGCCGGAAGCAGAGGAAATGGGCGGCGTGGAAAACGAAGCCCTTTTTACCGCGGAGCGGATACGGCAGCTTCTTGGGGAAAAAGACGGCAAGGGCAGCGCGCGGTACCGGCCTGACGACATAGCGATTCTGTTCCGATCCCACAGCCCGCAAAAGCTCTTTGAAAAACACCTCAGGCTCCTCGATATCCCCTATTCGGGCGAGGGGGGGATCAACGGCTTTTTTTCCGACGGGCCGGTGAACGACATAGTGGCTGTTTTAAGGCTGGCCGCCTATCCTTTAGATTCCGAGGCTTACGCCGTAACCCTGCGCTCCCCTTTCGCGGGCCTTTCGCTTCAGGGGACAGCCGTCTGCATCGCCGCTTTCAACCGGGCAAAGGCGGAAGCTTTCCGGGAAAAAGACAGGGAAGCCGCGCCGTTTTCCGGCGAAGACGCAGGGCAGCTTTCGGAAACGGACCGGGAAAAATTTCTTTACGGGCAGAAACTTTACCGGAAGATCCGCGGGGCCGCGTCGGAAAAAACTATCGCGGAAACAATTTCCTGTTTATGGTATGATGAAGGTTACCGTTACGAAACCGAATGGAACCCCCAAACAACGGTTTACCGCGAACTGTACGACTACCTTTTTGCCCTGGCGGTGCAGGCCGATGCCGACGGCAAAAGCCTTGCCGCCTTTACCGACTATCTGCGGGATCTGCGGGATTCAGGCGGCCGTTTGGAAGACATGGACATTCCCCTGGAACGATCCGGCGCGGTAAGGCTCATGACTATACACAAAAGCAAGGGGCTGGAGTTTCCGGTAGTGTTTCTGGTCTGCTGCGGTAACAGGGGAAGGCAGGCTTCCGGTGACGCCGATATTTACGAAACCGAAGAAGGCGGCCTTTCCTGTAACCCTCCCCTGCCCCCGGAATGTTCGCTGATGGGCAAAGTACGGCGGAATTTCTTTTACGAAAAAAGCAGGGCCGAAGAAAAGCGGAAAAGAACCGCGGAACTGCGGCGGCTTCTCTATGTGGCGATGACCAGGGCGGAGCGGGAACTTTTTATCACCGGGGCGCTGGCGCTCGGGGAAAGCAAGGAAACAGCCCCGGACGGTAATTTACCCCGGAGACTCAAAACAGCGGTAGAAAAAAAATTATCCGGACAGGCGGAAAACGACAGAAAAAACGGGACTGCGCGCATACCGGGCGACTCGGTAATAGACAACGACACTTTTCTGGGACTTTTGCTTCCGGCTATCACGGCGCGAATTCCCGATGAAGGGGCGGAGGAAAGGGAACAGTTTTTCAAACTGGAATCCATTCCTGTTTATACGGACGAACATATCAAAAGCCGGGAACACCAGGGCGCCGTTTATTTTAACGATCAAAAGGGGCTGTCCCGTTTCCTTTCGGATATCGCGCCGCGCTATGAAAAAGCCGCCGTCCTTTCGATGCCTGTTATTCCAAGCCCCTACCGGACACCGACCTCTTTCCGCGCCTATGCGGAGGAAGACAGCGATTCCGCCGGCATGCAAACAGGCTGGCGGTTTGACAGCGGGAATTCCGGGGAAAGCGCAACGGACATTTTCGGCAGGGTGGACAGTACCCTTGCCCGGTTCAGCGCCGCGGGCCGGGAAGAAGACATCTTTTCCGCCGCCAATTTCGGTACCGTTGCCCACGCCTGCGTAGAATCGCTTTTAAATGGGGAAGATCCGGCTATCCCCCCGAAATTCGCCGGTTCCCTTGGCCTAACCGAGGCAGAAACTCTTCTTGCTGCAGGCAGAACCATAGCGGAACGGTTTATCAGATCGCCCTTGGGGAAAAAAGCCGCCGCCGCGATGCGGAAAAGCGAATACTGTTTCAGGACTCTCTGCAAAGACAGCGAAGGGAAAACAGTTTTTATAAACGGCACCATTGACCTGTTTTTTGAAGACGCGGATACACTGCACGTAGTAGATTTTAAAACGGACAGCAGGGAAAATCCGGCGGAACACATCCCCCAGATGAGCTTCTACTGCCGGGCGGCCTCGGAACTCCGACGGAAACCCTGCCGCCTCTGGCTCTATTACCTCCGCACAGGCCGGGCGGTGGAAGTAACAGAGGCCGCGACCAAGGGGCTCCCGGCGGGCCTGGAAACCTGATCCGCGTTTCCGGCAGCCCGCGCCGCAGGCCGGGTTTTAATCTGAAGGCAAATTCCAGTTGAAGAACCGCCAATACGGTTCGGCGGCCCTATCCCTAAAGTCCGCTATGCTTTTCTCGTTCCAATCATAGAAACCCCTCCCGGTTTTCATTCCCAGTTCTCCAGCCTTTACCTTATTAACAACCAGGTCCGGCGACCCTTTTGATCTGCCTAAATAGGGATAAAGATAATTCTGCAAATTTTGCAGCTGATCCATTGAAAAGGCATCGTGGTGTTCAAAAATGCCGATAGAACTGTAACGGGGGATAAAACTATAGGTCATGGCCCGTTCTATTTCTTCCGGATCGGCTAAACCCTGTTCTACCATGTAGATTGCTTCCCTGAGCAGCGCATGGTGCAGACGGTTGGCGATAAAGCCCGGCGCGCTTTTTTTCATGAGGCAGACCATCCGGCCGCAGGATACGAAAAAGTCCCGGGTTAGATCCACCGCCTCTTGTTCGGTATCCGGAGTTCGGGCTATTTCCAGAAAAGGCACCAGATGAGGGGGATTAAAAGGATGCGCTACCAATACCTTTTCGGGCCATTTTTTTACACCTTTCTGCAAATCTTCGGGCATAATAACCGAAGTAGACGAAGCGAGAACCCGGAGCTTATTACAGACACTTTCCAGCTTTTTATACACCCGGTATTTTTCTTCAAGATTCTCAAAAATGCACTCAATGACAAAATCGGCGTTAGCAAGAATCGCGTAATCCATCGAATAGGACACGAGTTTACGGCATATTTCCCGCTGCCTTCCGGTTATAAGGCCTCTTTTTTCCAAATCATCGTATATTGTATCATAGGCCCGGTAGAAATCCGCTTCGGGCCGTATGTCCGTTACCGAAGTCTCATATCCATTGCCGGTAAAAAGAGCCGCCAGGCTTGACCCGATTGCACCCATACCGATTATGCCGATTTTCAAATCCAATGGTTTTATAATTTTACCCTCCTGCCCGATTGTCCGCCCTAGCAGTTTGTTGCGCTTTGCGCATAAAATGCATAAAAATTCACGAAAGTGAATTTTTATTCCTTACAAACTCCGAAAGCATGCCCATTAATCGGGATTTTTTGCATGAATATGCAAAAAAACCACAAGTGCAACAGGCTACTAGGCTTTTTCAGTCCAGCCGGACGACGTGTTCAAAGACCCGCCTGAAACCGGCCAGGGCCTCGTCGATCATCTCATCGGTATAGGCGGCGTTCGTGTACAGACGGCTCCCCGCGAGGGTGACCAGCCCTTCGGCCATGTAGGCGGCGCCCATGTGTTCCATCTCGGTTTTCCGTGCCGAGGTCGCCTTTAATACGCCGGGAATTGTCCAGGGCCTGGACCAATTAATGGCAAAATGCATGGTTCCCACGGTTTCCAGGTGACAGATGGAACCTTGATTAAAGGCCACAAAGGGCAGGCCCTTTTCCCTGATCAGGGCTTTAAGGCCGGCGATCAGGCGGTCCCCCGCAAGCCCGGCCTTTTGGCAGGCGTTGACTTTTTCCATCTCGCAGATCGTGTGATACCCCGCGGCGCAGCTCAGGGGGT
>JAIRWM010000023.1 GCA_031268975.1 Treponema sp. | reverse complement strand
GAACAAAGGATTGCCCCGGCGTAAAAATTAAGGAAAGCGGCGCCAAGGGCGGGAAAAGCCACCATGTGCCGCAGTACATACCCCTTTACGAAATTTGCCCCCAGCCATTTCAGGTGGGTCCGTGTTGTATATGAATTCAACTGAAATATATGGTAATCGTAAAGGGAAGTAACGGCGAAGCAAAGAACCGATGATAGTATTACTAACGATAGTAGAATAACTGTCACGGGTTCCTCTTGATATTAAGAAACGAATCGAGCACTTTCAGAAAAACAAAGCCCTGATCCGCGAAAGGATAGTGGCCGGCGTTTTTAAGCGTCACAAGCCCCGCGTCCGGAATAAGCCGTTCCATTATTTTACCGTCCTCCAGAGGGACTTCGTAATCCTGTTCACCCCATATTAACAGGGACGGACAGGATATTTCGGAAAGGCAGGGGGTTAAGTCCTCGTTAACAACTTTTACAAGACATTCGCGCATCCTCGGCGTGGCGTTCAGATAATCCGGGGAAGCATGTTTGTTTCGCCATTTTTCCAGAAACCCCGGATATCTCCGCCGGACAAATTCGACGGACAGAAAACGCCTTACGGCCTTATAGAAACACAGCTCCATATTCTGTTTCACCGTTCTTTTGCGGCGTATCCCCGCGCTGTCCACAAGGACTATCTTTTCAATCGAGACAGGCAGATTCCGCCTTGCCGCAAGCTTGATACTGATCCTTCCCCCGAAGGAATGTCCGATAAGTATTACCCTATCGATTGTAAGTTCCTTCATAAAATCAAGGACAAAATCCGCATAATCATCCATGGACCATGCTTCCGGCGGTTCGGCGCTTTGTCCGAACCCGGGCAAATCCGGGGCAAAAACACGGTAATAGGGAGAAATACTATCCAGGAAATATTTAAAGGATGAAAACTCGGACCCCCAGCCGTGTAAGAAAAGCACTGCGGGAAGCTTTTCCGCTTCTCCCTGCCCGGCACTGAAATAATTCACCTTAATTCCGTTTAAATCCATATAAGTGAATGAATTGTACTTCCTTGGGGGCGGCGGTGTCAAGAAAGCGCCTTGCCCTATTCCCCCGGGGTTATTCCTTTGCGGAGAGGGTTTTACGGATTTTGTTTTCCGGCAGCCTGCGCAGGAGGCATTCGGCAAGGGCCGCGGAGTCCATGGGTTTGGCGAGAAAGCCGCTGAACCCGTTTGCAAGGAACATTGCCCTGGCCTCGGACACGGCATTGGCGCTTAACGCCACAATGGGGGTGGCGGCGGAACTGCCCTCCCGCTGAATTATCCCGGCGGCTTCAATGCCGTCCATGCCCGGCATCATGTGATCCATAAAGATAAGATCGTAGCGTTTTTCCGCGGCCATTTTCACCGCCTCCGCCCCGCTCCGCGCCGTGTCGGGTTTAATGCCAAAAGAATCAAGCATGAAGGACGCCACGTCCAGGTTGATTTCAATGTCATCCACCAAGAGCACCTCCGCTTCGGGTGCGGTAAATTCTATCACGGTGATTTTTTCTTCCGGCAAATCCCCGCTGACCCCTGTTTCTAAGTCAAGGGTTACGGTAAACACCGAACCTTTTCCGTATTCGCTTTTGATGCCGATAGAACCGCCCATCATTGTGCAGAGCCGTTTGGTTATAACAAGCCCCAGGCCCGTGCCGGCTACCTTTTTGTTTTTAACAAGGTCCAGCTGTTCAAAGGCGGTAAAGAGCCGGGGAATGGCGTCTTCCTGAATTCCTATGCCCGTGTCCTCCACATCAAAACGTATGGAGGCGGTATGCCCGGCGCCGGCTTCGCGTTCAAGGGAAACACGGAAATAGACGCCGCCGGAAGGTGTATATTTAAGGGCGTTGTTGAGCAGGTTGATTAAAATCTGGTTTATGCGTTTTTCATCGCCGTACACAACCTCGGGGAGCTTTTCGTCAAAGACCGTGGTAAAGTAAAGTTTCTTTTCCCGGTACAGAAATTCAAACATTGAATTGATATCCGCAAGCATACCGGGCAGGCTGAAGTATTCGGGAACAAGTTCCAGCTTCCCCGCCTCGATTTTGGAAAAGTCCAGAATATCGTTTATCAGGCCCAAAAGCACATTGGAAGAATTTTCGATATTTCTCAGATACCCCATCTGCTCCCCGTTAAGGGAGGTGCTCTTGAGCATTGTCGACATCCCTATGATGGCGTTCATGGGGGTGCGGATTTCGTGGGATACGGTGGCGAGAAAATCGGACTTTGCTTTGTTGGCAAATTCCGCTTCCCGCTTTGCCGCGAGAATTTCCGTGGTGTCATAAAACAGCGCCATCGCTCCCACGGGCCGCCCGGTTTCGTCGATCATCGGGGTTACCTGTACGCTGTAATCGCGGCTGTTGCCGTCCCCGTCAAAGTCGATACTTTCATCGGTGTGAAAGGAGGAGGCAAAAAACGAAAGACTGCTGAATATGGAATCCATCTTTTTGATAAAGGACGCCGAAGTCCGGGAGGAAAAAAGTTCCCGGTAGGTCGAATTCTGGATCATGCCGATGCCGGGAATACGGCTTCGCTTGAGAAACGCATCTGTGCAGTAGGCTATTTTTCCTTTCTGATCGAAAAGAATGATAATATCCGAGCAGCTTTCCAGAAGAAGGTTCATGTATTTTTCAAGTTCGGATTTTTTGTCCGCTACTATCCTGCTGAGACTGTCGTTCGCTTCGGCGTTAACTTTGTTACGCTCAATAAGACTGCGCGCCAGCTTAAGTTCCCGCTCGAGTTTCTTTACTTCAATCTGCGCTTTTTTTAATTCCCCCTGCAAATCCGCATCCGGCGCCGGTTGTCCCCCGTTGCTTGTTGTTTCCATGACCGGCATCAAAACATACAGATTACAATACTGTCGTTATGGCTCCGGTTTCGGGTGTTTCCGTTTTTCTCGTAAACCGGACATAATTCCGTGCCGGAATAGCACAGATGGAAGGGCAGACTCCCGTTAATGGCCTTCTGTACCTCTTTCATTTCCGCTTCCGGGTGAAAGCCCTGGGCAAAATAACGGCCCACGCAGGAAAAAATCAGCATACCGTTGTTGCTGCCGTTGTTCTGCCCTATTACCAAGGCGCTCTTAATGGCTTCCCCGGTAATGGAAAGCACTTCCTCGGCATCGATCATCCCCACCTGGAGGGACGCCCCCACAGGCATATTGCCTCCGCAGACAGCGTACCCTTCAGGGGTAATGGCGAACATTACCCGGGTTACCGGCGGAGTACCGTCGTTATAATCAAGGATAAACGGATAGGCATTGATACCCATGATAGCCCCATCGGGTCCTTTTTTGAGCCCAAGGCCGGAAAGGTAATCCGCCACGGAAATTCCATTCACCCCCTGAAGCTGATTCCCCGCCGAGGCGGTTACCACCCCTTTGTCGCGGAAGGCCCGCTTTTCCGAAAGACTCCCCACGATAAACATGGGCTTTATTTTGCCGTAACAGAGGATAAACGCATGGCGATCCGGGTAGGACGCCCCGTTAAAGATAACCCTTGCCTCATGGTAGTCGGCGTTGTGATCCACCGCAAGGGTCCCGAAATTCGGCACATTGCCGGAAACGGCGCTGAACGCGTCGACCAAAAAGTCGCCGCTTGCGTTAGTTAAGAGCGAGGCAAAACTCAGCATCAGCGCCGGTTTTTCCGTCCTGCCCATCGTTGCTTTTTCCCAGGCGGCGCGGATTGGCAAAACATCCTCGGCGCTCATGGGATCCGTAAGGCCCGCGACAAACTCGACATCGTCACTGGTGAGCACCGTAAGAAACAGCAGGACATCTCCGGCGGCGTCTTTCGAAGCCCCGGCAAGACTTGTGGTACCCGCGATTTCAAAGGGGAGCTTTTTTGCCAGATCCGCCACAATACCGGAGCTTATAAAATCGGCAAAACAACTGACCAGGCCGATGGAATGGGCAAGAAGCGGTCCTTCCTTTTCGAGAAGGGCGCACAGCCCCGCGACTGCCGCTTCGGGATCGTCGATTTCCGACGTATGAATGGTTATGGCTTTAATCATGATTTTAGTATACCACGGTTTTGTATAAAATAGCTAGATTGAAGGTTTATACGCAGGGCGAGCGCCTCCCTCCGCCCTATGGACCCCCTTTCGCCGGTGCGTTCCCGTGCCGTTTATGTAGCTGCTTACGCAGCATCAGAAAGCCAGTAGGCGGCTTGGGGTCCATAGGGGGCCTTTGTTCGCCGGACGAAGGCGGGGGAGATCCCGTCCACCCGCCCTTGTTCCCGGTACGGGAAGGGAGCGGCTTGGTTCGCAGGACGGAGGCGGGAGGTTCCCGGTCACATTGGAATAACCGGGAACCGCACGGACCACACGAAGGGAGGATCCGGGAAGGTTTGGGGTCCTTCCGGGACGATTCGGGGCCGTGCCGCC
>JAIRWM010000017.1 GCA_031268975.1 Treponema sp. | reverse complement strand
GACGCCCAAAATCATTTTAAGGACGCCCAAAATGACTTCAAGGACGCTCAAGATCATTTTAAGGACGCCCAAAATCATTTTAAGGACGCCCAAAATGATTTCAAGGACGCTCAAGATCATTTTAAGGACGCCCAAAATCATTTTAAGGACGCCCAAAATGATTTCAAGGACGCCCAAAATGATTTCAAGGACGCCCAAAATGAAGATACCCCGCCGCATAGGGCTAAACTTGACCGGCAACTCAAAGTGTGGTTAGTTCTTTTCAGGAAGAATTCCACCACAGAGAAGGCCGCTTTGCGGCCATCAAGAGTCCAGGGACGGCGGGGCACGAAGAACACGAAGGGAAGGAGGAACATGATGTCGAAAGATTATGTTCCCGACAAAGACGCGGCGTTTGACACGTTTTTCAAGAATCTGTGTCAGTACGTGAACGCGAAATGTACGGGGCAGGATCCGGAATGGACGCACATTCCTGCGGGTTCGCTTACGGCGCTTAACGGGGCGTACGCGGACTGGTACACGGCGTACGCGGTGACGGTGAAGCCGCATACGAAGGTGGATACGGAGGCGAAGAACGACGCGAAGGCGGCGGGCAAGGCGGTCATCCGGCCGTTTGTGAACCAGTTTTTGCGGTTCCCGCCGGTGACGAACGAAGACCGCACGGCCATGGGCATCCCCAACAAGGACACGAAGCCCTCGCCGGTACAGCCGCCGGAGGAGGGGCCTTCGTACTCGATTATGCAGATGGGGCCGGGGGCGCTGGGCATTGTCTACCGTAACGGGGATAAGGGCAAACGGGGGTCCAAGCCGAAGGGGATGACGGGCGCGGAGGTTCACTACGGGGTTCCTTCCGCGCCGCCAGAGGACCAGGAGGAGCTTCCGGGGATGGTGTGGGCCACGAGGGTTCCCCACGTGATCCGCTTCCGCGAGGCCGACCGCGGCAAGCGTGCGTACTTCGCGCTGAAGTGGAGCACCCGGAGAGAAAAGTGCGAAAGTCCCTGGAGCGAGATAGAAAGTGAGCTTGTGCCGTAATTTGGCATCCATGCCAAATTACGGCATTGGAGTTTACCTTCGGCGCCATCGGTGGTGCGCATCCGGGGTGCCGTAACGGCGCCGTCCGGGGGGTAGCGGGAGACGGGCGCTGCCCGGCTCCCGCGAGGGGGGCGCGGCGGTGTTTTGGCCCTTACGCGGCGCCGGTCCGGAAATGCGCCCCCCCCTTCCCTTTTCCCCAGCCGGCACGACGCTTCGTATCGTCCGGCGGGAGGGGGTTCCCTGCGTGAAGTTCCCAAAACATCTTTTCTGTGGTAGAGTTGTTTTATGGGCAGGATATTCGTATTTGTTAACCAAAAGGGGGGGGTCGGAAAAACCACCTCGGCGGTCAATCTGGGGGCTTACCTCGCGGAAGCGGGGAAAAGTACGCTGCTGGTTGACTTTGATTCGCAGGCTAACCTGACAAGCGGCGTGGGGGTTACAAAGTCCAAACCGGGGGTGTACGAGCTTATTTCCGGCGGGGCCCGTGTTGAAGAGGCGGTTCGGGAAACGTCGGTCAAGGGGCTTTCGGTTATTCCGTCGGGGATAGATCTTTCCGGCGCCGCGGTAGAGCTTGTGGAACAGGAACAGCGTGATCTGTATCTGAAAAATGCCCTTGCGCCTGTCCGCGAAAAGTACGACTTTATCCTTATCGACTGCCCGCCTTCGCTTGGCGTACTTACCCTGAACGGGCTTGCCGCCGCGGATTCGGTCCTTATCCCCATGCAGTGTGAATATTTCGCAATGGAGGGTCTTTCCCTTCTTTTGCAGACTATCAGGCGTATACAGAAAAATCTGAACACTCGTCTTGAAATCGGCGGCATTTTCTTCACCATGTACGATCAAAGAACGCGGCTCGCCCAGGATGTCGTCAGGGAAGTAAGCGCCTATTTCCGGGAAAAAATCTTCAGGACGATTATTCCAAGGAATGTACGGATATCCGAGGCGCCGTCCCACGGTCTGCCTATCTCCCAGTACGATCCCGAAAGCAACGGCGGAAAGGCCTACAGGAGCCTTGCCGGGGAACTGTTGGCCCGCTGCGAAGGCGCACGTGGCTAAAACCCGAAGCGCAAGCCGGCTCGGCAAGGGCCTTGGCGCCCTCCTCCCCGACGACGATTTTGCCGATGCCGGCCGGGAGGGTTCCCGGCCGGCGGTTCCCGGAAAAAGCGGACAGCGCGGCGCGGGCCCGGCGGCGGGATCCGGCGGGGAAACGCTTGTTCCCATAGACAGTATCCTCGCCAATCCCGGCCAGCCACGGAAACATTTTGACGAAGCGGGGCTGTCGGAGCTGGCCGCGTCAATAAAACAGCATGGGATCATTCAGCCTGTCGTTGTGGACGAACTTGAGAAAAACGCTCCGCACGGAACAACGTACGTTATTATAGCCGGGGAACGCCGCTGCCGGGCCGCCAAACTTGCCGGACTTTCCGAAATCCCCGTTGTTATCAAAAATTATTCAACCGGAAAACGGCTGGAAGTCGCCCTTGTCGAAAACATCCACCGTCAGGATCTGAGTCCCCTGGAGGAAGCGTCCGCCTATAAACAGATCATGGAGGACGCTTGTCTCTCCCAGGATGGTCTGGCTGCCCGGGTCGGCAAAAACCGTTCCACGGTGGCGAACGCCCTGCGGCTCCTCAAGCTTCCCGGCCATATGCGGGAAAGCCTCGAAGACGGCTCGCTCAGTCCGGGCCATGCCAGGGCGGTATTGTCCCTTGCGCGGCCTGAGGACCAGGAAAAACTGTACCGGGAAATTACGGCAAAGGCCCTTTCCGTACGGGCCGCGGAAAAACGCGCCCTTGAACTGGGTTCCGGCGGCGGAAACGGCAAAAAAAAGGCCGGACTAAAACCGGCGGCAGGCCGGGACCCGGAATTAAAGGCGCTGGAAGAAAAAATGATAGAAACCCTGGGGACAAAGGTAACGATCGACGGAACCCTTAAAAAAGGCCGCATAGAGATAGAATATTATTCCATGGACGACCTGGACAGGCTCTACGGGCTCCTTGGAAGCCGGGGTAACGCTGATTAGCTTTAGGCCCGGCTGACCAATGAAGATGTCATTTCTGCCTTTTAAGGCAGACCCCTCAACGCATACCCGGGCAAGCTGTCAAAAAACCGAATTTCCGGCACGCTGAACAAAAAACAGATCCCAAATGACCCGGCAGAAACCGTATATTTTCCAAAATCCGATCTAAAAAGTAAGAATCCCGAAAATTTTCTTGACAAAAACAATGGACTGTGGTTATCTAATTAGTAACACCAGTGAAGTAATTAATTGTTAGCATACGCCACGGTTTGACAGGGTGATGTATCAGGAATTTCCTGGTATCACAATAAAACCTTACTTAAGGAGAAGGAAGATGAAAAAGACTGTTGTTGTGATTGTCTCTGCAATTCTTTTGTCGTTTCTTGTTACGGGATGTACAAAATCCGCTGAACCGGAAACCAAAAAAATCAGGATCGGCGTATCTTTTGCTACGCAAGTCGCGGCGCGTTTTCAGTTTGACGAGCGGTTTATGCAGGAAACTGCCGAAGCATTGGGCGCCGAACTGTTGGTCCAATGGGCCAACTATGATCAAACCAGACAGGAAAACCAGGTTGAAAACCTCATTACCCAGGATATAGACGCCCTCATTCTGGTCGCAGTTAGTACCAATATGGCGCCTTTGGTGGAAAAAGTTAAAGCCGAAGGCATCCCCGTAGTCTGTTATGATAATTTTATCGAGAATGCTCCCCTTGACGCCTACCTTGACCGGGATAATCAGGAAGCGGGACGCATCCAAATGAGAGCCGCCGCGGCGGCAATCGGCGGCAAGGGCAATGTGGCTATTATCCATGGAGAGCCCACAAGCGCGGTGGTACAGGGGATGAGAACAGGCTATCACGAGATACTTGAGTCTTATCCGGATATCAATGTTGTAACAGAACAGTATTGCGAAGGTTACTCGGCTGAAAAAGCGCTGAGGATCGCCGAAAACGCGCTTTCCGCAAATAACGACAGCATTGGCGCCTTCATTTGTACTTCCGACGTGTTAACGCTGGGCATTCTGCCCGCCATTGAAGCCGCGGGCCTTTCCGGAAAAGCTTTTCTTACCGGAATGGATTGTGAAGTAGCCGCAATGCAGGCGGTTGATAAGGGAATTATTGGCATTGATATTTGGACCGAAATTGACAAATGCGCAATCCGCTCTGTCGAAATTGCCTGTGCTTTGGTCAGGGGAGAAAAATTCGAATATGACAATCTTATGGGAAGCGGAAGTTATCAGATACCCAAGATTTTTGTCCCCATCCTGGGTGTAAACAGGGACAACATGGAAAATTGGGTTACCAATGTTGCTCCCGGGGGATGGATAAGCATACAGGATATACGAGGCTAAAAAAACAGGGACTTTCCCGGCAGGGAAAGTCCCTGTACACGGGGGCGGTATGAGCGGTGAAATAATAATAAATTTCTGCAACCTTACCAAACGGTTCACCAGTGTTGTCGCCGTTAAAGACGCGGCTCTTTCAATTCGCGCCGGGGAAGTTCACGCAATAGTCGGCGGCAATGGCGCCGGAAAATCAACCCTTATGAAAATGATAGCCGGTGTATATCCGGACAGCTCTTTCGACGGCAGTATCATCTGCGAAGGCAGCCTCTGCTCATTCAAGAATGTAACTGAAGCTCAAAAAGCGGGGATATTCATGATACCCCAGGAACTCAACATGGTCAACGATTTAACAATAGCCGAAAATCTGTTTCTCGACAATTATCCCGCCCGTCATGGCATAATAGACCGCCGCATAATGTATGGTGAATCGGAAAAAATTCTTGAAAATTTCGGCCTTTCCCTTCGGGCCTCAACTCTTGTTCGTGAAATTGGGATAGCGCAGCGACAGCTTATCACAATTGCCAGGGCAATGCGCAATGATGTCAAGGTTCTGTTACTTGACGAACCAACGGCGACGTTATCGGACAACGAATGTAAAATTCTTTTTGAAAAAATCAGAAAACTCAAGAAAAAGAACATAGCCCTTATTTATATTTCTCACAGAATGGAAGAAGTAAAAATGATATCCGATATAATTACCGTTATGAGAGACGGTCAGATTATAGAAACCGGTAAAAATGAAAACATGGACGAGAAAAAAATCGTTTCCCTCATGGTTGGAAAAGAAGCCGGGAGCATGTACCCGCCGCGGGAGAGAACACCCGGGGAAGTCATACTTTCAGTAAAAACCGTTACTGTCTACGATCCAAAGGTTCCCGGCAAAAAAATAGTGGATAATGCCGCTTTTGATCTGAAAAAAGGGGAAATTCTGTCATTTTACGGCCTTGTAGGCGCGGGCAGGAGCGAGACCGCGCTGGCGATGATTGGAGCGTTCGGGGGAACCGTAGATATCCTTATGGAAAAAAATCATAAACCCGTCAAAATACTTTCTCCTTCGGAAGCAATAGATAAAAAAATCGGATACCTGCCCGAAGATAGAAAAAGACAGGGGGTTATAGATATACTCGGAGTTGATAAAAATATTTCCGTCGCCAGTTTGTACCAATTGGCTTCAAAAGGCATAGTCAATAAAAAACGGGAAAATGAAACTGTTGCCCGAATAATAAAGGCGCTCGCCATTAAAACCCCGTCCACCCAGACCAAAATTAACAATCTTTCAGGCGGGAATGCCCAGAAATGCGTACTTGGACGCTGGATCGCCGCGGATTCGGATATTCTAATTCTGGATGAAGCTACCCAGGGAATCGATGTAGAGGCAAAGAGCCAAATCTATTCCATTATGGATGGTCTGGCAAAACAGGGCAAATCAATCCTTTTTATTTCTTCCGATCTTTCTGAGGTGATGGGGGTATCGGACAGGATTCTCACCATGAGGCATGGAAAAGTCGTAAATATTTCCGACGGAAAAAAGGCAGTTAGAGAACAAATTATCTGGGAAGCGGCGATTGGGGAAAAAGAGGAGGCACTACATGACAACTAATGCGGAAGATCTTTTTAAGAACAAAAATATTCTCAAAACCACAGGTTTTATCATCGCGGCAGCGATGATGCTGTTTTTCTTTAATTCCATCTCAAACAACACTTTCTTTTCCCAGCGAAATCTTACCATGCTCTTTAAACAGTCAGCCGTCTTGATGATCCTCGCTTCAAGTCTTATGGTACTGCTTATTGAGCGGAATTTTGATATTGCGGGTGGTTCCGGCGTCTACCTTACGGGGGTCGTAGTTGCCATACTGATTGTCCGGCTCGGCGTTTCGATGTATATAGCTATTTCCGTGGGCCTTTTTTTGGGCATCATCATGGGCATGGCCAATGGTTTCTTTATCGGATATCTGAGTCTTCCGGCTTTTATAGTAACACTTGCTTTTCAGCAAATGTTTCGCGGAATTGGGTATACGCTTACAAATGCGGCAACTGTCGGCCCCATGCCAAAGAATTTCACCCTTATCAGTGAAGCGTATATTTCACCGGCAGCGTCACTTGTTATTATTATTTTCACTTTCGCGTTTTTCGTTATTTCGCAGGTTTTTCGTTTTCAAAGAATGAAAAAATATGGTGATGGCCTCGGTTATCTTATCCGGCACATAGCAGGAGCTGTTCTTATCGCGTCACTTTTCGCCTGGGTTTTTTTTGGTTATAGGGGTTTTCCCATGGCTGTCATAATCGCCCTCTTTGTCGCCGGACTCATGCATTTTATAACATCAAAGACCGTATTCGGCAGGCACGCTTACATCATAGGAGGCAATATCGAAGCTGCCTTCCTTGCGGGAATCAGGACGAAACGGAGAATTTTCCAGGCATATTTACTGGAAGGGCTTATGTACGGCATCGGCGGTATTGTTTTAACGGCGCGTCTGGGCGGAGCGGCCGCTACCGGAGGTGCCTTGCTTGAACTTGACGCTGTCGCGGCCTGTTGCATTGGAGGAACCAGTATGAACGGAGGTATCGGTACCATAGGAGGGATGCTCACAGGATGTCTTGTTCTTACGGCAATAGATAACGTGATGAGCTTGATGAATGTTTCCTCTTATCTTCAAATGGTCGTTAAAGGTTTAATATTGCTTATAGCAATATGTCTTGACCTTTATGTAAACAAATCACAGTTTCAATTTAAACTGAAAAAGAAAAGTCCTGCGGGGAAATGAATGATTACTGTTCCACGGCGCTTCGAGGAGTTTCCTCAATCCGTGGTCTTGTGAAACATTACAATTTGGAACAAAGCGCAAAAACCGGATTTTTGGATCATTTGCCAGGGCTGTCTGGGAACTCCGGTTTTTGAACAACTTCCTTTTTAGGGGTTCAGTATGAAAATAGCGGTGGGTATGTTTTATCATGAAGCCAATTCGTTTAATCCGACACAGGTGAGAAAGGAGGATTTTGTCTACTGTGAGGGAGAAGACGTGCTCAAGAGGATGTATGCCGGGGAAATATTTGAAAAAGAGGGCGTTGAAATGATACCGCTTGTTTATGCCGTTTCTCTTCCAAATGGTCTTGTATCCAGGGAAGCATTTGATTACTATTCAGGACGCATTATTGATATTCTGGAGCGAAATAAGGACATTGACGGGATTTTTCTTCATCTTCATGGAAGTATGGAAGTTTCGGATATTGGCAGCGGAGAATATGAACTTTTAAAACGAATACGAGATGTTGTTGGCAGGGAAAAAATTGTAGGCATTGTCTTTGATATCCATGCCAATACACATCCTGAATTTGTGAAATTTGTTAATATCATCCGGCATTATCGAACTGTCCCCCATATTGATCAACGGGAATCGGAACATATTGTGGCGCGGCAGATGTTACGGTGCCTTCGTGAAAACATAAAAACGAGCCCTGTCTTTTTTCAGCTGCCGTATGCGATCCATCCGGAAAAAGCCCTTGGAACCGTCTGGCCGCTCTCGGAAATTTTCAAAATGCTCTGTGAAACAGAAAAAAAAACCGGAATCGCGATAGCGTCTCTTGGAATAGGAATGGTATGGTGTGATTGTCCTACGCTGCACACAAATATAATCGTAACACCTCAATCCGCCGATTTCACCGGTACGGCGGAAAAAGAAGCAAGAAATCTGGCCGATTATGTTTATTCTTTGCGCGACAGCTTTGATTTTGACCAGCTTCCGCTCTTGCCTCATGAAGCCATGCGATATTCTCTTGCATATAAAGGCGGTCCCGTTTATGTTTCCGATTCCGGGGACAACACGACAGGCGGCGCCGTCGGCGATCATACCACCCTGCTCAGGGAATACTTGTCGGCCAGGAATCTTAACGGAAAAAAAGTGATCATAACATCAATCTGGGATGAAAAAACGGTCGCCGAATGCATAAAACACCGGGAGGGAGAAAGACTTACGGTCAGCATAGGACACGGCAAAAATGAAGATTCAAAGGCGGTTACTGTTACCGCGGTATTGAAAAAAAAAGGCGAGCTAAAAGGGTACATGAGCTGCGAAACCGATACTGTTGGAAATTCCGTCACTTTAACTGCCGGAAATATTGATATAGTTATCACGGATAAACCGGGCTCTTTTATTTCGGCGCACCACTTTAACGCGGCAGGTCTTAATCTGGAGGAATACCACGTAATTGTAGTCAAGCAGGGATATCTCTTTGCCGAGTTAAGGGAAAAGGCCGATCTTGCGATTTTAGCCCTTACAAATGGCGCTACAAACATGATGATAGAGAAACTGCCCTTTAAACGGATAACGCCCCCGGTCTATCCGCTGACATATGTGAAATAACCGAATATGATTTCAAAATTTTTTTGACATTTGGGCCTGCCGTGCGGTTGTTGATTTAACATACTTTCGATATAATGACCGCACGGGGGAAGTTTCATGCTGACTGAGTTTGGATCCCAGGATCAAAACACAATTAAGTACAATAACACAAAAATGGTACTGAATATTATCAGAACCGCTTCCGGCATTTCGAGAAGTGAAATAGCCCGCATGACCGGGATGAGTCCCACCAGCGCAACCCGCATTGTATCGGATCTTCAGGAAATGGGACTGGTAAAAGAAACAACAACATCAACATCAGGCGGCGTAGGACGTAAAGCGGTATTATTGGATATTAACGCGGAGTCGTTCCACTGCGCGGGGATTGATATTTCCCAAAAAGAACTTTTAATCGGAATTGTGAATTTCAGGGGGACCATACTGTCAACCCATACCGAACGGATTCGCCGGGATCCTCAAGATGGAATAACAATGGCCAGACAAATCCATGATATGTACAAAAAAGTGCTTGCAAAAAGTTATATTCCCGAATCAAGTGTTAAAGCGGTAGGCATTGGAACTATCGGAACCGTGGATATTAAGTCCGGAACCGTGTTGTACGCGGATCTGTTACAATGGTCAAATGTTCCAATACGCAGATACGCGGAAGATCTTTTTGGGATTCCCGTATCGGTGGACAATGAAGTAAAATGTGCGCTGCTTGGAGAGATTCGGGCAGGGAACATTTCTGAAAATGACGACACAGTATATATTACTTTTGGACGGGGTATCGGCGGCGCAATATACAATAACGGATCGCTGGTTCGCGGCATCTCAAACTATGCAGGAGAAATCGGACATGCCATTGTTGATTATTCTGACGGCCGGCTTTGTCCCTGTGGAAGAAGAGGTTGTTCTGCCGCTTATCTTTCAGAGGAACGTATTATATCTAAAATTAAAGAGGTCGCGCCTAGAATATCAAGTATTGATGAATTAATGTCCTCCTTTCAAAAAGGAGAGGCGTGGGCAATTCCACAGGTTGAACGAATATGCGACTATATTTCAATCGTTCTCAGTAATACCATATGTTACCTTAATCCGGCGAATATTATTATGGGAGGCAGCTTGATTGATAAACACCCTTTTTTATTTGATTTATCGACAGCAAAATACAATAACACCTGCTACGAACCATTAAGAATTTCAACAAAATTTAAACAGTCTGTCCTAAAATCGAACAGTACGTTGGCAGGAAGCGCTCTTATGGCTATAGAGGACTATTTGAACAGAAGACTGACAGACTTGATAACCCTTTAGGCCCGGCCCTACGGGTACCGCCGCCGGAATGCCTTTACCCGCGCCGAAGCCGTTTCGCTTAACGGCGAAGCGCCGCCCCGCAGCAGGTACTGTTCTCCAATTCCCGCGACCATGGCGCCGTTGTCGCCGCAAAGTTCCGGGGGCGGAAAAATTATCCGCAGTCCGCCGTGTTCGGCAAGCCTTGAGCGGAGGCAGCTGTTTGCCGCGACGCCGCCGCCTGCCACAACGGTCGTGATGCCGGTATCACAGGCGGCGCGGAACAGGCCCCGGAGGAGGATCTCGACGGCGGTTTTCTGAAACGAGGCGGCAATGTCGCAGGCTTCCCCGCCGGGTGTGCCGCTCGGTTTTTTTTTCCGAAATTGTTCCAACTGGTTTATCACCGCGGTTTTAAGGCCCGAATAAGAAAAATCGCAACGGTGATCTTTCCCGTCTTTTCCGGTTTTGTACAGATTCGGCATGGGAAATTTAAAAGCGCCGCTGTCTCCGCTCTGTGCCATCCTGTCGATAACCGCCCCGCCGGGATAGCCAAAACCGTAAAATTTCGCCACTTTGTCGAACGCTTCACCGACAGCGTCGTCTATGGTGGTTCCCAGAACCGTCACATTGTCAAAATCGTCTACCCGGCAAATGGCGCTGTGTCCGCCTGAAACAAGCAGCCCCAGAAAAGGATATTCCGGCGGATCTTTTGCGCCTAGCCGTGAGGCGTACAAATGGGCCAGAAGATGATCGACGGCGATAAACGGAATACCCCTTGCCCAGGCAAACGCTTTGGCAAAATGCAATCCGACCAAAAGCGAGCCGAGCAGTCCCGGATGGGCGGTAACGGCGACTCCTTCCACCTGTTCCGGCTCCAGACCGGCGTCCGACAGGGCTTTTTCAACAACACCGTAAATCCATTCGGTGTGCATACGGCTGGCAATTTCGGGAACCACTCCCTGCCAGCGCGCGTGAAAGGGCACCTGTGTGGCTACCACATTGGAGAGGATTTTCCCGCCGCTGACAACCGCGGCGGCGCATTCATCACAGGATGTTTCTATGCCGAGGACGTTCATGACTTTCGGCCATACGGATACAAGGCTGCCATAAAGCTGAATTATTTTCCCGCGTCAAGTATTCCCGATACGGTGGTCAGGAAAAAGCCTTTTTTTACAAGGCCGGGGTACATTTCCGCAAGTATACCGGCAAGCCTGGGCGACCAGGCGTGGCCTATCATCACCGCAAGACCGTCCCTTTCGGCCTTTCTGCACCCCTGCTCTATCGCCTGTATGATTTCGTCCCTGCCCTGTTCGTTATCAAGAAACACGTCCCGCCGGGCGATGGCAAAACCCATATCCGCGGCCACTCCCGGCGCCGCGGTATCGGCGGTGGTACGGGAATCGAGAAAGTGGATACGGTTTTCCCGGCACAGTTCCAGCACGGTCCTCATCATCTCCGGATCCATGGTTACCTTGCTGCCTTCGTGGTTGTTCATCCCGGCGACTGGCCATACCCCGGCAAGGTTTTTGGTGATAATTTGCCGTATCTCCTGATCATCCATCCCTGTTTTGATCGCGCCGGGCCCCGGATCCTGGCCGCCAAGGGGCTCCATCGGCTGATGAAGAAAAACTTCCTTTTTGGCATCCCGCACCTTTTTCGCGGCTTCCGCGGAATACGGCAGACCGGGCAGAACGGCTATGGTAAGCGGCCCGGGAAACGCGAGAAACGGATCGAGCTCTTTCAGGTTGTTGCCGGCATCGTCAATGACAAACACAAGAATTCCCCGCCGTTCGGAAGGAAGGCCCGCCTCTCCGCCTTTCCCCGCGGCCGGCACACCGGGCAAAACCGGCCGGACGCCTGATTCCCGGTCCGCTTCCAGCTGTCTTATGGCGTCTTCCAGTTCGGGAAACGTCTCCGTTCCGAAACCTTCGCCGGAACCTTCCGCCTCCGCGGGCGCATCGCCGGTAGACGGCGGCGGGGTAAAGCCGCCGCCCAAAACGGAACGGGCGGCGAAAATGCCCGCCGCGCCGAGAACCACGGCGCATACCACAATGCCGGCAACAAGGACAGAGCGGACTCCATCCTCAAAACCCGCCTTTTTACGGCCCGCCGGAGAATTTTTGGTCTTTTTGGGCTTTTTTACCCTTGTGTCAGATTTCACCTGTCCCCAGAATAACCGGAAAATCCGGGGAGGTAAAGGGCCGTTTTTCGCGTTTGTCTCCGGGCGGGGCTACGCCAGGCAGCTCTTTAATTCCTCGGCGCTTTCCCGCATTTTCCTCAGGGCGCGCATTTCGATCTGCCGTACCGTTTCGGGAGAGATACCCATTTTATCGCTGATTTTCTTCAGAGTATGACATTCACCACCCCCAAGCCGGTAACGATGTACAAGAATGTTTTTCTCTTTTTCTTTAAGACGGTCGAGTATGTCAAGAGTAACCCTGCGGGAATTTTTCCTTACCAGGATCTGTTCCGGGTTGTACGTATAATCCGCGAGGTTTTCAAGAAGAGTTGTCGAGGAACATTCTTCGGCCGCATCCAGAGAGGATATTCCTTCCGAAACGGCAAGCATGAGGCTGATATCACCGGCGGGAACGCCGACTGCCGCCGACAGCTCGGCGGAACTGGGGCTGCGGGAAAGTTTTTGGCTTAACGTCTGGGAAGCCCTTTGTACCCTGCGAAGCAATTCTTCCTTGCGCGCCGGGAGCCGTATCATCCGGCGCTTGTCCGTTAAAAAGCGGATAATACCCTGGCGGATCCACCAATTCGCGTACGTGGAAAAATGCACGCCCTTTGCGGGATCAAACTTGTCCACGGCATGCACAAGCCCCAGATTGCCCTCCTGAATGAGGTCAATGAAAGAAACCCCGTACGAAAGATAGGACTTCGCGATTTTTATCACAAGCCTGAGATTGGCTTCGATAAGCCGGCGGCGGGCGGCGGCGTCTCCATTCTGTATTCGTTTCGCGAGATCCTTTTCTTCGTCAACGGAAACGAGAGGATAGCGCTTCAACTGTTCAAAATACATCGCCACAAGATCATCGGAGCTTCTAGGCATCCCCATATGTTCCTCCTGGAACCAAAAACTATTCTCGCAGTCATACTGTAGCAAAAACCGTGCCAACTTTATCACGAACAGAGGATAATTTTTAATTTGTTGTACCATAAGGAAATAGAATTGCGGTTATCCATGTGGTAAAAAAAGAGACCATTGCTGTATGAAAATATATACAATCTCCCGGTGATGGGTGTATGGAAAACATAACAAATCCATGATATAGTCAGCTCATGTCCGGGTTAGACGAATACGGCGTATACGCGCGGGAAAAAGGCAAAGACATACACTATGCCATTAAATGGTCGCCGCTGGCGATTGCGGATCGATGGGCCATTAACGCCAAAGTTCCATCTGTGGCGGGTGTGTACGAAATTTACTGGATGGACGATCACAAACATCTGCGCATGCTTACGGTGGGCAGAACCCATTACGGCGGCCTTCGTACGGAGATCCGCCGGCTGACCGATCCGGAGCTTACAAACGACAGCGCCGCGAAAAAAATCCTGGAAGATGAAGAGATATGGTTCCGCTTCGCCCCGTGTAATTCCGCGATGATAATGGCGGACATACTGTGGTTTTTCCGCAAAACATATTTTCCCGAAAATCCCGGCGTTGAACATTCCGGCCGCTACGAAAGAATTTTTATAAACGAATCGGAGCCGGACAAGCTTATCTGGATTCCATAGCGGGTATGATCGAATACATCACCGCCGCGAATATTGACGACCGGATTCTTGCCCGCGCTTCGCAGGTTCTTGAGCGGGGCGGCCTTGCCGGCATTCCGTCCGACACAAGCTGGACGGCGGCCTGTTCTTCCGCGTCCCGGGAGGGCCTGAAAAAACTGCGCCGCATTTCCGGGGAGCGGGACGAACGCCGTTTTACCCTGCTCTGTTCCGATATTTCCCAGTTCGGCGAATTTTGCAGCCTTGACAATACCCGGTTCCGTCTTATTAAGCGGCTTTCACCGGGGCCGTATGTGTTTATCCTTAAAACGCTGTCCGGTACGGAAAAGGACCTTATGTTAAAGCGCCGCGAAATCGGCGTACGCATCCCGAATCATCCCGTACCCCTTGCCCTGATTCACTGCCTTGGCCGGCCGCTTTATTCGGTAACGGCGAAAAAAAGCATGGCGCACGGCGAAAACTCAGGCGAGGCGGACGGCGGCGAACTGTCCGCAATCCCGGAAGAAGACCTGTTTGAAGGCGGCTGGGAGCTTGAGGCGCTGGAAGGACTGGACCTTATCCTGGATTCCGGGGACGAACGGCCGCGGATCTTTTCCACAATCCTTGACTTAAGCGGGGACGAGGTAACGCCGCTCCGCATTGGAGAAGGACCCTGGCCCGCGTAAGGCGCGGCCGCCCTCCATTTCGTTCCTCCCCTGTTCTACTTCCCGGCTTCACTCTCCGCGAAAGTTCCCAGCGCCTTATACCTGGCAAACAGTTTGTCATACACCGCGGCCCTGCCGGGATTCGGGGTATAGACTTTTTCGATAGGCGCGCACAACGCTTTTTGCGCGGATGGAACGTCCGGGTAAAGTCCCGCCGCGACCGCCGCGAACATTGCCGCTCCCAAAGCGACGCATTGATCGCTGGCGGGCACGTTAATGGGCATTTTAAGCACGTCGGCGACAATTTGTGTAACAAATGAGGATTTTCTGGCCACTCCGCCTATGGCGATAACCCCTTCAATGGCAACCCCCTCATCGCGGAACCGCTCGACAATGGCCCGCGCGCCGAAGGCCGTAGCTTCCACTAAAGCCCGAAACACCTTTGGCGCGTCGGAACCCAGGGAAAGCCCGGTAACGGCCCCTTTCAGTTCCTGGTTCGCGTCGGGAGTACGACGGCCGTTAAGCCAGTCCAGCGCGATAATCCCCGTGTCTTCGGGATTGATTTTGTCCGCCGCTTTTTCCAGCTCCGGGATGATCTTTTTTTCGATATCCCGGGTTATTTTTTCCCTGATCCCCGGATCAATGCCGTCCACGGAAGGAAGCATGGCTTTCAGCGGCCACGCCAGGATATCTTTAAACCAGGCGTACACATCCCCAAATGCGCTTTGTCCCGCTTCGTACCCCAACAAACCGGGAATCGTCGATCCGTCAACCTGCCCGCAGATACCCCGGACCGCTTTCTCCGGGGAGGACGGCTTTGGCCCGACAATGATGTCGCAGGTGGAAGTGCCCATCACCTTGACAAGCCACCCCGGTTTTACGCCGCCCCCAACCGCCCCCATGTGGGCGTCGTATCCGCATACCGCGACCGGAATCCCTTCCGGCAGCCCCAAATCCGCGGCCCACGCGGCGGTTAAATATCCGCCCACGGTATCGTTTGTGTAGGTTTCCGTTCCCAGGGCGTTTTTTATTTTTACGAGCCGGGGATCAAGCCGGGATAAAAAATCATCCGAAGGGTATCCCCAATCCGCGTGCCACATGGCTTTATGCCCCATGGCGGTACGGCTTTTTTTCACGGCCGTGACATCTTTTATCCCGGTGAGTACGGCAGTCATCCAGTCGCAGTGTTCCAGAAAAGCATACGCTGTTGACGCGATTTTACCGTCTTCCGAAAAAACCCGCAGTATTTTTGACCAGTACCATTCAGTAGAATAAATACCGCCGACAAACTGGGTAAAATCCGTTCCTCCCCAGGTTTTTGCCAATTCGTTAATCCGGGCGGCCTCCGCGATGGCGGTATGATCCTTCCATAACACAAACATGGCGCTGGGGTTTTCCGCGAACTCGGGCAGCAGCGCCAGCGGAGTACAGTCCTGCCTCACCGCGCAGGGAGTGGAACCGGTAGTGTCGATGGCGATACCCCGGATTTTGGCCAATATCCCTTTTCCCACCGCGGCGCCGGCTTCTTTTACCGAACCTGAGAGAACGTCAATATAATCCTGCGGATGTTGACGAAACTGGTTCTTTGCCGGATCACAGTACAGGCCCCTGCCCCAGCGGGGATAATACATCACGGAACTTCCGGCTTCACTGCCGTCCGCCGCGTCTATAATAACGGCCCGGCAGGAATCGGTACCGTAGTCCAGGCCCAGTACGTACGCTTCACCTTTTACTCCCATACAAACCTCCATAAAAACGGTTTCGGACACCGTCCATCACGTCCCTGAATCAGGGAACGGGAAATACCGCCTCCGGCTCATGGCGGCGCAAAGGGCGCTGGATAAGCTCGTAGGTGGTGCTAAACATATCATCCGTATCCAAATAGGCAAAATAACCGTCCCCGTCCAGGCCGAAGCCGGCCCCTTCCATGGTTACCATAAGCCCGGCAGCCACCGCCTCTGCCAGCGCCGCCTTGATATCGGGAACGTAAATTCCCAGATGATGAAGCCCGTAACCGTGACGTTCGGCAAACTCAGAGTAAACTGTATCCCCTTCCAGGTTTTGGATCAACTCTACCCTTGTTTCGCCGAAATAGCTAAGGGCTATTCTGGCTTTGTACGAAAAGGGTTTCCCGTACCGCGTCATATAAGTAAGAAGAGGAGGACCGTAGGTATAGATTTTCCAGTCGCCAATGCCGAAGCGGTTGTAATAATCCCTTACCGATTCGTCAACGTTTTTGACAACGAACCCCAGCTGATCTACTTTTTTGCCCAAAAATCCAAGCTTGTCCACATTTTACCGCCTTTATTCCAGATTTGCATGGCGTTCCGCCATCTCCCGCTCACTCGTTCCACACTGTTTTCTCAAAAGCGCGATCAACACTTCATATGTAATGAAAGATACCTGTTCAAACAAGGTCCTCATGGGCTGGCTGCTGCACTTCCCGTCGTTTACCAGGCCGTTGGGGGCGCAAATCCGGATAATGGTATCCGTATGGGGCTCTATGCCGGCATTGCTCGAGGCGGTAAAAGCCGCCGTTTTCGCGCCCAGCTTTTTCGCCTTTTGCAGTATGGCGACAACGCCCGCGTTTTCCCCGGAACCGGAGGCGGCGATGACCAGGTCTCCCGGCTCGGTCGGGGGGCAGGACACGGTTCCCAGCATAAACGCCTGTAACCCCAGATGGTTCAAACGCATACAGAAAGCCTGGAGCATAATACCCGACCGCCCGGCGCCTATGCAGAATATTCTTTTTGCCGATTGCATTTCCCGCAAAAGAACCTCGAGCGGGGAAAAATCAAGCTGTTTAACGCAGATGCTTATCTCATTTACGATCGCGGTGCTTGCCTGTTCAAAATCTTTCGCCGTCATGATTTCTCCTTGTGCCTCGCGGCATGTTAGACTTTACACTATTTGTAACAGAATGTCAAATATTTTTCCCTTTTTCTATTGACATTTAACCAAATACGGGGTACTCTCGGATGAAATGTTAAAGAATTAACACGGTTGGTTATACTCTGTCTGTGTTACAGGCGGAAATGGCGCGCGGGTCAGCCTGTTGAATCCGCAGGCCATATAAGTATCTTGGTTTACGGAGAGGAGAAAAAATGAAGTTTACAAAAGTAGTGATGGCGTTGATTGCCGCGGGTGGTTTGTTTATCGCGTGCGATCGGCAGAGCGCAAAGGTCGAAGGCCCGGTATGGCCCTCAAAAGACAAGCTCGTGGTAGGGTTTTCCCAGGCCGACCTGATGAGCACATGGCGGACCGTTGAGAGCGATAACATGAGGGACGTCGCCAGGGAACGGGGGTACCAGGTGGTAATAACCAACGCCGAAGGGGACACCGGCCGGCAGATTTCCGACGTGGAATCCCTTTTGGCCCAGGGCTGTAATGTGATGGTTATCGTCGCCATTGACGCCGACGCCATTAAACCGGCGCTGGAAGCCTGCGCCGCGAAGAATGTTCCGGTAGTCATGAAGGCCAGGGGCGCGAATGGCACACCCGGCGTTGATTACGCTTCTTTTGTGGCTTCCGACTTTGTGTGGGAAGGTGAGCAGGCGGCTACCTTCATCGCCAATGAAGCCGCCAAAAAAGGCTGGAATCAGATCAGGGTTGTCGAAATCCAGGGAGTTATCGGCGGCACCGACGTGCGGGATCGTTCCCAGGGCTTCCACAATATCGCCGACGCGAAAGGTTTTGAAACCGTAGCCCAGCAATCGGCCAACTGGTCCCGGTCGGAAGCCCAGGCGGTAGTGCAGAACGTGCTGCAGTCCACCGGCGGGCGGATAGAAGCCATTTATTGCCACAATGATGAAATGGCCCTGGGCGCGTCCCTGGCTTTACAGGCGGCAGGCAGGCGGGTCAACGAAGATATACTGCTTGTCGGCGTGGACGGCATGATCGAAGCGCTGAACGCCATTAAATCCGGCAGCTTGTCCGCGACAGTTACCTGTACGCCGAAATTCGCCGCGAAAATATTTGACGTTATCGAATCCGGTATACGTGGCGAAGCGCTCCCCGGTTATGTGGCGGTCGACGACAAATTGGTTGACATAACCAATGTGGATGAATTCTTTTCACTGGGGTTCTAATCTATTGCCGTAAACGGTGACAGTGGTGTTTAATGGAAGCTGTCCGAAAAGTCAGACATTCTGTCTGTTGAAAACTTGCCCGGACAGCTTTTTTAACATTACCGGGGCGGGATCGAATAATGATGAATGGCAATATCCTTGAAATAAAAAATCTGACCAAAAGGTTTGCGGGGGTAACAGCCCTTGATGATGTTTCCATGTCAGTCACATCCGGCGAAGTCCATGCCCTGATGGGCGAAAACGGCGCGGGCAAATCCACGTTAATAAAAATTCTTACCGGCGTTTATAAAACAGATTCCGGGGATATTTATTTTAACGGCAAAAAAACCGTGTTTCGGGATGTGTCCAGCGCCCACCATGCCGGCGTGAACGCGATTTACCAGGAACTTAACATGGTCGCCGGCCTCTCTGTCAGCGAAAATATTTTTATCAGCCGGTACCCCATGAACCGCGGAGGCATCGACTGGAAAGCAATGCATTCCGGCGCGCAAAAACTGATAAACGATATCGGCGTTGACATTGATGTGTACCAGCCTCTCGGGAATTATGGAACGGCAAAACAGCAGATTGTCGCGATTCTCCGCGCGGTGAGTATGGAAAGCAAACTTATCATTATGGACGAACCAACCTCTTCCCTGGATGACCGGGAAGTCCATATTCTGTTCGACATTATCGACAAGCTGAAAAAATCCGGAATCTCCATTATATTTATAACGCACCGGCTTGACGAAGTGTATAAAAAATGCGACCGGGTTACGGTGCTTAAAGACGGCAAGTGCGCCGGGACTTATGCCGTATCTGAATTGACCCAGTATGAATTATTGACAAAAATGATAGGCCAAAAAAACATTTCCATGGAGCGCATTGCCGCAGGAAGACGGACCGGAAAAAACGACACGCTTGTGGAAGTCAAAAACCTCTCCCGCTTTCCTTCCGTAAATAACGTAAGTTTTAGCATAAAGCGCGGGGAGGTAGTAGGGTTTGCCGGCCTCCTCGGATCGGGCCGGACTGAAATAGCCCGGCTGCTCTTTGGCTGCGATCTTCCCGACTCGGGAAAGATTATTTTTGAAGGGAAACCCCTGGCCCCCGGGTCGCCTCATGACGCGGTGGCCAAAGGCATGGCCTTCTGTACCGAGAACCGCCGCGAAGAGGGACTGTTCCCCAATGTTACGGTGCAGAGCAACCTTACCGCCTGCGCCCTGCCAAGACTCACGGTGGGCGGATTTATAAATCTCAGGGGAAGAAAACAGCTTTCCGAAGACTATATCAAGACATTGGCGATCAAAACTCCTTCAGATGATCAATTGGTAAAAAATCTTTCCGGCGGAAATCAGCAAAAGGTGATACTGGCCCGCTGGCTCGCCACAAAACCAAAATTTATCATTCTTGACGAACCTACCCGGGGCATCGATGTGGGCGCCAAGTTTGAGATTGAAAAACTCATCAGGGAATTTTCGGAACAAAATATAAGCGTCCTCTTTATTTCTTCGGAGATTTCAGAGCTGATTAGAAACTGTGACAGGATCATTGTTTTGCGTGACGGCATGATAGCGGGTGAACTTGCCGGAAAAAATATTTCGCCGGAACAGATTATGCAGATGATTGCCGAGTCAAAAGCCGAAGACGCCCAGGTTCCCGGACAGGAAGGAGCGGAACGGTGAAAAACGGTAATTTTCTGAATTTGCTTTTCACAAAATACATATCGGCGCTGGTTTTTCTCGTGCTTCTTGTTTTTAACCTGCTGTTTACCCGAAATTTTGTCAGTTGGACCACTTTTGCCAACATTATTACCCAGACATCCAGCGTTATGATGCTGTCACTGGGGATGACCCTTGTTATCGCCACCGGCGGCATTGATATTTCAGTCGGATCCGCCATGGGGCTCGCGGCGACAATTTCCGCCATTTTTCTTGCCTCCGGGCATCCGGAAGGCGTTTTAATTTCGCTGCTTGTTATATGCCTCCTCGGACTCCTCTCCGGGGCCCTTGTCGCCAGGTTCTCCATTCTGCCCATGGTCGTTACGCTCGCGATGCAGTACATAATGCGGGGACTGGCGAAAGGAGTCAGCGGCAGGGGAACCATCGCGTACACGCTGCCGAAGCTTACCAATTTTTTTATCAATCCGTTGATCGGCCCCGTCCCGGCCCATTTTTTTGTGCTGTTGGCCGCGGTTATTGTGATGTACATTCTTGTTAACCGCATGAAGTTTGGGTCGTACATTGAATTTTACGGCAACAATCCACTTGCCACAAGGATATGCGGAATAAACACTTCAAGGATAGTTCTTCTCTGTTATATGATTTCCGCGATTTTCGCCTGGTTTGGGGGAATGATAGATATGTTCATGGTATCAAGCGCTGACCCCTCAAAAATCGGCCTGGATCTGGAAACAGACGCCATTGCGGCAACATTGATCGGCGGCACTCCGATCACAGGCGGTTATCCGAATATTATCGGTTCTGTGTGCGGAGCGTTTCTGCTGCAGCTTATTACAATGATGTGCAACATGCACAATATTCCCTATTCTTATTCCATGATGCTTAAGGCGGGAATTATTATCTTCGCGCTTTTCTTTCATGGACTGCGCAATAAAAACCTCCGCTAGAGCCGGGAAGGAGATATGATTTTGGAAAAGATCAGGCTTTTCATTTCCAAAAATGTCGCGTTTGCGGGACTGATATTTGTCGTTATTGCCGGCGGTTTAATAAATCCCCTGTTTCTTACCCCGGAAAACATGAATAACATGCTCCGCTTCGCGAGCATTATCGGTTTTGTCGCCATCGGAATGACCTTTGTAATATTGTGCGGTTCGATTGATCTCAGTACCAGCTCTGTCTTTGCCTTTGCCGGATTTTTGTTTATTACGCTTGGACAAAAAACGCCCGCCCTTGCCATTGTCATTCCCATACTGGCGGGCATGGCCATAGGTCTTGTAAACGGATTTCTTGTAACAAAAATGTCCATTCCCGCTTTTGTGGGAACACTTGCCACCATGATATTTGTGCGAAGCCTGGTTTTAATCTGCACAAAGGAAACCACAATAAACGGGGGAAATATCGCGCCGTTTTTAAAATTCCTGGGACGGGGGAATGTCTTCCCGTATGTATCGATGCCCTTCGTCCTGTTCATTATACTAACCATACTGGTCGCCTATATGATGAAAAAAATGCCCGTAGGAAGGGCCATGTACATTGTAGGAGGCAACCCCGAAGCCGCCAAAATGATGGGGGTAAGCCCCCAGAAGACCCTCTTTACCGCGCATATATTCTGCGGCGCAATGGCGGCTTTTGGCGGTATTATTTTCGCGTCCCGCATAGGTTCAGCCCTGCCCCTGGCGGGAACGGGCTACGAGCTGTACGCCATCGCGTCTGTTGTTATCGGCGGCGCCGAGCTGTCCGGCGGAAAAGGAAAAATATCGGGAACGTTTTTTGGCGCCCTGGTGATGGGCTCTTTTTCAAACATTTTTAATATGCAGCGGATCCTGAACGCGGTATGGCAAAATGTGGTAATCGGCGCTGTTTTGCTGCTGGTTATTTTTATACAGGCGCTTATGGCTTCACCTGTGGTAATGAAAAAAAGAAAAAATATCAGGGTATGATTTTTGCCCTTTGGGCCGGGGACTACGGTTGTTACAGAGAGACAGTTCCGAAATCTGATTTTTTGGAACCGCCTCCCCTATACAAATAATTTTGAAGGAGACAAAGATGGCGAAAAGATTGTTTTCAATTAACAGCTGGATTTTCGGCGGGGCAACCATCGGCGAGATCGCCAAGCGGGCAAAAGAAATCGGCGTGGACGGCATTGATATCAGCGGAGAACCGGACACTACAAATGTTAACGAAGTTAAAGACGCGCTGGCAAAATACGGACTTGTTCCGTTTTGCATTAACGGCAATTTTTCCGACGAAAAGAGAGTTTGCTGCCACGGAGATCCCGCTTTTCGGGAAACTGCCGTGGATTACGGAAAAAAATGCATAGATATGGCGGCGGCCCTTGACTGCAAAAAAGTGTTGATTGTTCCCAGCCGCGTAATGGGATCAACCTTCTATGTATCCAGACAGGCAGACTGGCAGCACTCGGTGGAAAGCCTTAAAAAAATTGCCGAGTACGCGAAACCAAAAAATATTATCATTATGATCGAGTGTGTCAACGCATACGAAGTTACTCTGGTTAGAACCCTTCGTGACGGCATTAAAATGGCAAAAGAAACAGGCTGCGATAACGTAAAAATTATCGCCGATACGTTTCACATGCAGCTGGAAGAACAACTGGGAATACCCCACGCCATCCGGGATGCGGGCAGCGACTGGCTGCAGCATGTCCACATGGGTGATAACACCAGAGAGGTTCCCGGACGAGGCTGCATGAACTGGCGGGACTTTCTGCTGGCCTTGAACGAAATTAACTACACCAGCGCGGTATCCTTTGAACCGCTGCCGCGTAAAATGACCCAGGCCCAGCTGTTCGCCGGGGAATTGCCGATTGAGGAACTCACCGCTGAGCTTAAGCAATCTTTTGACTATTTGCAAAACATTCAAAAAACGATATAGGATGAACCAGGTTCCAAAACAGCGGTTTTGGAACCTGGCACCCGCCGGCGGGGAAAGGCGTCCCCGGAACAGCGCCGGCCGGGACATGGTAATGTTCTACAGATAATTGAATAATTATTCCGCTTTCTTATCAAAACTTTATCAAAATATGTAAGTATTCACAAAAAAACAATTGACAATTATCAAAACATGCGGGAAAATGGTTTATTGGCGTTAAAGCTAAATACATTTTATGAGGAGGTTCTTATGAATAAATCTCACAGGATTGGCATTGTCGCGCTAGTCATGGTGTCTCTCCTGGCGGGCGCTGTCTCTGCCGCTCCCAAATCGGGCGGGGGGACCAAGTCCGACATCAAACTGGCCTATGTCAGCATGAATCTGGCAAATCCCTGGAATGTCGCCGTAATGAAGGGTTTTGAGGCGGCGTGCCAGGAGTTGGGAGTGCAGTACCTCAGCATCGATTCCCAGTACAAGGTTGACAAACAAGTCTCGGATATAGAGAACCTGATTAACAACAATTTCAGCGGTTTTACCTTTACTCCAATTGACCCCAACGCGACAAGGGCGCTTGTGGAAACCGCCAAGGCCAGGGGCATAGCCACAGGCAGCATAGCTCAAATGCAGGACAACGTACATTTGATTTATACCCTCAAGGAGTATGATTACGGCTGGTCCATCGGTACCCAGGCCGGAGAATGGATACGTGACAATCTGGGCGGAAGGGCCAAAGTCGCGATCATTTCACAGGACAATGTGGAAGCGGTTATTCCCCGGGGTAACGGCGTGCAGGAAGCCATTTTAAAACTCTGCCCCAATGTGCAAATCGTTTCCCGCCAGGCCGGTGATATTCCGGAAAAAGGACAGCAGATCATTGAAAGCGTTCTTCAGGCTCATCCGGATCTGAATGTGGTTGTGGCAACCAACGATTCCGGCGGAATCGGCGGTTACCGGGCCATGGTAGCCGGTGGCAAAGTCGGCAATGACCGGGCGGTCTTTTCCGGCGACGCCACCGCGGAAGCCCTGGCCTGTATGCGGGAGAGCAACGGTATCTATCGCGGTACGGTAGATCTCTTCCCCTATAAGGGCGGCTACGAAAGCGCGAAAATTCTCTATAAGTATGTGACCGAGGGTATCCCTCCAACCCAGGAAACTATTTATCTTCCCTATGTTCCTGTTCCCCGCGCGGATCTGCTAAGCGGCAAATACGTGCCCCAGAACTAAGGATTTTTCGCCGCTTTGAAAAAGCGCGTTTTCCGCGGGAAAACGAGAAAAATGACAGGGTAACGCTGATTGCGGACGTTAGTCCGGCATCAAGTTAATCAGCGTTACCCTAAGCTGTCCGAACAAGTTTTTCAAACTTTTCGGACAGTCCCAAGCGCTATTTATTCAAAGGCACCCAAACATTCCCCTGCTCGTCGCTGTCCACACACGCGTTGAAGAATTTGACTCCCTCAATACCCATATCGATGGTAGGATAAGCGTACTTGTCTTCGTCAACGGGCTTTCCGGCCAGCTTATCAAAGATAGCTTCGCAAAAGGATTTGTATATATTGGCAAAAGCTTCAGTTAAACCTTCCGGATGTCCCGCCGGGGTGCGGACATATTTCAGGGATTCGCCCTGACTGTATTTGCTGCCCCGGGAAAGCCTTTGCAGGGGCTGGCCGCGCAGCCGCAGGGTAAGGTAGTTGTTGTCCTCCTGCCAGAATTCCAGTGTTCCCTTGTCACCAAGCAGTTTGACGTGGAAGGCGTTATCGTACCCAATGGCTACCTGGGACCCCCAAAAGAACCCCGAAGCGCCGTTCTGGTATTTTACGATTACCTGAAAGTTGTTGTCCAGCATGGTTCCCTTTCCGACCGCTTCAAGATGAGCCAATACCTTGTCGATCTTCATTCCCGTGACAAAGTTAACCCAGTTTTCCATGTGGGAACCAATATCCCCAATAGCCGCCCCCCTTCCGGAAAGTTCCGGCCTGGATCGCCAGGTTTTTGAAGTTTCGGTTTCGCTTTCAAGGGCGTCAAGAAGCCAGTCCTGCGGATATTCAACCACTACCGTGCGGATGGTTCCAAGTACCCCCTTGCGCACCAGCGCCCGGGCTTCCCGTGACACCAGGTGTCCGGTAAAAGTATGGGTAACACAAAAAAGGCAGTTGTTTTTCTCAGCCAGCGCCTTGAGTTCACAGGCTTGTTCCGGCGTAAAGCTCAGGGGCTTTTCACAGGAAACATTGAAACCCTTTTCCAAAAACGCCTTTGCCGCGGGATAGTGCAGATAGTTCGGCGTACAGATAATGACAAAATCTATCGGATCGGGACGTTTTGATTCTTTTTCCGCCATGTCCTCGTGTGAATGGTACATCCGATCCGGATCCAACCCCAGCTCCGTGGCCATTTCCCTGGTTTTTTCAAAGTCACTGGAAAAAGCCCCCGCAACCAGATCCGCTTCATTGTTTAGCCTGAGCGCGGCACGGTGAAGACTCCCCACTCCGCCGCTCGGACCTCCGCCTATCATTCCATAGCGTAATTTATGTTTCATATCGGCACTCCTTAAAATAATAATACTTTACCTTTTAATGTTAACATTTTATTACTTTATATAAATTTGTGTCAATGATTTAGCAAAGTTTTAAACTTTTTTGCTGACAAAAAAAAATTTACCGGGTATAATGGCCGGGATGATTTCACAAGTGGGCACACGGTTGATTGATTTTGAAACCGGCTTAATCGCCCAATGAATAAAAAGAATGTCAGGAGTGTTTATGGCCTTTATCACGGATAAAAACGAAGCGCGCCGGTTAATTTACGGCGCCGCGGAAAAAGGGACGTGTACCGCCCTGTTCTGCACCGGCAGCTTTTGGAATACAGAGGCCATTCTGCGGGGGGCGCTCAATTTCGCGGACAAGCACGGATTGGCAACCATTCCGGTGGTGGTGGCCATGACATCGAATTATTCCCACATGGCCCAGGCAAGGCGGATAACCCGCTGCGGCGATGACCGGATCGGCATAAAGGCGGTGATGGATTATTGCAGGCTGCTCTGCGGGGGGTCCGGGGCCCCGTACAGCCGGGTTGATGTAATGCCCCACCTGGATCACGGAGACCCCAAGGCGGATCGCTGGGCCCTGACGGAAGGGGCCGGCTATTTCGCCAGCGTTATGTTTGACGCCCAAACTTACCCGTATGAGGAAAATTTGGCGATGACCAGGGATTACGTGAAGGCCATGGGGGATAAAATTCTCATTGAGGGAGTTTTCGAGGGTCTTTCGGTAGGGGACGGGCAAAGGGCCAGACAACAGGATGACTACGTGGAAAAAGGCGTCCGGTTTGTAAAAGAGACCGGGGTGGATTTTCTCGTGGCGGATCTGGGGACGGAACAGCAGTCCGCCGGTACGGACTCAAAGTACCTCAAGACACGGGCCCAAAGCCTCACCACAGCCCTGGGAAAGCCCATGCTGGTACTCCATGGGGTATCGAGCCTCACAAATGAGCAAATCGGAACGATTTGCAACGACGGGGTCATCCGGGCCAACATGTGGACCAGGATAGTCCGGGAATCAGGACAGTACGCGGCGCGGCATCTGATTGAGCGATCGAATCGCATGGCCGCCAATGACTTTGAAGCATGTGAAGCGACGGCCTATATTAACGACAACATCGACAAGGCCTCTGAAATCATGGAAGGCATCATGGGACAGCTGGGATACGCCCGCCTGGCCGGATGATAATTTTAACCATACGGACGCTGAAAACGCGGAAAAAGGCCGGAAGCGGCCAGTCTTTTCCGGTTTCACGCTTTTCCCTGCCGGTGTCGCCCGCGGTGGTTATTCTACATTGGGGAACGCTGATTTGTTTAATCGAGAAGAAATTGGCGCTTCCTTAGAAACCAGGAGGAGATATGTTTTTTTGCGGACTGGATGTAGGCACGTCGGGCGTCAAGGCAGTGGTATTTGATGAAAAGGGAAGCGAGACAGGCGGCGCTTACCGGGCCTATTCAATCCAGGTTGCGCGGGACGGCACCCGTTTGCTGCGGGGACAGGAAATTTGGGATAAAACCAAAGAGGTACTTGCACAAGCCGCCGCGAAAACAACCGGCAAAATTGAAGCTGTCTGCGCGAGCTCTTTTGGCGAAGCATTTGTAGCCCTTGACGCGCAAGATTCAATCATCTGCGATCCCATGCTTTTTACCGACCGCTGGGGGGAAAAGGAATACCTTGAGGCGGAGCAAAAAACAAACGCCGAAGAAATAGCCCGTATTTGCGGCCTTCCCCTTTCCCCTTCCTACAGTCTTTCAAAAATTCTGTACCTGCAAAAAGAGCTTCCCGGCGTTTACGGGAAAACGAAAAAAATACTCCTCATGCAGGATTTTATCACCTTCATGCTCTGCGGCGAAACGGCGGTAGATTACGCGTCGGCGTCCCGAACCATGTTTTTCGACGCGAGGGAATGTGTCTGGAGCGCCGGACTGATGGCAAAATTCGGCCTGGATAAACGGCACTATTACACGCCCGTGCCCATAGGAACCCTGCTGGGGACCCTGCGTAAAAATCTTGCCGGGGAACTGGGAATCGGTGAAAACGTAAAAGTCGTGGCGGGGGGCCACGATCAGCCGGTGAACGCCATTGGTTCAGGGCTGCAGAAGGGCTGTGCGGTCAATTCCATGGGCACCGCCGAGTGTATCACCCCCATAATCGGCGCTATGCTCCCGGCTGATTTTATCGCCGAAAAAGGCATTCCTTCGGAACCATTTCTGGAAAAAGGGTCGTTTTCCTGCCTGGCCTACAACCAGACATCGGGGCTCCTGGTGCAGTGGTTTCTTGCCCTGTTTGCCGGCGGCAAAGAGCTGCCTTACGACTTGTTTAACAGCAATGTCCCTCCGGTTCCGACAAAGATAATGGTGCAGCCTTACCTTATGGGCAGCGGTACTCCCTATATGGACAGCGGCGCGCGGCTTGCCGTAACCGGCGTTGATTACGGCGTTACCAAATTCGACCTGTACCGCGCTCTTTTGGAAGGGCTTTGTCTGGATCAACGGTTGAATATTTCGGTACTCAAGGAACAGAATGTCTTTGTTGATCGTTTAATTGCCGTTGGCGGAGGCAGCAAAAGCCGGCCCTGGCTGGAAATTAAGGCGGATATTTTGCAAATACCGGTAAGCGTCCTGCTGGTGAAGGAAGCGGGGGCTCTGGGCTGCGCGATACTCTCCGCGGTGGCCGCCGGCGTGTACCGCACGGTTGAAGAAGCGGCGCGTAACATGTCCCACATCAAGGAAACGATTCCTCCGAATCCGGTTCACGCCGGATTCTACCGGGAAAAATTCGACATGTACCGCGAGCTGCACAGTCATGTCAAAAAGGAAAGCGCCTTTGCGGTAGACGGTGCAAAAGTTTAACCAGAAAACGAGCTAAAATGTTTATTGACAGCCGAAAATTATCTGATATACTGATAACAGTTTAACATTTTGTTAAAACACTTTCGAGGAGGTTTTTATGAAAAAACGTGGTGTTATTGTTGTGTTGGTGATGTTGTCCGCGCTGTCGATGAGCTTGTTCGCGAGACCCCAGACCGCCGACTCGGGGACTATCCGCCTTGCCTACATCAGTAATACGCTGGCCAACCCCTGGTGCCTGGCGGTCAAAGCGGGCTTTGAAGACGCCTGCAAGGAACTGGGAGTTCAGGCGCTTACCATTGACCCCCAGTATCGGCTGGAAAAACAGATCAGCGACCTGGAAAATGTGATCAACAACAACTACAGCGGGTTTACGCTGCTTCCCATTGACGAAAACGCGACTTTTGATCTGTTTGAAGCCGCTAAAGCCAAGGGCATCGCTACAGCCAGTGTCGCCCAGCCCCAAAAAAACGCGAATCTGGTCTATACACTGGATGAATATGAGTACGGGCTCGCGATTGGAGGCCAGGCCGGAAACTGGATCCGGGACAACCTTGGCGGAAGGGCAAAAGTGGCCCTTATTACCCAGGACAATGTTGAAGCGGTTATTGCCCGGGGTAACGGTGTCCGCGACGGCATTCTGAAAGTCTGCCCCAATGTGCAAATTGTTTCCCGCCAGGCCGGCGACATTCCCGAGAAAGGGCAGCAGATCATCGAAAGCGTCCTTCAGGCCCACCCGGACCTGAACGTGGTGGTAGCGACCAACGATTCCGGCGGAATCGGCGGTTACCGGGCCATGGTAGCCGGCGGAAAAATCGGAAATAATCGCGCGGTTTTCTCCGGCGACGCCACTGCCGAAGCATTGGCCTGCATGCAGGAAAGCAATGGCATTTACAGAGGTACTGTGGACCTTGACCCCTATAAGGCCGGTTACGACAGCGCGCAAATTCTGTATCGCTACGTAACCCAGGGTATTCCGGCCCAGCAGGAAGTCATCTACATGAAACCTTTTGCGGTTCCCCGTGAAGATCTCGCAAGCGGGAAATACCAGCCAAAGAATTAACAGGTTGGCGCCGCGCCGGAGAGCTCCGGCGCGGTTATATCCGGACAGGACGAATCGTACATGGATGATTACATATTAAAAACACACGGGCTTTCCCGGTATTTCGCGGGCGTCAAGGCGCTGGATAACGTTTCGCTTTCCATACGCAGGGGTGAAGTTCACGCCATTTGCGGGGAAAATGGCGCGGGTAAATCAACACTCATCAAACTGTTGACCGGCGCCAATGTACCTGTATCGGGCACCATAGAGTTTGAGGGAATTGTCTATACCAAGCTGGAACCCCGCCAGGCGATGAATCTTGGAATAACGGTTATTTATCAGGAATTCAGTTTAATACCCTATCTTTCGGTCGCGGAAAATATTTTTCTTGGCAGGGAAATTCATAATTATGGAATTCGCAATGTCAAAAAAATGAATAAAGACGCGCAGGCTTTGTGTGATCGCATGGGCGTTAAAATAGACATTCATGCCAGAATCTGCGATCTGGGCGTAGCATACCAGGAGATTGTGGAGATACTCAAAGCGGTTTCACAACAGTCAAAGTTCATTATAATGGATGAACCGACCGCGCCGCTTACCCTTAACGAGACTGAAATTTTCTTTGGCATAATAAAGAAACTCAAGGAAAACAACACAACCATTGTTTTTATTTCCCACCGCCTGGAAGAGGTCTTTGACATCTGCGATCGGGTAACTGTTTTATGCGATGGAAAATTCGTCACCACCCAGGATGTTGCCAATATCAATAAAAAACAGCTTATTTCCTTCATGGTAGGGCGCGAATTGGCCGAAGATTACCCGGTTCCGGCAAACGCGCCTTCGGCGCCGGTTTTTGAGGCAAAAAATCTGAGCAGTCTTTTTGTGCATAACGCCAGTTTTGCTCTGCGCCAGGGGGAAATTCTGGGCTTTAGCGGTCTTGTCGGCGCCGGGCGGACAGAGCTGGCCCGGATAATTTTTGGAGTTGATAAAAAGACGGGCGGAAACATGCTGTACCGCGGAAAGCCCTACAATCCCGCCTCCCCCCGCGACGCGCTGGCAGACGGAATAGGCCTGATTCCCGAAGATCGGAAAAACCAGGGGATTATCCAGGGGCTTTCGGTAAAAGACAATATTGTCTACAGCGCCCTGAAAAACCACGCGAAATACACGGTTATCAACCGCAGCAGCGAACGGGAAACAGTTGACATGTACATCAGGGATTTAAATATAAGAACACCTTCCCGCCTGCAATTGATAAGAAACCTTTCCGGCGGCAATCAGCAGAAGGTAGTTTTGGCGAAAATGCTGGCTACGAATTGTGACATCCTTATTTTTGACGAGCCGACACGCGGTATCGATGTGGGGGCAAAACAGGAGATATATCATCTTATGTGCCAGTTTATTGATATGGGCAAAAGCATTATCATGATCTCCAGTGAAATGCCGGAACTGATAGGCATGTCTCACAGAATTCTGGTAATGAGCGGCGGAAAAATCTGCGGTGAACTACAGAGGCATGAATTTTCCCAGGAAACGATCCTGGAAATGGCTTCAAGCAATCTATTCAAGGAAGGGGCCTAAAAGACATGGGTAACAAAAAAACCTCAACCTTTTTGCTGGACTACGGCATTGTGGGTATTTTGATCGTATTGGTAATCATTTTTTCCTTTGCGTCGGAAAATTTCATGAAAGTAAATACCATTTTTACCATTTTGAAACAGATCTCCATTACGGGGATCATTTCAATTGGAATGTGTTTTGTTATTCTTACCGGCGGCATTGATCTTTCAGTCGGTTCAATCGCCGGAGTGTCCAGCGTAACAGCGGCCATGCTCATGATGGCAGGGGTTCCGGCTCCACTGGCATGTGTCGCTACAGTGCTGATCGGTTTCGCGTACGGTACAATCAACGGAACATTCATAACAAGGCTCGGTATGCCGCCCCTTATTTGCACCCTGGGGATGATGACTTCCCTCAGGGGAATGGCGTTTATAGTAACGGGAGGCCTCCCTGTGTTTGGTTTCAGTCAGACATTCGGCGATTTTGCCAAAAATTCGCTCTGGGTTATTCCCTATCCGGTTATATTGCTGGCAGCCATTTTTATTATAGCCCGTTTCGTTTTAAGCCGTACCACCGTTGGACGGCATATTTACGGGGTTGGAGGCAACGCGGAAGCGTCACGTCTTTCAGGCATCAATGTCTCAAGGATAACAACCTTCGCGTACAGTTTAAGCGGATTTCTTTCGGGAATCGCCGGATTGGTATTGTTATCCAGAACAAACAGCGGGCAGCCGTCTTCGGGTCAAAACTATGAAATGGACGCCATAACCGCCGTCGTTCTTGGCGGAGTGAGCCTGAGCGGCGGGCAGGGCAATATCAGCCTGGTATTGGTCGGCGTACTTATCATGGGTATTCTGACCACAGGAATGCAAATGTGCAACATCAACGATTATGTACAACAACTGGTAAAGGGACTGGTCCTTATAGCGGCGGTGGCGTTCGCGAGTATTTCAAAGCGAATACAAACTAAATTGACTTCCAAGGCGGAGTAACTGGAGAGGGAACATGAATATCAAGGTATTAAGAGAACAGACTCTGGAAGCGAATCTGGATTTAGTTAAAAAAAACCTGGTCATTATGACATGGGGCAATGTTTCCGGGTATGATCCTGAAACAGGCTATATTGCCATAAAGGCAAGCGGAGTCAAATACGAGGAGATGAACAGTGAACACATGACGGTTCTGGACATGGAGGGCAGGATCGTTGAGGGAAAATATAAACCATCTACGGATACGCCTACCCATTTAGTGCTTTACCGGGCATTTAAAGATCAGGGAATACGGGGTATTGTTCACACACATTCCCAATTTGCTACGGTATGGGCCCAGTCGGGAGTCGATGTTCCCTGTTTGGGTACGACACACGGAGATTACTTTTACGGCGATATTCCGGTTTCCCGCCCGCTGCTCGCGGAAGAAATACAGGGCGAATATGAAAAAAACACCGGGGATGTAATACTGGAAACGCTTGAAACAAAAAAAACCGGCTGCCGCCGCATGTCGGCGGTATTGGTTCACAGTCACGGCCCCTTTGTATGGGGGGACAGTCCCGCGGAAGCCGTTGAACACAGCCTGGTTTTGGAATACATTTCAAAAATGGCGTATTGCAATGTTACCATGAACTGTTCTTTCCGGGATAAGCCCATTCCCCGGATACAGCAGGAACTGGCGGACAAACATTACAACCGGAAATTCGGCCCCGGCGCGTATTACGGACAAGCATCCAAAACGTGATGCAGGGGCGGCGGTCCGCGGCGGGGTCCTCGGGGCGCCGGTCCGCGTTCCGAGGCGGAGTTGTTGATCAAAAGAAAGCACGTCATGTATTATGTAGTGAAGGTGCAATATGGCGAACATAGGCAAGCGGATACAGGAAGAGATTGATATCATCACCGGCAGCCATTTTATTACTGTCAGCCAGCTTGCGCGGGAGCTTGATGTATCCGAAATGACAGTACGCCGGGATCTTCGCGGTCTTGCGGATGAAAACAAGGTGAAGCTGGTTTATGGCGGCGTTGTCTCAACTTCGGTGGGAACCAATCAAAACGGCTACACACTGACCAAAGAACAGGACAAAAATACCGAGCAGAAGCTGGCAATCGTAAAACAGGCCATTCAGCTTCTTGAACCAAACGACGTAATTTTTCTCGATTCAGGAACTACCGTGCAGCTTTTTGCCGAACTGATACCCCAGGACTACGCCAATACGATAATTTGTCCCAGCCTCAATACCATCAAAGTACTGGTGCAGCTGCCTCATTGTACGGTAATAATTCCAGGGGGCGTTTATTCTCCCAAACCGGCGGTCTTCTACGATTCGGATTCTACCATGGCGCTCCGGAAGTACCGGGCCAGCAAGGCGTTTATCGGAACCACCGGCTTTGACTTAAACCTGGGGCTTACCTGTGGTTATGTGGAAGACGCGCCGCTGAAACAGGCCATGATTGAATCCAGCAAGGACAGAATACTTTTAACCGATTCCGCCAAGTTTGGCCAGGTGAGCGCCTGTCTTTTTGGGAACATTACGGAATTTTCCATGGTAATTACCGATGCGGGAATCCCCGATGAATATGCCCAGCATATCCGAAACGCCGGCGTACAGTTAATCCTTGTATAATTTTTCCCCGCCATTTCTGTTCCCCGTATGGTTTTCCCCGTAAAGCCCGTTCCCCGCGCGGTTATTCTGTTCTGCCCAACAAGAGTATGTGCGATATGGTGTTTGTAAGAATCGTATCTTCCATGCTGGTAATTCCACCGGCGCTGTTTAAGTCCCAGATTACGGTGTTGCGGTCATCGGTTATTGTTAATTCATCAAAGACATTTTTTAATTTGGTAACAACGTCCACTGAATCATCCCTTTCACACTGAAATAATATCACCGGCCCCCGTATTTTACTGACGTCCGATTTGTGTATATAAACGTATCGTATCCCATTTACGTCCCGGTACTTTTTTAAGGTAAAAACGGGATTTTTTTCACTGGCCGCGACAGCTAAATTGAAATTTTCGCCGGAAAGATTACTGATAACGAAAGATTCTTTTGAACCAATGCTTCTAAAGGAAAAGTAATAAAAGACAGCCGCAAGAGAAACGGCAAGAAGAATCAATAAAAATATCCGCCACCGTTCTTTTATTTGCGTTCTCCCTTACCGAATCACGTTACGGGGGTTTACGGTGGCGCCGTTCTTGTAAACCGTAAAGTGAACATGGGGGCCGGTACTCTGCCCCGTACTGCCGACGTCGCCAATCCTGTCGCCGGCATTGACATAAACGCCGGTACGGGTACGGGTTACGCTCATGTGACCGTACAGGGTCCGGTAACCGGCCTGATGGGTAATGACCACAAAGTTTCCGTATACGTTGTCGTAGCCCACGGCGCTGACCCTGCCGGACATGGCGGCTCGAATGGCGGTTCCCATGGGCGCCGCTATGTCAAGCCCGGAATGGAAGCTCCGTGCGCCGGTAAAAGGGCTCCTGCGGTAGCCGTAATACGAGGAAACATACCCCCGTACCGGCCACAGGAAAAGGTCGCCGTTAATTTCCTGAAGATCTTCCCAGGGCATGACCGCGCCGGGAAGGAAAAGGCTGGTGTTTTCGTTTATCTGATCGGAAAAAAGTTCATTGGATACTTTAACCGCTTCCGGATCAATTTTATGTTTTCCCGCTATTGACCGGAGGCTGTCCCCTTTTTTTACCTTGTATATTATCCCATCCTGATTGGGAACCTTGAGCGTATGACCGATTTGAAGGTTCCGGGTATATTTGACATTGTTCAGCGAAACCAGGGTCCCGGTACTGAGACCGAAATGTTTCGCGACTTCGCCAAGTACGTCGCCCTGCTGAACGGTATAGGAGGTATGAAGCAGCATTCGGGGTTTGGAAAATTCCAGCGGTTCGGGAAGTCCCTGTTCCGTTTCCTCAAAAGAGGCGTTTTCCAGGGAAACGGCGCTTTCACGACCACCCATGCTTTCTTCAGGCGCATTGACAACATTGCCTGGAAAGTTTCCGACGTTCCGCACAGACAGGAACCGGGCCACGGGTGCATAGTAGACTACCATCGCGACCATCACAAGTCTAAGTATATCCGCGATATAAGACCGTCTATTCAAATTCTCCACCTGTCATTTCAATATCGGTATCATTCTACGCTAGTTTCATTATTTTGCCAAGCCTCCCCCCTGTCAACCTGTTTGAGAATATCCCGCAGTTCGGCGGCTTTTTCATAATTCTCGGCGGCAACGGCGGCTTCCAGCTCTTCCCTCAGCGATTCCCGGTGTTCCCCCGGCCCGTCGGCGTCGCTTTCAATAATGCTTTCCGCGAGTATGCCCGCCTCTGAAAGGACTTTTTCCGCTACATAGATAGGGCATTTGCTTCGTACCGCAAGCGCCAGGGCATCGGACGGCCGGGCGTCAATCAAAAGCGGCGCTTGCGGGGTATATTTTCCCGCCGGCGGAGAGCCGCCGCCTTCCGGGGCGGACCCGGCCGCGCTTTCCGGGGAACACAGCACCAACCGGGCGAAAAAAGTGTTTTCCCTGATTTCGCTGATTTCCACCCTGAGCAGGAGGAGTCCCGCGTGGCGTATGACGTCGAGAAGCAGATCCGGGGTAAGGGGCCGGGGCACGCTGACATTGCCGTACCCAATAAGAATGGTCTGGGTTTCCAGTTGGCCGATAAAAATCGGTACGGCATAATCTGAATTTAAAGGCCGCAGGAACACCATGCTCCCGTCGCCGGCCCGGGCAATTCCCCAGATTTCCGCTTCCAGTATGTTTTTCACCGCAGCGTCTCCGCCAGACCGGCCAGCAAATCGCCCGCCGGGAACGCCCGCACGTCTGGGGCTTCCCCAAACGCCGCTTTTGCTTCCCCGATAAGCCGCTCGCCCTTTTGCAGGGCCGCTTCGAGGGCGCCGGACCGCTCCAGCTCAGTGATAAACAGGACTATTTCACCGGCGCCGGGGCCTTTTTCAGAAGCGGCCTTAAAACAGGACGCGGCAAAAGCGGCCCTGTCTTCACGGCCGGGCCCCTGCCCGTGAAGGTACAGCAGTACGGGGAGGCTCTTCTTCCCTTCCACAATATCGTCGCCCCGTTCTTTTCCGGGCACGCCGGAACTCAGGTTTTTGACATCATCAAGTATCTGAAAACCAACCCCAAGCTTTTCCGCGGCGGCGCCGTACCGTTCCATGACGGCTTCCGGGGACGGACAGCCGGAGCACACGGCCCCAAGGAGGGCGGCAAAACGGGCAAGGCAGCCGGTTTTAAGGCGGCACATGAGCAGATAATCCTCTATGGAAGGCAGGGAGAAAAAATCCCGGTGCCAGGCAATGTCCATTGACTGACCCAGATGCAGGCGGCGCATGTATTCTCCCCACAGAAGCAGGATGCGCGTTTTTGTTTCCGCCGGACCGTCCCAGGACTCAACACAGGAAAGCGGAAGGAAGTAGAGAAAACTGCCCGAATTGATGGCGGTATCGTTCCCGTAAAGCACATGAACCGCCGGTTTTCCCCGCCGCAGGCTGGAATTGTCCTCTATGTCGTCATGGATAAGGCTCGCGTTATGAGGGAATTCCACCAGCGGCAAAAGCGGCAGTACCGCGTCCCCGCCGCCAAGGGCCTCGCAGACCAAAAGTGAAAGCAGCGGCCGCCAGCGCTTGCCGCCCCGGTCAAGAAGCTCCCTGCACGGGGCGGTAAGATGCCGCGCCAGAGAGGGGTCAAACTCCAGAGCGGGAAACGTTTCCCGAAGCCAGGCCGCTCCGGGCAGACGGGGAAGAGCGCGGGCAAGCGTATCTTCTATTTTCCCCATACGCAGGGTATACTCCCTTTCCATAGGTCTAACAGTATCATGACATCTTACGAAAAGCTAGATTTTTGGTCACTGAAAGCCCAAAAGGAAGGATACCCCGCCCGATCCGTATATAAACTTATGGAAATCGACGGAAAATTCGGGCTTTTCGGCAAAGTTCCGCCGAAAATTCTCGATCTGGGCGCTGCCCCGGGAAGCTGGAGCCTTTATATTCTCAGGCGCTTTGCCCCGGCGCCGGGGGGGGAACTGCGTTTGGCGGCCGCGGATCTCCAGGGACTTTCCCGGCGTTTTGACAAAGGCGTTTTTGACAGAAAAGACTTTTTCTTTATTCAGGGTGATCTTGAATCCGGCCCGGTACGCGAAGCGCTTTCCGGCAGAGGGCCTTATACGGTACTGTTAAGCGACGCCGCGCCGGGCACAACGGGGAACCGCATCGTCGATACCGGGAAATCACTTGCCCTTGCCGAACAGGTTCTTGAATACGCGGACGCCTGTCTTGCGCCGGGGGGAAACATGGCGATAAAAGTGTTTCAGGGCGCCGGATCCGAAGATCTTCTGGAGCGGATTCGGGAACGCTTTACAGCGGCCCGGAGTTTCAAGCCAAAAGCGTGCAGAAGCGATTCGTTTGAAACGTATTTTCTGGGACTGGGGAAAAAATGATAAAAAAAACGATTTTGTATCCGGCGGTTATATTTCTTGCCGTAGCCGCCTCATGCGCCGCGCCCCAAAAAAAAGGCATGGACGAGGCGGTACAGCCCTTTGTCTATGAACGGCAGGACAGAAACGCGGCGGTTCATGTGGTGCTTATCGGCCTTGACGGATGGGGCGCGTACTATGTTCCCAAATCGGATATGCCCACCGTCAAACGCATGATCGCCTGCGGCTCGTCGTCGATGCGGGTGCAAAGCGTACTCCCCACAAACAGCTGGCCAAACTGGTCGTCGATGTTTATGGGTGCGCCGCCTGAAGTTCACGGCTGTGTCGACACCGGCGGCGAACCGCGTTTTGACAGCCCGGTACGGGACCGCTACGGATTTTTCCCGACAATCTTTGCCCTGCTGAAAGAACAGGCAGACGATGCGCCGCCGGAAGACCGTTTCCCGGAAGCGGCCCCTTCAAAAAACATGACGGCGCTGTTTTACGAATGGGACAAAATCGGTCTGTTGTGTCCGGCCGGAGCGGCGGACACAACAGAGCATGTCGCCGGCCTTTCGGCGGACCCGGACGCCGTGGAAAAAATCGCCCGGTACATAACGGAACAGAAACCGGAGTTTACCGTTGTCGTTTTCAACGAACCGGACAGCGTGGGACATTCAAAGCGCCACGGATCGCCTGAATACTACGCGAAACTCAGGGAACTTGACGGATATATCGCGCGGCTTGAGAACGCCGTGCGTTCCGGCGGCTTTTACGGCGATACGGTATTCATCCTGACCTCGGATCACGGCGGCTGGCTTTGGGGACACGGCTTTAACCTGCCCCGCCAAAGAACCATTCCGCTGATCGTGTATGGAAAAAACATCCGCAGGGGTTTTACCATTCCCCGGCAGACCGGCATTTACGACATTGCCCCGACCATTGCGGCGATATTCGGCCGCACCCCGCCTTCGGCATGGACAGGGCGGGCCATTGGTGAAATTTTTATCGAGGAGGTAAGCGCGAAATGAAACAACACTACCCCGTCTTTTTGATAGCGGCGGCCCTTGCGTTATGTTCCGCGTCCTGCGCGTCAACTTCTTTTTCTTACCCCGGCGCCCATACCATCCCGGAAGACGTTATCGGCGTATCGCCTGACAGAACAGGCCTTTCCCCGCAATATGTGGAAAAGCTTGATGAATTCGGAGTTACCTGGATACGGTCCGCCGCCGACTGGCGCAATATCGAGTCACAGGAAGGCGTTTGGGACTTTTCGGGATGGGACCAGTACATCTCCAGAGCGGAAGCGGCGGGGAAAAAAATCGTAATGCTTCTCTGCTATGACGTTCCCTGGCTGTACAAAGACAACAAAGAACACCGGAATTTTACGGAACGGGAAATCGGTTATTTTCTGAAATACGTGGAACAAATGGTAACCCGTTACCGGGGCCGCATCGGGGCCTATGAAATCTGGAACGAGCCCAACGGATGGTTCTGGTACGGATCCAACAGGCGGTTTTTCGCGCTTTCCGCGGCGGCGGGGAAAAAAATAAAAGAACTTGACCCGGACGCCGTCGTTCTTGCCGGATCGCTTTTCAGGGTAACGCCGCGCTTTGTCCGGGGTATGTTCAAAGCCGGCGCGTTTGACAATGTAGACGGCATATCACTCCATCCGTATTCCTCCGACGCCATACATACCGTCAGGCAAATTGACAAGCTCAGAAAGATCATGGACGAATTTAACTGCGCAAAGCCAATCTGGATAACGGAAGTCGGATACGCGACCGGAGGACTTTATTTTTCCCAGTGCAATCTTGAAAACTATCCGGAATATGTCGTAAAAACACTCAGCGGGCTTGCAGTGCGGAAACTGGAACATATCGTATGGTATGAATTGATGGATGAGTATGACGCGGGACAGCAGCGCAACAACTGGTGGGCGGGACAATACTTTGGGCTGATGTACCCGAACGGCGATTTAAAAAACGGCGGGGAGGCGTTTAAGCTTTGCAGCCGCTATCTTCCCGGCGCGGAATACCGGCCCGAACTGCCGCTGCGGAACAATGTCCAGCGGACGGTAACAAGCCTGTACTTCAGAAAAAACAACGAACATACCCTTTTGCTCTGGGACAACGCCGCAAGCGCCGCCGCCGCGCCAAAAACCGTATACGTAAGCGCACCGGGAACACCCGCGCTCTGGCGGCACAACATTACCGGCGGCGGAGCCGAGGAAACCGGAAACGAGGCGGTATTCCGCCTGACAAACGAACCGGTCTTCCTTACCTGGACTACGGAAGAAGGCTTTAGCGGAGGAGCCCCTGTTCTTTCAGGAAGGGCGCCAGGGCGGTAACATAGTTGTCCGCCATAACGCGGTACCCGGCGGCATTGGGATGCGTGCCGTCGGACATGAGCGACACGTCGCCCCAAATGCCGTCCCAGATACCGTCAATAATCCCGATGTGATACTCCGCTTCCAGGGAGGCGAAGAGCCCGTCAAGGGCGGCGGGCAGTTCCCCGTCTCCGCCGGGAAAGTCCGAAATCATGCTCAGGCTGTAAAACTTGACCAGGTACACCGCCGCCCCGCCGTCCAGCGCCTCGACAAGCAGGCCAAGGCGGTCCCGCAGCCCCGCCAGATCGGGGACTTTCCCCCCCTGAACCGCGTCCAGAATGTCGTTGGCGCCGAATTCAACAATAACCACATCGGGTTTTTCGGCGAGCACCGCCTGGACACGGCCAAGAGCGTCCAATGTCGTATCGCCGCTAGTCCCGGCGTTCACCACACGGGCCCGCACCCGCTTTTCCAGCAGCGCAGGCCACGCTTCGGAATGCTCCGCCCCCTTGCCGGCGGTAAGGCTGTCGCCGAAGCAGACAATGACCGGAAGCCGTTCGCCGCCGCACCGTACCAGCAGGAATAAACCGCAGACCGCCGGAATCAGCCAGGGAACACGCGGGGACGGTTTTTTGCGTACCGGGGACGGTTTTTTGTGCCCCGGAGACGGCGTTTTGCATGCAAAAGAAAATGTTTTGCATGCCGGGGGAAATGTTTTGCATACAAAAGAAAATGTTTTGCATGCAAAAGAAAGGGTTTTGCATGCTGCGGAAAATGTTTTGCATGCAAAAGAAACTGTTTTGCGTGCAAAAGAAAATGTTTTGCACGCAAAAGGAAATGTTTTGCGTGCAAGAGAAAGGGTTTTGCATGCCGGGGACAGCGTTTTGCATGCCGGGGATGGCGTTTTGCGTACCGGGGATGCGGTTTTGCCGGCAAAAGGAAGCGGTTTGCGGAGGTCCGGGCGTTTTCGTCCCGCAAAAACGTCCGGGCCCGACGCCGCGGGTTCCGGGCGGGGCGCCCCGGGGCGTTTCCGGCGCGGCATCACTTAAAAGAGAAAGAGCCGGGAGGTCTCCAGGTTTTCATTCAAAATGAGGATGTCCTCGGGGTGGATAACGGTGCGCGCGCGGACAATCCGTTCCCGCAGGAGCCCGTATTCGCCGGGCAGTTCCCCGGCGTATTCAAGCCCTTCCAGTTCCTGAAAGGATTCAAGCTGCTGCTCGAGGAAATACAGTACCGTTCCCAGGGTGATAACAAAGAACGCTTCGGTGCCCCGCTGTCCAAGGCCGAGTGACGAAAATACCCTGTCCATCGCGGGGGCCCGGACGCTCCGTACGCGCTCAAACGCCGCCTGGAACGCGGCAAAATCGCCGTCGTCCTCCAGATACGCCACGACGGCGGCATTGCAGTCGTCCATGTTTTCCTCAAAAACACGGTAATCCGGATCGCCTTCCATATCGGCAAAGATGTCGTCCATCTCCTCGATGTGCGCGACAAAGTTTTGAACTATTTCGGGAGACAACACCGCGGGCCGCCGGGGGTTCCCGAAAAGGGATCCTCCCGGCGTGTTTTGCGCCTCTACGGTGAGCGCGGCGGCGACAAGGCAGAGGGGGATACACACAAGGCGTTTGATATACGTTTTCATGGGGCACTCCTTTTGTGGGAGTATAATCCCGGCGCCCCCGGAACGCAAGCCCTTTTTTCCGGGTGTCTGTCCGGCGGCCGCCTTCGGGTCAGCGCGATCTGCGTTTCCAGCGGATGTAAATTTGCCGGCCGGTGCCGTTTTCCTGCGGCCGTTCCTCGACTTCAAACTGCGCTATGGCGCGGAACATATCGGCCAGTTTACGGAAGCCGTAGTTGCGGGGATCGAACTCGCTGGAACGGAGGGTGATTTTCTGCCCTATCCCGCCCAGATACGCCCAGCCGGAATCATCGGCCAGATCGTCTACCGTATCCCGAAGCAGGTTGAGCAGGCGTCTGTCTACCTTAAAGTCTTTGCGGACTTTCGTGATGGGTTTATCTTCATCATCATGATTATCTTTGAGTATTTCCGTATAAATGAATTTGTCGCAGACGGACACAAAGGCGCGGGGAGTTTTTTTCTCGCCGAAACCGTACACTTTGCGGCCGCTTTCCCGCAGGCGCTGGGCAAGGCGGGTAAAATCCGAATCGCTTGAAACGATGCAGAATCCGTCAAGGTTTTCGCTGTACAGCAGATCCATGGCGTCAATGATCATCGCGGAGTCTGTGGCGTTCTTTCCCGATGTGTACGCAAACTGCTGTATGGGCTGAATCGCGTATTCCAGCAGTTTGTCCTTCCAGGAACGCAGGTTAACGCTGGTCCAGTCGCCGTAAATGCGTTTTACGCTGGCTACGCCGTATTTGGCAACTTCCGCAAGAAGGCCTTCAATGATCACGGCCTGTGTATTGTCGGCGTCTACAAGAACGGCAAGCTTATCCTGGCTGCTCTGTTCCCGTTGGGCCTGAAAAGGTACTAATGGCATATATACTCCTATTCTCCGAATATTGATTTCTTAATCCGCCGCAAAAGGCTGATTTGTCCAAGGGGTATCCTGACGTTTTCCGTCCGGCCGTCCCGGGGCCGCAGTACAAGAACCATTTCGCCCGCTTTCTTTTCCAGGGTTTCCGGAGTCCCCAGCACTTTTTCCCCGGCGCCGCCGGAAGGCCAGTTTACTTCAAGAAGCGATCCCTGTACGATGGCCTGTTTGGCAATTGCCGTTTTTCCGGCATAATCCAGGGACCGGGCTTCAAGTTTTTCGTAGCGAATCGAAATATCCTGAAGCTGGGATTCGCTTACCACAAGCCGCCGTTCAATGCGGGCCGAAAGTTCCGTGCGCTCTTCCCTGCTGCAGCGGCACCCGTCCGATTCCAGATACGCGCGGAACTTTTCCTTGAGGCGTTCCGCTTTTTCCCCGTTATACGGGGCGGCGGCCCCGGCGGTGCCGGGGCCGTCTGATTCCGTTTTTCCTGAAAAAAAGAAGCTTCCGGGCGCCCCGGCGGAAGCGTCCTGTCTTCCGGCTTCACTTTGCGTTTCGGGAAATACCGCGTCCTGCCCGCCGGCGGCATGTATTTCGCCTGCCGGTTCGGCGAGTATGTCTACGCCGGCCGCCCGCAAAACTTCGGCGGCTTCTTCCCGGGAGGAAACGTCAAGGAGAAAAACGCCCGGCGCCAGAACTTTACGGACGTTTTTTGCCAGCGGGCCGTTTTCCGCCAGATACATCCGTTCACCGCCGAGGGTAAGTACAACCCCCCGGTAAAGCGCCACTTCGCGGTACCGTTTTTCCCAGTCTTCAAGATTCCACTTGAGGGCATCCCCCGCCCTGCCCCCGGAACATTTTTCAAGAAGGGCCCACAGAAAACCGGCGCCGAGGCCCCGGTTAAATCCCTGTACCACCGAAGCGCGGGAAATGGAAAACCTGATGGCCGTTCCTGTTTCTTCAATCGTGCAGAACAAAGACAAGTCCAGTGCGTCGGCAAAAGAAATTCCCGGATACAGAACAAACGAAAACGGCGAATCCATCGCGATTACCCGCCCGGCGGACACGGCGGGGGTTCCCGGCGGAGGCGTTTCCCCGTCAGGCCAAACCGCCGCCGCATAATCCCCCGAGGGAATGACCAGTCCGGCGGCCTGGAGCGCTTTTATAATCACTTTAGTTTGTGGAAGTTCTCCCGTCAAACCCCAGGATCCGGCTTCTTCCCGGCGCAGCACCTCGGAGCATTTTACCAGTACCGGTTTCCGGTAAAGCCGGGCCGGAGAAGACGGCGTCCCAATCAGGGTGAACAGCCGGTGGATGAGCCGGACCGTGTTTTTAAGCAGACTGCGGTGAACATAGCCGGGCAGGGGGTTTGGCGCAAGGCTTTGCAGATACAGGGCCGCGCCCGCAGCAAGGTACTCAAGCCGGCAGAGCGGAGAAAGATCCTTGAAAGCGGAAAGCCGTTTTCCGTCCACTTTGTACCGGTCGTCATCCTGTTCCAGTATGCCCAGGGAGACAAGGCCCCCGGCAATTGTGTCTATGTCCAGATCCGGGAAAAGCTTCCCGCATTCGTCAAAAATTTTCTTCCGGCTTTTCCCCGAAAGAAAGAACGAGAAAAGCGCCGCCAAAGACCGCCCGTCAAGCGGCCCGCTTTTTTCCCCGCCGCCGGAGGAAGCCGGTTCTTCCGTTTCGGGAACCGGGGAAAAAAGTACGGAACGGCCGGCGGCGATGGGGGCAAGCACCGGTTCAAGCCGGGGATTAAGGGCAATGCGGAAAAGGCCGTCTTCGCGGAACCGGTACACGACAAGCCGTTCTTCCAGGTTAAGCAGGATGCTGTGCAGATCCGCGTAGGAATATTCACCGGAGAAAAAACTTTCCAGCTCCCCGGAGACAGGCTCGCCAAGGGTGGCAATGGCCGCAATGATCCGGCGATCACCATCATCCAAAAATGCGGTGATGGTTTCCTGAATCCCGGGACGGGCCAGAAAGGCGCTCAAATCCCCAAGGAGCCGCTGCTTATTGAACGGAGTTTTGATATTTCCCAGTACGCTGCGCATAAGCTCGAAAAACGCCGTATCGGGCAGGGTCATCAGGGCGGACTGCCAAAATTGCAGCGGCCGAAACAGGGGACGGGTCACTTTTTCCCCCAATACTGGATCGAATACCGGTATCCCTGTTCGGCAAGAAATTTCTGACGGTTGGCGGCAAATTCTTCTTCGACGGTAAGCCGGGAAACGACGGCGTAAAACCAGGAACTTCGTCCGCCTTTCGGGCGGAGTATCCGGCCCAGGCGCTGGGCTTCTTCCTGCCGCGATCCAAAAGCCCCGGAAATTTCAACCGCCATCGAAGCGTCGGGAAGATCCAGGGCAAAATTGGCCACCCGGGAAACCACAATTATCCGCAGTTCCTTGTTTTTGAACGCCCGGTAAATCCGTTCCCTTTCGGCATTTGCCGTTTTCCCGGTTACAAGCGGCGCCTTGAGCCGCCGGGCGATGGATTCAAGCTGGGCTATGTACTGGCCGATTACAAGAATGCTGTCTTCCTTGTGAAGCTCGATAAGCTCCAGCGCCGCTTCTTCCTTGAACGGATTTTCCGAGGCAATGCGGTATTTCTCCCGCTTTCCCGCCACCGCGTAGGGGATTTTGCTTTTTTCCGGAAGATCAAGCCGCACCTCGATACAGACCGCCTCGGCTATCCAGCCCTGGCGTTCCAGATCCTTCCAGGGCACATCATAGCGTTTGGGCCCGACAAGGCTGAACACCGCGTCTTCGGCATGATCTTCCCGCACCAGGGTCGCGGTCAGTCCAAGCCGCCGCACCGCCTGAAGCTCCGCCGTTACCCTGAAAACCGGCGCCGGAAGCAGGTGCACTTCATCATAAATGACAAGACCCCACGGCCATGTGCGGAACAGGGAAAAGTGGGGAAAGTCCCCGTTTTTTCCAGGCCGCCACGTAAGAATCTGGTATGTGGCGATGGTTACCGGAGCGACAGACTTGCTGTCTCCGGAATATTCGGCGATCTGTTCCCGCGCAAGAGTCGTCTTGTCCAAAAGCTCGTCGATCCATTGGTGTACCGCGGCCACATTCGCCGAAAGAATAAGCGTATTGGTTTTGAGCATGGCCATAACCGCCATACCCACAACGGTTTTCCCGGAACCGCAGGGAAGAACCACAACGCCGAAACCCGTTCCCGGCCCGCCCTGCCCCAGCACGGATCGGGCCGCCTCGCTCTGATAATCCCGCAGCACAAACGGTTTTCCCGAGCCGCAGGTTTCCCGCAGAGCCAGTTCAAGCCGTTCACCCTCCCGCAGCGGCGCCTGGTCTTCCACCGGCCAGCCCAGGGCGATAAGTTCCCGCTTGACCGTCCCCCGGTCAACCAGTTTAAGAACAAAGCCCTTATCCGTCTTCACAAGATAGTCCGAAAGTGATTTCGCGGCGCTTATTTCCTTTTCCACCGCGCCCTCCGCGACAAGCAGCAGCTGTGAATCCGATTCGGCGTCAAGCGCCCTCAGCTTGATTTTTCCGTAACGGGACATGGTATCCGCAAAGCCGCCGGCAATACCCTCGGGCACCCGGTAACGGCTGTAAACCTCGAGCGTATGTACCACATCCCGGACAGTCAGCCCCGCGCTGGCCGCGTTCCAGAGTGAAAGCGGGGTAATGCGGTACGTATGAATATGTTCGGGAGATTTTTCCAGTTCGGCGAACGGCAGCACCGCCGCCCGGGCGTCTTCCGCCCCGCGGGCATGCACATCAAGGAGAAGGGTTCTGTCGCTCTGTACGATAAGAGGCTTGTCTTCGTTCAGATATGCCTCCCGCGCGGTTTATCCATATTTGAGTAATTATAGGAGAAAACGCCGAAAACCGCTACAGGCGGCCGGCAACGCTCACTTCAACCGATCGGACTTGTGCAGAATACCGGTCATATGGTATTATGGAGGAGTGATTTCTGCGGCCGTTGTATAACGGTATTACCCGAGCTTCCCAAGCTCGTGACGCGGGTTCGACTCCCGTCGGCCGCTGGAAACAAAAAAACAGCCCGCCAACGTAAACAGTACCTGGCAAAAGTGGAGTCGAAGCGGAACGCCTGTACACCAGCCCCCAAGGCGCCAGCCTTGCAAAGCAAAGGCGCGGCGCAGGACGCGCCGCGGGGCGTGCAGCCGGCCTGGAAGCGGACGGCAGGAAGCCGACTCCCGCCGGCCGCTGGAAACAAAAAAACAGCCCGCCAACGTAAATCGCACCCGGCAAGGCGGCCGCTTGATAATAGGGGATTTGCGGCGATCTTCTTCTTTGTTGACAAAAAAAGTGAATATACTATAAAATAGTTCATACAACGAGTAGTGGAAGCCATAGCTGTGTACACGTAAGTCCGGTTGATGTGTATGGCTCATTGTTGTCTACCAATAGACCTACACATAATCTTCTATGGAGGCAGGTCTATGGAATCCATTACTGGCAAAATGGAAGGCGATGTTAATGCCTTTCTTGTACTTGAACCGATTGGAAAGCTAATGAAAAAGTTTTCCATTCCGTGTATTATTTCCCTTTTGGTTGGCGCATTATATAACATTGTTGACCAAATATTCATCGCAAACGCAAGCTATCTCGGTTCAAACGGAAACGCCGCTAATACAGTTGTTTTTCCGCTTACCGTTGTGGCGCTTGCAATCGCCGTTATGATTGGCGATGGCGCCTGCGCGTTTGTCAGTATCAACCTTGGGGCAAAACAACATGAAAACGCTCACCGCAGCATTGGAAATGCCGTTCTTCTGACAATTATTTTAAGCATTGTGCTGACCGCACTTTACTTTATTTTTATGGAGCCGATTCTTGCTTTATTTGGCGGGAAAGTCAACGAAGAAACATTTTCCTTATCGAAAGAATATTTTGTATGGATTGCCGCAGGTATTCCGTTTTATATGTTTGGTCAGGCAATGAACCCGATT
>JAIRWM010000164.1 GCA_031268975.1 Treponema sp. | reverse complement strand
CGGAGAACGGAGAACGGAGAACGGAGAACGGAGAACGGAGAACCGCTTCTCATGCTATCATGGATAGGGCGCTGTGTTCCAGACGCTTTCATAAGGTACCTCCTGCGGGGCGCGGCCCGGGTTTTCCGTCAGTATACACCCTCCGCTGTGTGCCTGGCAAGCAAAAAAGTAACGCACCCCGGAGCCGCGCCCCCGGATACGGCGAAGACACAGCGCCTCGAGAGGATATAACAGGCGCACACAGAGAAACGGCGCAGGCGGCGGCCTTTCAGCCTTTATCGTGACAGCAGCCATCACTGGGCCTACGCCGTGTTACCATTACTGAGAGTGCCGCGCTCAATGTTTCGCGTGCGTTTACCGGGCGCCCTTTGGCCTTACCGGGAAGCGTTACCTCTGCCGGGCCTACGCCGTGCTGCCGTTGCCGTAAGACGCGCTCAATGTTTCGCGCGCGGAAATGGCATGCGCCCCGGGCCCCGTAAACCGGATACGGCGAAGATACCGCGCCCGGAGAGGATATAACAGGCGCACACAGAGAAACGGCGCAGGCGGGTGTCGGTAGGAACGGCACGGGCCTGCCCGTGACGCTCCTACCGACAGGCCCCGCCAGTATCGCATTCGTGCGCCTGCCCCAGGCACGGGCGCGGTATCTTCGTAAGGTAGCACAAACGGCGCAATTCGGAGTATAATCCCCCATACAAAAGAGAAGCGTATATATCAAGCAAGAAGGCCGCGCGGGCCGGGCGCCTTTGGCGCCCTTCGCGGCCGGGGGATTGTATGGCCAGGAAAGGAAAAGTTGTCATTGACAAGGAACGGTGCAAGGGCTGCTATCTGTGCATCAGGGCGTGTCCGGTGGGGGTACTGGAAAAAGATACGGGGCCTAACTCCCAGGGGAGCTATCCGTCAGTTCCGGCGCGTCCGGAAAAGTGTATTGCCTGCGGGAGCTGCTACCTGGTGTGTCCGGATGTGTGTATAGCAATTTACGAACGGGAAGAGGCGGGAGCATGAACAGCGAAAAAGTGTTGATGAAAGGGAACGAAGCCATTGCCGAAGCGGCTATCCGGGCGGGATGCCTCGCGTATTTCGGGTATCCCATCACTCCCCAAAATGAAATAACCTCGTACATGGCAAAAAACATGCTCGGCAAAGGCCGCGTGTTTATTCAGGCGGAAAGCGAAACGGCGGCCATTAACATGGTCTACGGCGCTTCCTGCGCAGGGGCCAGGGCGATGACAAGCTCCTCGAGTCCCGGCATAAGCTTAAAACAGGAAGGAATGTCCTATGCCGCGGGCGCGGATGTTCCGCTGGTACTGGTTAACGTTGTCCGGGGCGGGCCCGGTCTTGGATCCATCGCGCCAAGCCAGGCGGATTACTTTCAGTCCACGCGGGGCGGCGGGCACGGCGACTATTACTGCATCGTCCTTGCTCCCAAAAACGTTCAGGAATGCGCGGATTTTACCTACGAGGCTTTCGACCTTGCCGACAAATACCGGGTGCCGGTTATCATTCAGGCTGATGGAATGATCGGCCAGATGATGGAAGGGGTTGTACTCCCGGACGAAAAAGACCCCGCTTCCCTTCCCGGGCGGGACTGGGCGGTAGGCAACATGAAGGGCAGGGTTTCCCGGCATATCACTTCCATCAACCTTGTACCCGAACAGCTTGAAAAAATTACCAGAGACCGGTTTGTCCGGTATGATGAAATTGCGGCAAAGGAAACCCGCTATGAATACGCCGCTCCCGGCGTGGACGCGGCGCCGGGAAAAATCTACACCCAGGCCGGCGGCGTTCCGGACGCGGCGCTGGCGGAGGCCGCGGATATCACCCTTACCGCGTACGGAACCAGCGCCAGGGTCTGCCTGGGAGCGAAGCTGCTTGCCGCCAGGGCCGGCATCAAGGCCGCTCTTTTCAGGCCGATAAGCCTTTGGCCGTACCCCTACAAGGCGCTGGGGGCGATTGCCGCGTCAGGAAAGCCAATACTTGCCGTGGAAATGAGCCTTGGCCAAATGGTGGAAGACGTGCGGCTTTCCGTGCTGGAAGCCCCGGAAGGCCGGCCCAGGGCTCAGGTTCATCTGCTTGGTCATTCCGGCGGCGTTATTCCCACAGAGGAAGAAGTGTTTGCCGCGATTAAGAAAATTACGGGACGGGCATAAAAAGAACGACGCGGCGGCGCCGCGCGGAGGAAGGGCATCATGAAGAAATTATACGGACATCCGGAAAGTCTTTACGACATTTCGACAAAATACTGCGGCGGCTGCGGCCACGGAATTATACACAGGATCATCACTGAGCTGGTTGATGAAATGGGACTGCGGGAAAAAGCGATTATCACCAATCCGGTGGGCTGCGCGATCTGGGCCGACCTGTACTTTAACTTCGACTCAGTCCAGCCCCCTCACGGCAGAACCCCCGCGGCGGCCACCGGGATCAAACGGATACTTCCCGATCACCTGGTAATCTGTTACCAGGGAGACGGCGACATGGCGGCAATCGGCACCGCGGAAATGATCCACGCGGCAAACCGGGGCGAAAAGTTTACCACGATTTTTGTAAACAACGCGATTTACGGAATGACCGGCGGACAAATGGCGCCCACCACGCTTGTCGGCCAGAGGGCCACCACCGCGCCGTATGGCCGCGACCCCGGCGAAGCGGGCATGGGCTACCCCATCCGGGTCTGCGAGCTTTTGGCCCAGCTTGACGGAACCCGCTACATAGCCCGCGGAGCGGTGAACACCGCGGCCAATATCCGCAAGGCAAAGGGGTATATCAAAAAAGCCTTTGAAGCCCAAATGGCGGGTATCGGTTTTACCATGGTGGAAGTTCTTTCACCGTGTCCGACAAACTGGAGCATGGACCCGGTTAAAGCCGTGGAATGGCTTGAAGACAACATGATCCCCGCGTTCCCGCTGGGCGAAGTGAAGAACAACCTCGGCGCGCAAACGGTGCGTACCGCGGCACAGCTTCCCGCCGTTCCGGAGGATACGGCGCCCGTTCCGGAGAACGCCGGCGCCAAAGACATCGCCAGGGGGGCAGCCTGATGACCGAAAAATCCTTTTTTGCCGGATTCGGCGGCCAGGGCATTATTTCGCTCGGGCAAATCTGGGTATACTGCGCAATGAAAGAAGGCAAGAACGTTACGTTTTTTCCGTTTTACGGCGCGGAAAAACGCGGCGGCATAGCCAGGGCCAGCGTAATCGTTTCGGACGGCGAAATCGCCAGCCCGCTGGTAACCGTCCCCGATTCAGCCCTGGTAATGAACAGCGATTCCCTCCCCATCTGCGAAGCCATGCTCAAAGAAGGCGGCCTTTTGGTGGTTAATTCCACACTGGTAAAGGAACGTCCCGCGCGGAAGGACATAACGACAGTCAACGTAGAAGCCGCCGCCCTCGCTGAAAAAATCGGCAGCGCCCGCTTCGCCAACATGGTAGCCCTTGGGGCCATGTCCCGCCTCACCGGCGCGCTGGCCCTGTCCGAAGTAGAAGAAATCCTGAAAAAGTTTTTCCCGCCCGACAAACACCGGTTCATCCCCATGAACGTTCAAGCCATACAGGCGGGGTTCAAGGCCGTGTAAAGGTGCGGTATACCTGTGCTGAACCCCACGCCCGGCTGCCGTTCCAGAGGAGCCGCGCTCAACGTTTCGCGCGCGATTTCTGGGCGGGATACAACGCCGTATAAAGCATGGCATATCTCCCGTAGCCGCGGCTGCGGGAAGGGATCATGCTTCATGGCCGTTTTCGGGGAATGTACTGCCGTATGGCGCAGACAGAAACGGTATGCGCCCCGGAGCGAGCCCGCCGTACCCCGGCTACGGCGAAGATACCGCGCCCGAGAGGATATAACAGGCGTACACAGAGAAACGGCGAAGGCGGCCCCCGCCAGCTTCTCACCTTGTGCGCCTGTCCCAGCCGCTGGCGCGGTATCTTCGATGTGGGCCCTTGACAGCCCGCCCGCCGGGGGTATAACATAGCCCCCATGGAACGTTCAAAAGCCGCCGGTATCGCCGTTTTTGCACCCCGCCTGGGCCCCGCCGCCGGCCGGCACGTAATTCCTTAAACCCCAACCAATTACCCCCCCCCCCCCCCCCCCCCCATGTGTAGCGCCCTTTTCCGGTAATCACCCTGTTTCCACACCACATATAGCGTTCCGCCCGCCTGACTGTGGATTAGGCACACCAGACCCTGAATTATGCACGCCTGACTCTGAATTATATACGCCTGACTCTGAATTATATACGGATGATCCTGCGGTACATACGCCAGACTCTGCGGTACATACGCCAGACTCTGCGGTACATACGCCAGACTCTGCGGTATATACATCTGACTCTGCGGTACATACGCCAGACTCTGCCGTACATACGTCTGACTCTGCGGTATATACGTCTGACTCTGCCGTATATACGTCTGACTCTGCCGTATATACGGCAAAACCATACGGACGGCCGTATGAGTTATCCGGGCGTCCGGCAGGGCACAAGGCGCGGCAAAACCGGCGGCGTGGACGCCGTTTCCGAAATACCAATAGACAGGGAGCAGTGTGTTACGTTGTAACACGTTCAATTACCGTGGCGGCAAGCCGCCGTTTTACAGGAGCAGTACCATGAAAGCACGTGATTATGTGCCCAGCGCAGCCGCCAAGTACGACGTGTTCTTCAAGAACCTTACCCAGTATGTTGCCGCCAAATGCGCCGGACAAAGCCCGGCGTGGACGCACATTCCCCAGGGGGCATTGACGGCGCTGGCTGGTGTCTATGCGGACTGGTACACGGCTTACGCGGTAACGCTGAAGCCCTGTACCAGCCAGGAGAAGGCGGAAAAGCGCCGGGTGCAGAAGTCTTCGGCCAGGGCGCTGCGGACTTTTGTAAATGTCTACCTGCGGTTCCACCCTGACGTAACGGACGAGGACAGGGAAAACATGGGCCTTCCGGTGTCGGACGGCAGGCGGACTCCGGTGGTGGCGCCGGAGGACGGGCCGGATTACGAGATTGTCCAGTTCGGCAACGGCCGGCTGGGGATTGTCTACCGGAACGGCTCGAAGGGCAAAAAAGGTTCCCGGCCGCCGGGGGTTACCGGCGCGCGGATTTACTACGGGGTCTTCGACAAGCCCGTAACCAGGCAGAAGCAGCTTCCCGCGTCCGTGTGGGCCACCCGCTGCCCGCACTCGGTAACCTTCCGCGAAAGCGACCGGGGCGCCCGGGCGTACTTTGCCCTGAAATGGGAAATCCAGAAGGGCAACAACAAGGAAAAGGGCGAAAGCCCCTGGAGCGAGATTCAGAGTGAGATCATCCCGTGAACCGCCCTCCATGGCGGTTCACGGGACGGAGTTTTGGCTGCGCCAAAACTCCACCTGTCCGGCGCGGCCGGACAGCATGGTTACAGCGCCATCCATGGCGCAATGAAGCGGCTTTATACCGGAACGTTCATTTCCGGCATTATTTTTTTTAAAGGAGATTCTTGTGAAAAGAACTATTTTGGTAATGGCGGCCGTGGTGTTGTTTTCGGCAGCGGCGCACGCGGGCCCGTATCTGTCCGGGTTTTTTACCACCACGACGGATTCAAAGCGGGTGTCTGTGGGCAATGAGGTCGACAATAAAATACGGTTTTTGGACGGATTGGACCTTTATCTGACTGCCGGGTACAGGTTCGACTTTGGCCTGCGGCTGGAAGCCGATGTCCTTGATATTCAACTGTATGTAAAAGATAGGGATTTCTCCGATTTTTTCGCCGTAAGCGTGGGTGTGAGAAACATAAAATGCGCCTGGGACATTATCACCTTTCACGGGTTTACCCCGTATATCGGCGCCGGCCTTGCCGGGCCGCTGGGCCTGTTTTATGCCAACTCCAACAAGGACTTTGCTCTTAACGTACTCGGTCTTGTCGGGGCTTCATATGCCGTTACCGGTAACATATCCGTTCACCTTGCGTATGAACGGGTGTTCTGGTTCGACAATAACGGCGAAGGTGTCAAGAGTTCACATAACGGGCAGAATCTATTCAAACTTGGGGTAATGTACAAGTTCTGAAAAAGCCTTCGCGCCTGAGCGGGGCGGCGGGTATACCCCGCCCCGCCGTCCCTGGACGGCTTCGTGGTGGAATTCTTCCTAAAAAGAACTAACCACACTTTGAGTTGCCGGTCAAGTTTAGCCTGAAGGGCGGGGTATCTTGTAGGCGTTGCATTGTTTACGAGGTTCGTTCTGTAAGGAAATTATTGAACTTGGGATCTAATACCATTTTTCCTGATGGTGTTACCAATTCTAACCGCCCTAAAGGGCGGGGTATGAAACCCCACTGCGAATCAAAAAATTGAAGCCGGCGCCTCTGCCAGCGATTTCCTTAAACATGCAAAAATTTTCGCGGAAACCCGTCACGAAAAATGGGATGGTTCAAGCTATCCAAAGGGGAAAAAATTCCCCAACCTCATTTCAGTAAGCCGTTTTAAATACGGTAAATCTGTGTAACATTTCGGTTTTTCTTACTCCATCATACTTAATCTTCATCCTGTTGACGGCTAACCTGCTTGCCCATCACTTTTTCAATGAGGTCAGCCAATTTTTCCCGTCTGTCGTTATAGAAACCAGCGAAATCATCTTTGCGTAAAAACGATGGATCGATCAAATGTGAAACCAGATTTTCATCGATTTGCCGGTTTGAAATAGGAGCAATTTTGTTTTTTGTGTTTCCCATTTCAATATCACTGATAAATTTACTCGGAGCTTTGCCGGAGACAACGCCACGATTGGTCCTTGGGCTTATCGGGGTTTTATTGATAATGGAATCATAAACGTCTTTTTTAATATCTTTTTCTTTGCACCATTTTTTGGGGAAAAT
>JAIRWM010000072.1 GCA_031268975.1 Treponema sp. | reverse complement strand
TGGAACGCGCCGGCGACGGATCCCGCCAAACTGATCGAGGCGGCGGAGAGGGCGTCGGAACGCCTCAAATACGTGTACACCGGCAACATACAGGGAAACGGCGGATTCCACGACACTTTCTGCCCCTTCTGCGGGGTGGCGCTTGTCAGGCGGAACGGTTACCGCGTACAGACGCCGGGCCTTGCGCTTGAAAACGGCTCCTATTTCTGCGCCTCGTGCGGGAAACCCGCGCCTATACGGGGCTGAGGTTCCAGTTACAGACTGCCTGCGGCTAAAGCCGTACGAACCTCTGGTTCGCCCGCAATTCGCAGGGTGAAGAATCATCAAGAAATCTTCAAAAAAAACTTGACAGTCTTTTTAGTATAGTGTACAGTTTATCAATAACAATATTAGTGACATGTCAGAAATCGAGTGTTCGATGAATCCTGTAAGGAGTGACGGTGATATGGATAAACGTACAAGGGTATTAAACGCCATGAGTAAAAAAGAGGTTGATCATGTGCCCGTAGGGTTTTGGTTTCACTTTGACGGTGACAAAACTTCCGGGGAGGCGTGCGTCCAGGCCCATTTAAAATATTACCGTGATGTTGACGTGGACTTTATCAAGATCATGTGCGACGGCTACTTCTCGTATCCAATAACCACGAAGATTGAAAAGGCTGCCGATTGGCGCGGCCTTAAACCCCTGGGGAAAGATCATCCTTTTATTCAGGAACAGGTATGGCGCGCGAAAAGGATCAAGGAAGATGTAAAAGATGAGTGCTGCGTTTTTTATAATGTTTTTGCCCCTTTCTCTTCCATCCGTTTTAGCGCGGGAGAAGAACTGGTAATGAAGCACATACGCGAGGACCCGGAAGCGGTTATCCATGCCCTTGATGTGATAGCCCGGGATAACGCCCTTTTGGCTGAGCTTATAATCCGCGAGGCAAAAAACGACGGGATTTATTATTGTGTTCAGGGGGCCGAATTAGACCGGTTTTCTTACCACGAATACCGGAAAATGATTACCCCCAGCGATCTTTATGTCCTAAATCACGCGAACAAAATTTCGGAGAACAATATTTTGCACATGTGCGGATGGGCCGGAATAAAAAACAGAATTGAAAATTGGAAAGATTACCCGGCCAGGGTAATTAATTGGGCGGTCTATGTAGAGGACCTGAGTCTTGAGGAAGGAAGGGAGTATTTCGGCGGGAAAACCGCGCTTGGAGGTTTCCAGAATACCCGTCCGGGCATATTGTTTTATGGGACAGAAGAAGAAGTACGGCGGTTTACCAGGGAGCTTATATTCCGGTTCGGAAAGAAGGGACTCATCATCGGCGCCGATTGTACAATACCAGACGAAGTGGATTACAACCGGTTCAAGTGGGTGGTAGAGGAATCCCGTAGTATATAGAAAACAGAAAAGGAGCTTGGGCGTGGTTTTTAACAACGGGATAAATCAATGGGAATAAAACCTGACAGTACCATTGTATCCATAAGGAATGACCTGGTTACCATGACCGATAGAATATATGAATCTATTCTCAAAATGGTAACAGAGAATCCTGAAGAAAATGGAGTCTTGACCGAAAGGTCTTTGATCTCACGATTCGGGAGCAGCAAGGCCCCGATCCGCGAAGCGTTGATCCGTTTGTGTAATGAGAGAATTCTAAAGAGTATTCCCCGTTTTGGATATGCCATATTGAGACTGGGCGCGCAGGACGCGCTCAACATCATTCAATTCAGGCTCATCAATGAGCTGGGCGCGGCCAAAGAATATATGCATAAGGTTACTGAAAACGATTTGGAACCCCTGCGGAATCATCTGGTAAATCTTCAGAAGAATACGCTCGATGATGTGTGGGACATTTGGGATGAGAACATCAAATATCATACCATGCTGATTTCCCTCAGTAAAAACGATTTGCTGGTAAGGAATTTAACCGACAGCATGACGACTCTTAGAAGGTACTATGCCCAGTATTATTCGCGTGAACAGTACAGGGATCAATTTGTATTTAAGCCGGGACCGCATTGTTTGATTTTCGAGTCCCTTAAGACGAAAGATTATGATCTGTTTTTAGAAAAACTGAGGGAAGACATCATAGACGGAGGACGAATATATAAGATTATCCAGGATTGATACGGTGGATATTAATTGTTCAATAGCTTCAGTTATTGAACAAGTCCATTGTTTAGCCAAAGGCATTCAACTGCATTTGGTTTGACAAGGTGTTGTAATTTTTCTAAAGGGAACATGATGAACAGCATTACAGAAAAACAAATGGAAGAAATTGCTGCCGATGAAAAATCCTTCTTGAGCTTGTTTCAGGAAGAATTAGTCACCGCCATGGGGTGTACCGAACCGGCTGCCGTGGCTTTGGCCGGCGCGGCGGCAAGAGAATGCCTTGGCGCTGTACCTGACATGATACTTATCCGCGCAAGCCGTGACATTATAAAAAACACCATGAATGTAGGTATCCCTAATACTCCGCTCAAAGGAATTACCGCGGCGGCGGCCCTTGGAATAGTCATAGGGAATCCGGCTGATGGTTTGAATATCCTTTCCGGGCTTAGTGAAAAACAGGAATTCGCCGCCGTTCAATTGACCCGTTCCGGTACGATAAAGCTGGAACTTGTCAAGGATGTTCCTCCTGTTTTCATAGAGATTCGAATTGGAAAGGGCAATAAAAACATTACCGCCCTGATTGTTGACAAACACGACAGAGTTGAAATTTTTGATACAAATAAAGAAATCGTATCGTATCAGACCAAACCGGCAGAAAGAGCGGGTCTCATGACACCGGAAAAAATATTCAGCTTTGTCAATACCGTCCGGCTGGAAAAGATAGAATTTCTGATAGACGCGGCGGAAGTTAATCTTAATCTGGCTGAACATTCCGCCAGCGTCGGTTATGGTATTAAAGTAGGAAAGACCATGTTAAACGGGGACCACAATGAAAAAGATCTTTTTCATTTGGGGGCAAGTCTCGCCGCGGCCGCGTCGGATGCGCGCATGGCCGGCTGCTCAAAGCCGGTAATCATCAATTCCGGAAGCGGCAACCAGGGAATTACCGTTTCCGTTCCGGTGCTTGTTTTGGCCCGGGGACTGGGAAAGAGCCGGGATGAAACCGCCCGCGCCCTTTGTCTCTCACAACTTATCGCATTAATGTTAACCGAACGAAAGGACCGGCTTTCCGCCCTGTGCGGGGTTTTTACCGCGGCCGTTGGCACCGGGGCGGGATTTGTGCGAATTATGGGAGGCAACGATCAGGCGGTAATACTCTGCATTAAGAATATGATTGGTAATCTGATGGGAATGATTTGTGATGGGGCCAAGGGAAGCTGTGCGCTTAAGATATACACCTGTGTAAAAGCCGCCGAGTTGAGCGCCCGGCTTGCCATGGCGGGCAATTCGATCCCGGATTCCGAGGGTATTCTTGCCGACAGGCTGGAAGATACTTTAAATATCGTTGAAAAAATATCACACCAAGGCATGGTCCCGCTGGACGAAACCATCCTGGAAGTGATGATAGAAAAAGGAAATGGACTTGTTTAACAACCCGGTTGGTTGTTGAACAAGTCTCGCAGATTTGGCGAATTTCTTGCAGAAATCCGCCAAATCTGCTGTTTTTTAGCGGAAGTTGTTCAACAACTGAAGTTATTGAACAACTCTAATGATTATTCTTTGAAAGGACAGTTTCCAATGTGAATGGAAAACAGCGTCCCCGCGCCGGTTTTACGGGGATTGTGTCACAGGAGAGGGTATAAGGACAATTTTTTGCCCTTAAAATAAACGATATGACAGGAGGGAGAATATGAAAAAAGGTTTGACTGGTTTATCGCTGTTACTAATTAGTTTATTTCCAGTGATGGCGATTGGCTCAAAAGACGCTTCGGCGGAGAGTTCCCCGGAAGTATACCCCGCCGGAAGTTTGATCTTTTGGAGCACCGGACAGCCCAATGCCGAACCAAGGTATTGGGACAGCTTTTGGGAAAGAAACCGGGACATAGCCCCAAATGTAAAATTTGAAACCGAAGCCCTTCAAACAATGGCAGCGGGGCAGCAAAAAATCGCCATGTACGCGCTTTCGGGAGACAGGGCTTCCATGCCGGACGTGATAGTACTTGATACGGTCGGCGTCATCCAGATGATTTCCACCGGCCTGCTGCTGGACAATAACGATTTCTTTTCGTCTGTCGCCGGAGAATTTATTGACGGCGCCTTGTCGGACTATACCATTAATGGCAAGATTTACGGCCTTCCTGAGCAGGTACGCCCCCAGATGTTGTTTTACAACAGCGAAATTTTCAAGAAATACAATATCGATCCGGCGATGATGTCTACGTTCAACGGGTATCTCGAAGCGGGGCGGCTGTTGAAACAGCGGAGCAATGGGCAGGTGTTTCTTTCGTATGTAGATCCCGGCAGTTTTACCTGGCGGTATTACGGCCGGCGGGGTTTGATGCCCCAAGCCAACGCCCGGATCTGGGATGCCCAGGGCAACATTGTTATTGGCAGTGATCCAGGAACAAAACTGGCCCTTGGTTTTTTTGACAAGCTGTATAGCGAAGGCCTGCTGTATAAGACAACCATGTTACAGCCGCCTATATTTGAAGCTACCGATGAAGGAAAGATAGCGACCTTCTATATCGGCGCCTTTTGGGATGAGTGGCTGCGAAGAAACTGTACCGGCACGGCCGGTAAATGGCGGGCAATGAAGGCCCCTGTTTTCCCTGAAGTTGGAACAGGCGGGGCTCCCGTGCCTAACGGATGGTGTCTTATAGATAAGAAACCCAATAAATATACGGGCTTGATCCGGCGATTCTGGTATGATTTCCAGACTAATGTGAACGCGCGAAACGCATGGTCCGCCGAAAGGGAAAAGGTCAACGGCTTTTACTGCATCCCCCTGTCTAAAAAACTGGTGGCCGATCCCTTCTGGCAGACCCCTTCCGATTATTACGGCGGGCAGTCTTTCTTCAAGGCGGAAAGCGACAGTTTAAGCGCCAATCCTTCCCTTAATATGCCTCTGACATCTTCTGACACGGAAGCCGATGCGATTATCAGCGCGGAAATTGAGAAGTATGTAGCGGGGGAACAGACCATGGCTCAGGCCATAGCCAATATGGACAGGGAACTTAAATTGAAGATCGGCAAAGCGGTCATGCCCTGATGTTTTGGGATTAAATGTACCTGGAAACAGTATCCGCAGGTATCGTTTTACGAAGACCTCTTAAAACCGGGGGTTTTAAGAGGTCTTCCTGTCCGAAGGAGAAATTTTATTAAACTTAAAACTTTGGTGAAGTACCGTTCTCCGTATTTATTTATCGCGCCGTTTTTTTTATTGTTTCTTTTTTTCCAGCTGATTCCTATCCTCTGGACCTCGTATATAAGTTTTACCAACTGGAACGGGTTCAATCTGCCGCGGTGGAGCGGATTGGATAACTACCGCCTACTGGTTCAGGATTACATGGTGAAGGATGCTCTCCTTAATACAACGGTCTACTGGATTTCCAATATTGCCGTCATTTTGGTTTTTTCCATTCTTATCGCCCTCTGTCTAAAGAGGCCGGGACTTTTATTCAAACGTTTTTTCAACACGGCTGTGTTTTTACCGTATGTCTGCGCTTCCGTAGCCATGGGATTGATTTTCGGGATGCTCTTCGACGAAAACGCCGGTTTTATTAACGAAGTCATCGCCGCACTGGGCGGAAAGCGGATTCCGTGGTTGACAAGCAGTGAATTTACCAAGTTACCGGTTATTATATTGATGACCTGGCGCGGGATCCCATGGTTTACGGTAATCATCTACTCGGGCATGCTGAATATTTCCCCTGAATATTATGAGGCCGCTACAATTGACGGCGCGTCAGAATTTCAGCAGTTTTTCAGAATTACCCTGCCCTGTCTGAAAAATATTCTGTTTTTCTGTACCCTGACAATCACGGTTGACACCTGGAAGATGTTCAATGAATCCTATACCCTCAAAGGACCCGGGTCGTCAAACATATCGCTTTTTCAATTGATCTATCAATATGGATTTACAACATTCAGGCTGGGATATGCCTCCAGCCTGAGTATATTATTGTTGGGCGTGTTGCTTATTATCTCGATTTTGCAGTTTATAGTCAAACGGCGTGACGGCGAGATATAGGGAGAGGATTAAATGGAAAAGAGTTTTGAGCCAAAAAAAATATTTCAACATCTTTTTATGATCCTTGTTGTGGCTGTCTGCCTTTTTCCTGTCCTGTGGATGTGCGTTATTTCCATTAAGACGATCGGAGAGAAAGTTTCGGGGTTTAACGCCCTGATTGTCAGGCATCCGACCCTTGACAACTTTAGGCGGCTGTTCGAGCTTATCCCTGTATGGAACAGCCTTTTTAACAGTCTTTTTAGTACGGTGACAGGCACAATAACTACGCTGTTCTTTTGCGCGCTGGCGGGGTTTGCTTTTGCGAAGTACCGGTTTCCCGGACGGAACGGGCTCTTTTATTTTGTCGTCGCCACCATGATGATCAGCGCAGAAGTAGGCGCTATTCCCCTGTTTATAATCATGCAAAAGATCCGTCTAATAAACAGCCTCTGGTCTCTTATCGTACCCAGAATAGCGACGGCTGTAGGAATCTTCTATCTGCGCCAGTATATACTTGAAGTTCCCGATGAGCTTATTGATGCCGCCAAAGTTGACGGATGCAAAGATTTTGGCATTTTCGCGAGAATTGTAGTTCCTGTCATACAGCCGGCTTTGGCGGCATGGGCTTCTCTGACGGTTATTGCCCGCTGGAACGACTTTTTTTGGCCTCTTTTGTTTTTGAACAAGAACAGCAAACATACACTTATGGTATCGGTGTCCATGCTGCCCGTCAGTGAAGGACTGGCGACTCCATGGCAGGTTATCCTTTCCGGAACGACTCTGGTTATTGTTCCGAGCATTATAATGTATTTGTGTATGCAGCTTTTCCAGAAATCCGACAGTTTCGCGGGGGCCGTAAAGGGCTGAAAATTGAAATTGTTATTGACGCCGGAGCTACGTCTTCAGTTTCCGTTTGAATAGTATCCGGCTCCTAATCGGCGGCGGCCGGCACCTCGAAACGGCGGATAATGGTGTTGCCCGCGCCGTCGACCAGGGTAAGGGTGTGGAAGCCCGGGCCGGGCCGGGCCTCCATCTCGTGGAAGACAGAACTTTCCCCCAGATAAACGCCGTCCAGATGCCAGTAGATGCGGGCGGCGTTTTCACGGTGGGCGGCGGAGAACACGACGCGGCCTTC
>JAIRWM010000061.1 GCA_031268975.1 Treponema sp. | reverse complement strand
CAGGATGCCCAGGAAGACGTGGTCAAACAACAGGATCAGGTCAATAACCTTCTGGCTAAAGGCGCAAAGGCGATAGTCGTGGTTCCGGTTAACACCAGCGCCATGGCTCCCATCACCAAAGCCTGCCAGGACAAGAAGGTTCCCCTTGTGTATGTAAACCGCAATCCCTTCGGCGAAGCCAATCCTCCCTCGGGCGTCTACTATGGAGGTTCCAAGGAAATTGACGCCGGTACGATGCAGGCCGAAGGCCTGGGCAAACTCCTGCCAGGGGGGGGGGGTCTGCATCCTTATGGGCAAGCTTGATAACGAAGGCGCGATCCACCGTACCAAGGGCAACGAATACACCTTCGCGGCCAAGTATCCCAGACTGAGAGTCCTTGCCAAAGAGACCGCCAACTGGCAGCGGGATCAGGGTATGGCCCTTTCCGAAAATTATATTACCGCCTACGGGTCGAACCTTAAGGCGATTCTCGGCAACAACGATGAAGCGGCTCTGGGCGCGGTGGAAGCCTGCAGAAACGCCGGACGTACCGACATTATCGTGATGGGCGTTGACGCCACTCCCGACGCGGTTGCGGCGGTCAAAAACGGCAGCCTCGCCGCAACGGTCCTCCAGGATTCCGCCGGGCAGGGCAGGGGCGCAGCCGAAGCCGCGGTTAACGCGCTTACCGGCAAAAGCCAGCCGCCGATCAGCTGGGTACCCTTCGTCTATATTGACAAGAGCAACGTAGCCAGCTATTAAAACAGCCAAATATCCGGAAGGGCTGCCCGGGAAGTAACCTCGGACTAAGGTCCGTGTTTCCCGGACAGCCCTCCCTTTTAGGAGATGACAGCGTGAGCGGTGAATATCTTCTTGAAATGAAGAACATTACAAAAAATTTTCCCGGTGTGCAGGCCCTCAAAGGGGTTGATCTTCAACTGCGTTATGGAGAAATCCACGCCCTGATGGGAGAAAACGGCGCCGGAAAGTCGACGCTGGTGAAATGTATAGCCGGCATCTACCGGCCTACATCGGGTGAAATTGTATTTGACGGAAAAGTCCAGAGTTTCGCGAGTCCGGCCGAAGCCCTTGCCAAGGGCGTTTCGATGATTCACCAGGAACTAACTCCCGTTTTGTTCAGGCCCATCATGGAAAACGTATGGCTTGGCCGGGAACCCCTTACAAAGCTGGGGCTGGTGGATCACAAAAAAATGTACGCACTTACCAAAGAAGTGCTTAAGGAAATTGAGCTTGAAGAAGATCCCGCTACCCTTATGGCGAATCTCACCGTGGCGAAAATACAGATGGTGGAAATAGCCAAGGCGGTTTCCTATAACTCAAAGCTCATTATTATGGACGAGCCCACATCGGCTCTCGCTGAAAAAGAAATCAAGCAGCTCTTTTCCATTATGCGCAAGCTTAAAGCCCAGGGAAAGAGCATAATTTTTATATCCCACAAGTTGGATGAAATTTACGAGATCGCCGACCGGGTTACGGTATACCGGGACGGTTCGTTTATCGGTGCGGAAAACACGGCGGATCTCCGGGTGGACAGTCTTATCAAGATGATGGTAGGCCGGGACGTCAAGGAAATGTTTCCCAAAATTTCCTGTTCCATAGGGGACGTAAAACTGGAAGTAAAAAACCTTTCCAACAGAAAATACTTTAAGGACGTTTCTTTTACGGTACGAAGGGGAGAAATATTTGGCATCGCCGGTCTTGTCGGCGCGGGGCGCAGCGAGGTTGTCGAAACCATTTTCGGCATGAGGCCCCGTACAAGCGGGGAAATCCGGATCGACGGAAAAAAGGTTGAAATTAAAAGCCCTTCCGATGCCATTGAAAACGGCATGGCCTGGCTTACCGAAGATCGCCGGGGGAGCGGCCTTTTCCCCATGCTGGGCGTTCAGCTTAACATATCCATTGCCACAATTCCCAAATTCCTCAATAAGATCGGGCTTATACGCGAGGCCCAGCTTAACAAAAGTTGTGCCGAATATGTGAAAAAAATCCAGGTAAAAACCCCGAGTCTGGCTCAGCATGTGGAAAACTTAAGCGGCGGTAACCAGCAGAAGGTGCTTGTGGCCCGCTGGCTTATGACCAATCCGGAGATTCTCTTCCTTGACGAGCCGACGCGGGGCATCGACGTGGGAACCAAAGCGGAAATCCACCGGCTCATCTCTACCCTTGCCGGAGAGGGCAAGTCTATCGTCATGGTTTCTTCCGAACTGCCGGAGATCATGGGAATGAGTGACCGCATCATGATCATGCACCAGGGCAGGGTTACCGGTATTGTTGAAAATTCCAAAGAGCTGACCCAGGAAGAACTGATGGCGTACGCCACGGATACGGTAGCGGAATACAAGAAAGTAAAGGGAGTAAAATAATGGCATTTTCCAGTACATCCGTAAAGAGTGTCTTTCAAAAGTACGGTATCGTGATCGTTTTGATCCTGATGATCCTTATCCTGAGTATCAGGGCGCCGGGATTCCTCAGTACCATCAACATCTTTAATGTCCTTACCCAAAGCTGCATTTTCGGGATCATGGCCCTCGGTATGACCTTCGTGATCATTTCCAAGGGTATCGACCTTTCCGTGGGTTCCGTGCTCGCGTTCGCCGGAGTTGTGGCGGCAAGCTTCGCCCAGGTTCCCAATGCTACCGAAAAATACTTCCCCGGTCTGCCGGTGCTTCCGGCGATTATCCCGATCCTCGTCGCCCTGGGAATTGGGGCGGGCTGCGGTTTTATCAACGGTTTCCTTATCGCCAAAACCAAGATACCCGCATTCATCGCTACGCTTGGCATGCTTACTGTTGCCCGCGGCTTTGCCCTCATTTATACAAGCGGCCGCCCTGTCAGCAACCTGGTTCCGGGAGTGACCGCTTTGGGTGGCAGGATTTTCAACGTGTTTCCCGTGCCGGTACTTATTTTCTTTGTGATGATTGTCATCAGCTTCATACTGCTGAATAAAACCCGTTTCGGCAAAAACACTTACGCCATAGGCGGCAACATTACCGCCGCGGAAGTATCGGGGGTGAATGTTTCCCGATACCTGATTCTGATTTACACATACTGCGGTCTGCTTGCCGGGCTTGCGGCAATCGTGTTTGCCGGGCGCGTCGGGAGCGTTCACCCCGGAGCGGCGGACGGTTACGAGCTTACCGCGATTGCTTCCACCACAATCGGCGGCACCTCCCATTCGGGCGGCATTGGCACCATAGGCGG
>JAIRWM010000008.1 GCA_031268975.1 Treponema sp. | reverse complement strand
GCTCCCTTAATGTCTCAGCCGCGTTTGCAATCGCGATGCAGGCCTGGGCGGCGGCGCTGACAGAGTAAACGCAACCGCCTGTCGAATGAAGAACCCCGCCGCAAGCACTAAACTTGACCGGCAACTCAAAGTGTGGTTAGTTCTTTTTAGGAAGAATTCCACCACGAAGCCGTCCAGGGACGGCGGGGCACGAAGAACACGAAGAAAGAAAGAAGGAAGGATGATCAGGCAATGTGCTTGCGCACATTGCCGAGCTCTCCCATTACGCCGGAGAGCTCTCCCATTACGCCGGAGAGCTCTCCCGTCACGCCGGAGAGCTCTCCCGTCACGCCGGAGAGCTCTCCGGTCAGGCGGCAGGGTTCTTCGGTCGGGCCGGAGAGCCTGGAAAACAGGCCGGAGGGGCGGTATACTTGTGCTGAACCCCACGTCCGGCTGCCGTGCCGGGGGAGCCGCGCTCAATGTTTCGCGCGCGGTTTCTCCGGCGGCGGCCCTTTGGCCTTTATCGTAACAGCAGCCATTACCGGGCCTACGCCGCGCTGATATTCCTAGAGAAACGCGCTCAATGTTTCGCGCGCGGTTTCTGGGCGGGTTTTTTGTTCAACTTCAATACAAAACTGTTAAAAGACGGGGAGAGGAGAGTCGTCCTTTGACTTTCCTCTTCCCCTTTGTGCCCCTTTGTGTCCCGCCGTCCCTGGACGGCTTGGTGGTTATAATTCTTTTTAGTATTTCTGCCGGTCAAGTTTAGCCCAAGGGGCGGGGTATGTACCCCACAGACGGAATCAAAAATTGACTTTGCCCATGATTATTCAAAGGAGGCCCATAAGTCTATTTTAAAAATAACAGAAGAGTATTTTGCTGAATTAAGTATTATTCTTGACTATCTCGATAAAAGAAAAGATCGTGAAAAAGCACTTGAGATAATAATTCATAAAAACAGTTGACGGGGAAAAAATATTCTTTTTTTATGTACTAATCTACAGCCCGATTTCGTTTCTTATACGTTGCAAGGCCTATTGCATCCACATTAAAGTAGTACTGATTTATTCTCGATTGAATAAATCAGTACTTCCATAGCTTCCAGTTCCCGTATTGGCGCTTCGTCTTTTAACACCACATATACGCTCTCCCCGAACTGTGCGCCGAACCGGAGGCTCCCCGGCGGGGAATTTTGGGCGCGGCTTTACAGTCTCAAGGCTTCTACCATATAGCGAAGATCGACGCCGCCGGAAGCGTTCGGTTTCCTCATCTCAATAACAAAAACAATCGACCCGTCTTTGGGAGCAACCATCACTTTCCGTATCTGGTAACCGGTAATGCCCTGGCGTTTTATCTGTGGATTGCCGACAGTATAGTTTTTTACCACGCCATCGCTGCCACGCCTTTCAAGGTTAATAAAAAAAGATGATTTCGCGGCCGTTCCCGATCCTTCAACCAGAGCGTTTAAATTCGCCCTGAACGAGGCGGATTTTTCAAAATCCCGGAATTCTATGGATTCGCCCGATGAGCCTGATCCGTTGTTAAGGGAAACATACAGCGGCTGGCCCTGAAACAGAAAACCGATATTGTGGCGTTCTGCCAAAGCCGCGTTCCTGGCAATAAGCCGGTAAAGAGCGCCGGATCCGTCCTGTCCGGCTACGACGGATCCGTCATGGGTATACGATATTCTGCCGCCGGAAACAAAGTTGTTGTTGGGCACATCAACAATGTATAAATCCGCCCAGGGACGCAGGGTTTCGGACTGTATTCCATACTGACCAAACATATATGTTCTGCCATCGGGAGAAAACCCAAGATCCACAAAAACAGCGGTATCTCCAGCCCACAGAAAGCTTCCCAAAAGGAAGACAGCGGCAATAAAAAGCACCTTTTTGTACATATACGGTCTCCTCCACTTGAATATCGGAGTTTTGGGGATAAGCCTTGAGAAGAAACAAAGCTTGATTTATGCTTGATTCCATGACACTGTCCCAAAGGAACCGTTACTTTATGGCGGGAATCGCGCTTTCCTCTGTCTGTCTGCTGGTGGCTCTTTTCCACATGACCCGGCTGCTTCCCCTGTATCCCGAATTGACCGGGACGGCGGTTAAACGGATTCCCGGTCTGCTTCAACGGGCCGCCGGTTATTTCTTTGCCGTCGCTCCCCAGGCGCCTTTTGTTACAGCCTCGGTTTCTATTTTCTATTCCCTGGCTGCTTCAATTTTGATCTACTTCTTTTTTGAAAAAACCCAATCGCCGGAAATCCTGTTTTTTGGCCTGTTTACCCTTTCCTTTGTTTTTGAGATTCTGCGCCTTGTTATGCCGTTAAGGGAATTATACGGCTTTTCCGGTTTTTTCCTTACCGTAGGAGCGCGGCTTCTCTTTTTTGGCCGTTTTTTCGGGGTTCTTTCCCTTTTTGCGTCCAGCGTGTATGCCGCGGGTTTCCAACTGCAAAAGCAGGGAACGGTTGTCGCCATAACAGCCGTTGCCGCGCTTGTCGTTTCTCTGGGTATTCCCATTGACGGATTTTCCTGGGATACAAATCTTGTCATGCTGTCCGGGTATACGGTTGTTCTCCGGCTGGCTGAAACAAGCATCCTTGTTATTTCCGTGTTAAGCTTTTTTGTCGCCGCCTATACCAGAGGTTCCAGGGAATACCTTGGTATCGGACTGGGCGCTTTTCTTGTTTGTGCGGGCAGGGAACTTTTGATAAACGCCGACACCTGGCTGACCCCGGTTCCGGGTTTTATTATGCTTTGCGCGGGAACCTGGCTTATAAGCGCAAAATTACATCAGGTGTATTTGTGGCTGTAAAGCTTCAGCCGCCAGACAGGCGCAGCCGGCGACAAGTGGAATGACGATATTGTCCCAATCTTTGAGCGGCAGCGCCTCCGCTATCGTGGCCGCGGCCGCGACGACTACGGCGGTAACCAGGCTGCCGCTTGCCGGCCAGGAACAAAGAAAGACGACGGTAAAACAGGCCAGCGATCCTTCGACGCTTTTTCCGCATAAAAAAGCCGGGCGGATTCTTCCGAAAAATCTGCCGACTATGCTCGATACGCTGTCACCCAGGGCCAGGGTATAAACGGCAACCGCCGCCGCGGTGGGCGGAAACACAGCCAGGCTGAGAAACGCCCCGGCGCCCAGGGTAACCGGACCCAGCACAAAGCGGCCTTTATCCCGGCTGCGCGAGGCAAAATCCGTCAAAAAGGAAATAACGGGGATTTTTGTCCCGTTATACCGCAAAAGCTCAAAACAGACATACACAAGGGTGCCCGAGGCGATAAGAATAAGCGTCCCTGTGTGGTCTATGGAGGAAAAAACCGGCGAGAGCGCAATAAGCACATGAAGGCTTTTCCGTACAAGCTCGGCGGCAAGTTCCCGTTTCACTTTATGGCCCTCTGCCGCCTCGCCTCGTACAGGAGTATTCCGGCGGCGACCGACACGTTAAGGGAGTCAATCCGGCCGGAACAGGGAATGGCCGCTATGCCGTCGCAGCGTTCTTTAAGAAGCCGTGAAAGCCCCGCTTCGCCCCCCATAACAATGGCCGTGCGCCCGGAAAGGTCAAGCTCCCAGACCCGCGTACCGTTCATGTCGGCGCCGTAAATCCAAAAGCCGTTTTCCCTGAGCAGCTGCACTGCCCGGACAAGGTTGCCTTCTTCCACATTCGGCACCCATGCGCTTGCCCCCGCGGAAGTCCGGGCGATAACCGGGGCGTTTTTCGCGTTACGCCGCCGCCTGCTGATAACAAGATCCGCCCCGAACTGATCACAGGAACGGAGTATCGCGCCGTAATTGTGGGGATCGGTTATTTCATCAAGGATCATCACAAGGGCGTCGGGGCGGCTGCCCAGTCCGGCAAGAAATTCCTCCACCGCGGCGGGCCCGCCGGCAGCTTCCGCCGGGGCGGAAACTCCCCCACGGCCGCCTGAAACTTCAAGCGCCAGACCCCGGTGTCCCGGCGCCCGGCGATCCAGTTCGGCAGTGCCCACCCGGTCCACGCGGACGCCGCGCGACAGGGCCAGACTTACCAGTTCCCGCGCCCTCGGCCCCGGTTTGGCCGACAAAAGCGGCCCTACTGTGCCGGTAACATCCACCGGGCGCGAAGCGCGGGGTTCCCCTCCAGACAGGAGATGTTCTTCAATGGCATGAAAGCCGGTAATATAGGCCATATGTCTGTCCCAGGTTACTCCAGACTGTAGGTTTCCCCGTATTTTACAATTACCGGTTCCGGGCGGCCCTTGCCTTCAAGGTATTTCTTGAAAGCGGTCTGGGCCTTTGGTTCCCCGTGAACGATAAAGATCTTCCTAAGCCGGGAACAATCCAGGCTTTCGATCCAGGCATCGGCCTCGCTGTAATCGGCGTGGGCGCTGAACGCGTTAATGGCTTCCACCTGGGCTTTGCGCTTGAACCACATGCCGTGTATCTTTACTTCGGCCTCCTTGTTCCGGATACGCCTGCCAAGGGTATTTTCCGCCATAAACCCCACAATAAGTATGGTTGTGTTTGTATCGGAAATACTGTGAATAAGATGATGCTGAATGCGTCCCGCTTCGCACATGCCGTCCGCGCTGATGATAATCACCGGCCCTTTGGCATCGTTGAGGGCCTTGGACTCGTCAACACTGGTAGTAAAGTGGAGACTGTTAAAACCAAACGGATTTTTATGATGTTTGATAAAGGCTTCGTGGATATCTTCGTCATAACATTCAGGATGAACCTGGAAAATCGTCGTCGCGCTGGTTGCCATGGGAGAATCAACATAAATCGGAATTTCCGGTATTACTCCTTCGTCTACAAGCAGGTGGAAATAGTATACCAGTTCCTGTGTTCTTTCGATGGCGAATGAAGGAATAATGATCCTCCCCCGGTTCGCGACACAACGTTTGGCTATTTCCGCAAGCGTTTCCAGGGCATCGTCAGTTTTGTCATGCAGCCTGTCTCCATATGTGCTTTCCACAATCAGGTAATCAGGCGCCGGCGGCCTGGCCGGATCGCGGATAATCGGCTTTCCCCTGCGGCCCAGATCGCCTGAAAACAGCACGTTGCGTTCTTTGCCGCCGCCCTTTACCGTTATGGAAGCCATTGCCGATCCAAGAATGTGGCCCGCGTCGTAAAACGTGCACTGCACGCCGTCGCCGAGATGGAACGGCCGCTCGTAAGAAATCCCCACAATTTGGCCGGTAACTTCAATGGCCGCTTTTTCCGTGTAAATCGGTTCCCAGTTGAACTTTTCGCCTTTCTTTTTCGCCTGCTTTCGAAGATATTCGGCGTCCCTGGCCTGGATTCTGGCCGAATCCATCATCACCAGGCTGGAAATATCCCGTGTGGCGGGAGTGGCGTAAATGTTTCCCCGGTATCCGTTTTCCGTAAGCAGGGGAAGCATGCCGCAGTGATCGAAATGGCCGTGGGTAACCACGACAGCTTCCACGCCGCCGGCTTCCATGCTGATGTTTCTGTTTTTCCGGTCCGCCTCTGCCCGGGAACCCTGAAAGGCCCCACAGTCCACCATGTAGCTTTTTCCGTCAACTTCCAGCACATGCCTGGAGCCGGTTACTTCTTCCGCGGCGCCGAGGGAATAAAGGTTTACTTCCATCGTGAAAGTGTATCACAAAAACAGCGGCACGAGAATCTGCCATGACGGCCTTTCACCGGACGGCGGCTACAATTTCCCTGATAACCCTGTCGGCGTCATCATACTCTACCTGGCAGGTTCCCGCCTGGGGATGGCCGCCGCCGCCGTATTTGAGCAGAAGGCTGCCCACATTGACCGAGGCTCCGCGGTTAATAATACTGTACCCCACGGTAATGGCGCAGTTCTGCTTGTTCTTGCCGTCAACAATCCAGACGGAAATATTCTGTCCGGGAAACATGGTGTAGATGAGAAAACGATTTCCCACCTGTATGGTTTCAACACCGCGCAGATCCACGACAATCGCCGAACCGTCCACACGGGCGTACTTTTCAATCATGCCGCGAAAAAGCTCTGTCTGTTGGTTATACATGCTGATCCGCTCCTGTACATCCGGCATGGCGAGGATTTCGTCTATGGACTTTTCCCGGCATGCTTTTGCCAGTTGGCGCATAAGATCGTAATTGCTTATGGTAAAGTTCCTGAAACGGCCAAGACCGGTACGGGGATCCATAATAAACCCCAGAAGTATCCAGCCTTCAGGATTGAGTATTTCATCGGCGGTAAGGTTTCCTGAATCAACCCTGTCCACAAATTCGACCATTTCCCTAAAGCGGCCAAGCTTTTCGCCGCCCCCGTAATAGTCGTAAACGACCCTGGCGCAGCTGGGAGCAGGGCGCGAAACGCCCTCAAAGTACACTCCCCCTTCGGCCTGGAGCCGCTCGGATTCACTGTAATGGTGATCAAACCAGAGCTTGCATCCTTTTATATAGGGAATATTTGCCAGTACATCGTCTGGGCCCGCTTCCACAAGACCGTCCTGGATATCTTTGGGATGGACGAATTTCCAGTCGTCGATTACGCCCAAATATTCAAGCAGGGCGCCGCATGCCAAACCGTCAAAATCTGATCTCGTAAGTAGCCGCACGTGGTACCTCCGTTTCGATTCGCAAGTGGGTACATACCCTGTTCAAAAGTATAACACTATCCTGATTTTTTGAGTATACTTATAAGGAGAGGTTTTTATGAAACATATTTTCCCCGCTTTTCGGAAGTATAAACCGGGTTGTCTTGGCCCTGTTTTTCCGCTTTTTATCCTTTTCCTGGCTCTGACAGGGATTCCCGGGTACGCGGAGGAAACCCTCTCCCGGCCCCGCCCGGCAGACCTGTTCACGCCTGCCCCGGACCCGTACGGGCGGCTTGGCCTTGGCAGCGATGCCATTCCGGCCATGAAAAATCTGATTACCGGAACCCTTCCAAACGGTCTGCGGTACATGATCCTTGAAAATTCGCTCCCTAAAGAACGCGCCTATCTTACCCTGGCCGTTAAGGCGGGCTCCGTACTGGAAAACGAAAATGAACGGGGATTGGCCCACTTCACCGAACACATGGCCTTTAACGGTACCCTGAATTTTCCCGAAGCCGAGCTGACAAACTATCTGCGTTCCCTGGGAATGCGCTTTGGCCCGGAGATAAACGCCTACACCAGCTATGATCAGACCGTATACGGCATAGAAGTTCCAACAGAAACCGGAGAAAACGGGATACGGCGTATCCCCGAAAAAGCCCTTTCCATACTGGACGACTGGACGCGGTTCATTACGTTTTCCCCAAAAGACGTAGACGACGAACGGGCGGTTATTCTGGAAGAGTACCGCAGCCGTCTTGGGGCGGAAGAAAGGGTGCGGGAAAAAATATTCCAGGTTATTTTCAAAGGTTCCCGGTATGCCCACAGGCTTCCCATCGGCCTTTCCGATATTATCAGGAACGCTCCGGCCGAACGGCTCGAAGCGTTCTATAAAGCCTGGTACCGAAACGAAAACATGGCGTTAATCCTGATCGGCGATTTTGACGGGAAAACCCTGGAAAAAGAACTGGCTTCCCATTTCCGGGCCCCCGCTTCCGGCCCCCGGGCACGGCCGTATTATGAGCTTCCCGGACCGGTTTATGGCAGCTCGCGGATGGAGATTATTTCCGATCCCGAACTGCCCTACGCGACAGTACACCTTTACTACAAACGCAGTTACCTGGAAAGCGGGAACGATCTAAAGTGGTTTCGGGAAAGCCTTGTTGATCGCCTTGTATCGTTTATGACCGGGCTGCGGAGCGAAGATGCCGCCTCGAAAGAAGAAGCGCCCTTTATCGACGCCGTTTCCTGGCCTTCCCAGTACGGCAAAATGTCGCGGTTCTATGTTATGGCGGCCCAGACAAAAACAGGGCAGGCAACGGAAACATTAAAGGCCCTTCTTCTGGAAAAGGAATCGCTGGAACGTTTTGGTTTTTCCCAGGACGAACTGGACAGGGCTAAAGCAAGCCTTGTTTCCTACCTGGAATTCCAGGTTTCCGAAGAAGACAGACGGGAATCAAACCGGTTTATAGACAACTTTGTAAACGATTTTCTTTATGACGGAATAACACCTGATGTCGAGTGGGAACTGGAAGCCGCCGAAAGAATGCTTCCCGGCATAGATCTTGAAGTGGTAAACGCCGCGGTAGCTTCTTATTACGCTGATGATGATTTGACCGCTGTCATTGTCGTTCCCGAAAAAGAAAACGTGCCGCTGCAGGCCGATCCCGGTTCGGTCCTTAAAGACCTAATCCGGGAAAGTCGTGAAAAGGCCGCCCCGCACGAGGGAACGGAAAAACAGGCCGGCCTCGTACAGGGGCCGGTGGAAGGGGCCGGCTCTGTCATAAATGAAAGCGCCGATCCTTCCGGCGCGGTAATGTGGACATTGAGCAACGGTGCAAAACTCATCCTTAAAGAAACAGCAAACCGGAATAACGTGCTTAACTTGTATGCTCTGGCAAAGGGCGGCGAAAGCAGCGTTCCATTGGGAGACGACATATCCGCCTATATGGCACAGGAAATACAGAACGCGTCCGGCCTTGGGCCGCTGGACAGGCCCGGACTTTCCCGGTTTCTTTCCGACAAACAGCTTTCCCTTTCATTCTGGACAGACACGTATATCAGGGGGTTTACCGGCGAAACCTCGCTGCGCGACATCGAAAGCTTTTTTCAGCTTTTGTATGTCAGTTTTACCCAGCCCCGGATTGACGACACCGGATTGAACCTTGTCCGGGCAGCGCGGCGAACAAGCCTTTTGCAGGAAGAAGGCAACCCGGAAACGGCTTTTTCCCGGGAGGTAACCAAATTTGTATACGGGAATCATCCCCGGTTTAAGCCGCTTGAACTCCCCGATCTGGATCGGCTCAGCGCGGAAAAAGCCGCCGCATTCCTGAAAAAAGCCCTGAACCCCCAGGATTATACCTTCGTTTTTGTCGGTAACCTGGGCCCCTCCGGCGACGGCCATTATCCTTTAATCCGCGCCCTGGCGGAAACCTGGATTGCCTCTATCCCCGGAACAGGAAACCCCGCCTGGGACAGCTGGGACGATCCGGGTATAACGCGGCCGGGCAGGGAAGAAAGAATCGTACGCGGGGGGAAAGAGCAAAAATCCATGACATATATGGCATGGTTCAGCGCGGCGTCCTGGACAGAGCGGGACAGCGCCGCGGTTCTGGTATTGAACGAGTACATGGATATTATTTTGAACGACGCGATACGGGAAAGCCTGGGCGGAGTTTACTCAATATCGGGAAATTTTTCACTTTCGCCAACGCCGAAAGGCGAGCTTTCCCTGGGGGTGTTTTTTATCTGCGATCCGGATCGATCCGGAGAACTGAGGGACGAAGTTAAAGAGCTCCTGGCCCAGACTGCCGCCGGCAAAATAGACGAAGACGTGTTTACCAGGGCGAAAGAAGCGGTGGTCAAAAGTTTTGCGCAGTCCATGGAAAACAACGCTTTTATCGCCCGGAATTACGCCATCTTTAACCGCATCCTTGGCATTCCTCTTTCCCGCCTTGAACAGCGGCCGGAACTGTACCGCTCGGTCACCACAGGGGAAATCCGGCAGATACTGGAACAAATTCTGGTAAACGGCCCTGGGGAGGTAGTTCTTTTTCCCGAATGAGGCTATACTGGCGGGGTAAATCTCCGCCAGGCCACCGGCGTAATCATCGGAGGATTCATGAGTACCCTGGGCATTATAAATTCGGATCCCGAGATAAAGCGAAAAGTTGAGCTGGCTTTTAGCCAGCTGCCGGACAGTAAATACGATCTCCTTTTTCTTGAACAGGAAAAGGAGATCCTTGAATTCTTAAACTACGCGCTGCCGGAACTGGTGGTAATTAATTTTTCGGATCCTTCCATCAACTTAAAAGAAATTGTATCGCACATTCAGAACGACAAATGGATCCTTAACTTCGGGATTATCGGCCTTTTTTCCAACGAAAAAGACCGGGAAGAAAATCTTTTAAAAAAATACAAGTCCATAAATGTGCTTACCCTGCTGGATAACTACCGGCTCCGATCCCATCTGGTAAAAAATATTCAGATTATCGAGGAAAATTTTCAGATTATTTTTCAGCGCGAATTTACCAAAAACCTTTTGGACGGCGCTTCCGGGAGTTTCACCATAGAAAACGATCTCCTTGCCGTCCCGCTTTATTCCGGCATCGGCGCGACAATTCTCGCCCAGCGCGGAGTTATCAATCCGGACAGTAAAATGCATCTGCAGCTTTCCCTTTCGGAGCTTATTGTCAATGCCATTGAACATGGCAACTGCGGCATCAGTTATGATGAAAAAACCGACGCCGTCAACAGCGGCATTTCTCCGATAGACTTAATTGTCCAGCGATGCATGGATCCGGCGATCAATGCAAAAAAAGTGCTGCTTTTGTGGGAAATAAAGACCGACAAAACGGTTTTTATCATCCATGACGAAGGAAACGGGTTTGACGTTAAAGCCCATGTCAAAAAAATCGCCAACCAGGATCAGTTTAGTCTCCATGGCCGGGGCATACGCATGGCGGCAAGCCTTTCCCACGAATTAAAATACAACGCCAAGGGAAACCAGGTTGCCCTTATCATAAAACATGATACAACCGTCGAACACGAAGTGCCTGTCGGCTTTTCCCGCGAACAGATAATCCGGGTAAAAACGGGAGACATTGTCATTAAAGAAGAGGATCCCAGCGACTTTCTTTACTATATTACTTCGGGCAGTTACGGGGTTTTCCATAACGGCAAGCAGGTAGGAACCCTTTCGCCCCAGGATATTTTTATGGGAGAAATGTCATTCCTTCTTAACGAACACCGTTCGGCGACTGTGAAAGCGCTCAGTCCGGGAAAGCTTATCCTGCTTGCCCGGGAAAATTTTATCAATGTTATCCGGGAATATCCCTATTACGGAATCTTTCTTTCCAAGCTTCTGGCAAAGCGCCTGGTCAGAAGCAACGAGCAAAATTCCCAGTAAGCCCCCTCGCAGGCGGATTTCCGGGTATTGGCCTCCGCAAAGAACCGCCTTGTGTAAAAAGGGGAAAAATAGTACACTTAAAGTGATTAGGGGACAAAAGACAAGAGGTAGCGATATGACGATAGAAGAATTCTGCGAAAAGCTTGTAAAACTGCTCTCAGGCCTTCCCGCGTCGGGTTTTAACGGTGTCGACGACAGCGTTATGGCAGATTTGGACTCCTATGCTCCTGTGGCCGAAGAGGTCGGCATGAAACAGGGGAAAAAGCTTATTGAAAACCTGTCCGGCGTCCTTAAGAACTGCAAAAAGGGCGCTTCCGCCGACGAAAATGTATCCATCAGGTTAACCGCTCTCGATTTTTACATAAAAAAAATCAAAAGCGGCAGTACCGAAGACCTATAGTTCGAAGCTCGTTCTTATACGCCTTTTTTCCACTTTTCCAGCGATTCGGTCATAAAGCCCCGTATGTCCATGCTGTAGGCTTTTTCAAGGGCATCCCCCGTGAAAACGTTTTCTACCGGGCCCTGTGCGGCAAGGATTCCCCCGCACATAAGGACGGCGCGTTTTCCAAAGTGGAGGGCCATGTTAAGGTCGTGAAGGACGGCAATGGCCGCCTTGTTTTCTTTCGCCGTCCAGCGGCCAAGATACTCAAGCAGGCCGATTTGATGTTTCATGTCCAGATGATTTGTCGGCTCGTCCAGCAGGATAATGTCCGGATTTTGGATGATGGTACGGGCAAGAAAAACCCGCTGGAGCTGGCCGCCTGAAAGCTCGCTGATAAGACTGTCCCGTACACAGGACAATTCCAGGGTATCCAGAACATCGTCAATAATGTCCCTGTCTGTCCGGGAAAGCCCGCCAAAAAATGTCCGGCCGTAGGCGTAACGTCCCATCGCGGCTGTTTCGTATACCGTATACGGGAAAAACAGCGTCGAGCTTTGTCCCAAAAACGCGATGCGCCGGGCAAGCTCTTTCCGGGAACAAGATCCGCTTTCTTTACCCAGAATTTTCACGCTTCCCCGAAACGGAAGAAGCCGGGCTGCGGCTTTAAGCAGGGTACTTTTCCCGCAGCCGTTGGGCCCCACAAGGCAGAGAATTTCCCCGGCTTCAAGGTAGAGGCAAATTCCTTTAAGGATGTCGTTTCCTTCCGTATAGCCGCAGTACAGGTTTTGTATTTCCAGCATCACTTTTTCCTGAAATAAACCCAGGCAAAAAACGGCGCTCCGATAAGGGCCGTAATCGCCCCCACCGGCAGTTCCGACGGGGAAATGATCGTCCTGGCAACAAGATCCGAAACCACCATGAGGGCGCCTCCGGCAAAAAACGAACAGGGAATAACCCGACGGTGATTTGATCCGGTAATTTTACGGGCCATATGGGGAGCGATAAGATCCACAAAGCCGATGGCTCCACTCAGGGCGACGGCCGCACCGGTAAGCAGACTCGCGAAAAAGAAAAGTCTTTTGCGGACACTAAGGGCTTCAACGCCCATGGAACGGGCTTCGTCTTCGCCAAAACTCAGTATATCCATTTCTTTCGTATAACGGTAAATCCCCGCAAAGCCGATTACAAGAAACGGCAGCATAAGGCGGACAGAGCTCCAGCCTTTAAGGGAAAAGCTTCCCAACTGCCAGATAAAAAGATTCCGCAGTTCTTCCCGGAACAGGGAAAGCAGCGTGGTAAGTATGGCGTTTACAAAAAGCGAAAACACCATTCCGAACAGGATGATTGTATTGTTTGAAAGGCTTTTATCCAGTCTTGATGAAAGGGCCACTACAAGAAAAACCGTTCCCAGGCCAAACACAAAGCCCACAAACGGCAGCGTTAATCCACCCGCGAAATGTATACCCAGTGTCATTACCAGGGCGGCGCCCAAAGACGCGCCTGACGATACTCCAAGGATATACGGAGAAGCAAGCTGATTTTTCAGTGTTGCCTGAAAGACGGCACCGCTGACCGCCAGTGCACCGCCCACCATGAACGCCAAAAGTACCCGCGGCGCCCTGAGAAACACAAATACGGAAAGCGCTTTTGCGTCACCTGAAAAAAGTCCGGCTGTTGAACTTCCCAGAGAAGCGCCGCATACAAGAATCACCAGTGAACAAAACACAACGGCGGCAAGGCCGTTTATGCGCGGCGGTCTTTCGGAACTATTCATAGTATTCAGGATACACCGCCCGGGCCATTTCTTTCAGCGCCTTAACAATATTGGGCCCGGGCCGCGCGGAGGAATTGGCGTCAATGTGGTACACGCGCCCGTTCCGCACGGCCGCGATACCGCCAAAACCCGGCCGGGCCTTTATCTCCGCAATGACGGCCTCTGTGCGGAGACCGGAAGATTCCGGCAAAACGCCGCCTGCCGTGTTTGTGAGAATCACATCAGGGTTCCGCTCAATAACCGCTTCGCCGCCCGGAGCTATCCAGCCGGTCTGATCGGCAAAAATGTTTTCCGCCCCGATAATACCTATCATCTCGTCAAGAAACGTATTTTTTCCAAAAGACACCAGCCCCGGCAGGGGCGAAATCTCAAAATACACAGTCCTTTTTTCCGTGATTGTCTTTCCAACAGCGGCGGTTTTTTCGATGCCTGCTTTCATCGCCTCTTTCATCTGCGCGCCTTTTTCGGGAACTTCCAGAATGTCAGCGATAAACGTTATGTCCCGGTAAATTTCGTCTATACCGCCGCTTGTTGGAAGATAAACCGTAGCGATTCCCATATCCCGAAGCAGTTTGAACGGATCGCCGCCGGAAACCCTGTTGTGTTCGCTGGCGATAATAAGATCCGGGTTAAGACGCACAATGGCCTCGGCGTCCGGATAAACAAAGTCGATGGCGGGTAAATCCACGCCAATGCTTTCTATGCCCAGCGAATACTTATCTATCGCGATAAGCTTCCCGCCCATGCCAAGCATTGCGATGATCTCCGTGTTTGAAGGCGCGGATGAGATGATTCGTTCCGGCGGGGACGGAAAAGTAACCGTGAAACCCATGGGGTCGGTAACCGTCCGCCGATCCCCGGCCGGCTGCGGATCGGTTTTACCGCAGGCGGCGCAGAGTGCGCAAAAAAAAGCCGCGAGGAAAACCCGCCAGAACGCGCCGCCAAAGCCGCGTATCGCGGCTCCCGCCCGGCAGTATTCGCGGTGCCATTTACCGGTCATTTTAGCCTGTACTCGACGCTGATCGTCACTGTCGCGGTTCTGTCCGAGCGTATTTCCGTAAGGGGAAAAATACCGGCAAACAGTTCCAGCGCCGCCCTGTCAAGAATCGCGCTTCCCGAACTGTGGCTGATATTGTTTTGCAGCAGTCTGCCGTCTCCCCCTATCCGCAAAACACAGCCAACCTTTCCCTCAATGTTGCGCCGCCGCGCCAACGGCGGATATACAAGATTTTTTTCAATGCGGCTGCGCAAAAGCTCTCTCAACTCGTCCCCGTCAAAAAAA
>JAIRWM010000172.1 GCA_031268975.1 Treponema sp. | reverse complement strand
TGGAACGGGCGCAGTTGATGAGTGAGTACAAGTACGTGGTGGACACCCAGAGCAAAGTGGTAGACGCAAGACGGGCGGGCATCCGGGAAGGCATGCAAAAGGGTATCCAGGAAGGTATCCAAAAGGGCATCCAGGAAGGTGAACAAAAGAAGGCGATAGAGTTTGCCCGGAAACTAAAAAACCGCGGCGTCCCGGCGGAACACATAGCAGAAGACACGGGCCTGACCCTGCACCAGATAGCGGAGTTGTAAAAGACATACCCGTAACCGCACCGCAAACGCAAGCTTGCGCCCTTCCCCCCCGGCGAATAGAACGCGCGGGCGCCGGGGCCCCCTGGGAACCCAAAATGCGCAGCATTAGGGCCCTGCGGTTTCCATCCCGGGGGCCGCGCTGACTGTGCGTGTACCACCGCAAGCATAGCTTGCGGCGTGCCACAGGTGCCTCATTTGGCATTGCTGCCCCCGGCACCATCGTGCTACCTATTTTATTATAACTATTGTAGGATGAAGTATGATAAAGACTATAACCATCCATACTTCGGAAATTGACGATCCCGAATCGGCAATTGCGGAGCTGTGCGGCCGTCTCGAAAAGGAAGGGCCCCTTCTTGCCCATTCCATCGGCCTTGTCAGTTGTTTTGCCGATTTTATAAGCGCCGGCGCCGTGGAAGATCTGGCGAAAAAACTCCCCTTTGAAATTGTGGGAACCACAAGCATCGCCGGGGCTTCGGAAGATGCCGCCGGAGAAACGCTTCTCTTCCTTACCGTGCTAACCAGTGATGATGTCGAGTTTGTCACCGGCCTTACCGATCCGATAGGCAAAGAGGATATGTCGCCTATCCGCGCCGCCTGGGAAAGCGTCTCGGCAGGCCGGGCGGAAAAGCCCGGCCTGATGCTGAGTTTTGCCCCGCTCCTGACGAATGTAAGCGGCGACTTTTTTGCCGGCGCCTTCAGTTCCGTTTCCGGCAATGTGCCGAATTTCGGGACCATCGCGGTGGATCACAACGCCGACTACCATGAATCAATGGTTATCTTTCACGAAAAGGCCTATCGGGATCGCTATGCGTTCATCCTTTTTTACGGCAACATAAAACCCATGTTCATCATCGGCGGCCTTTCGGAAAAACGGGCCTTCCGGGACAAGGGAGTGGTAACCGCGTCCACCGGTAATCAGCTTGAACAGGTGAACGGGATTTCCGTGGCGGACTACCTTCTCGGTCTTGGGCTGCAAAAAGAGCCGGACGGGGCTATCATGGGGATCAACGCGCACCCGTTTATCCTTGATTATAACGATGGCACACAGCCGGTAATCCGGGTAATGTTCGCCATTACCCCCGAAGGCTACGCGGTTTGCGGGGGCGCGATGCCCGTGGGAGCCTCCCTCCAGGTGGGGGTAATCGACGCCAGGGAAGTGCTCTCCGTTACCGAAGAAACCATCAAGATCGCCTTGGCACTGGGGCGGAGCAACGGTGTAGGCAGCTTCATGTTGATTTTTTCCTGCATAGGCCGTTACTTTGCCCAGAACTTTCATCCCGAGGCGGAGATGCAAAAAGTACAGGAGGCTCTTAAAGGCAGCCTGCCCTTCCATCTGTGCTATTCCGGCACGGAATTATGTCCGGTTTATGAGCGGAACGGAAACACCAGAAACCGGAGCCATAACGACAGCATTGTAATCTGTATGATATAACGCCGGACACGGACATGAAAGACGAACCGGAATCCGTTGAAGATGCACAGGCGGAATTAAGAAAAGCGCGGATTGAAGCAAAAAAACTCGAACGGGAACTCAAGCTGGCGCGGAGCCTTATTGATCGCAACAAAATCACCGCCGAGGCAAACGACAGACTCAGCAGGATAGTGTCCGAAAAAAAATCGGAGCTGGAAAAGTACATGAACCTGCTGCTGGAAAACTGTCCGGATATTATCATCCTTTTCGATCAGAAAGGGAACATAGCCCACTGCACCGACGCGTTTCTCAAGCGAAGCCGCGTTCCCGGCTTTGGCATGATCCAGAATTCGACCTACCGTGATATCTTCGCGTCCCGAACCTCCGCGTCCTTTATTGAAAAGATGGATTCCATATTCAGCGGCCTTTTGTTTTTTGCGGAGTCCTTTCACGCCGATGAAAGCATCGACTTTGGCGGGGACGGCAAAAGCCGGGATTACAGCATACAGGTAACCCCGATGACCGATGAAACCGGGCGGCCCATGGGGGCGATGGCGCTGTTTTACGACACCACGGAAATGCTCGCCGCAAAGCGGGAAGCGGAATCTGCCAACAAGGCAAAGTCCGATTTTCTGGCCACCGTGTCCCACGAAATACGCACGCCGATGAACGCCATCATAGGAATGTCAACCATGCTCAAGAGCACCCCCCTCAGCGGGGAGCAGCAGGGGTATCTAAAGAACATCGAAAATGCTTCCACCGTGCTTTTAAGCCTTATCAACGACATTCTGGATTTTTCCAAAATAGAAGCGGGAAAACTGGAGCTCGTTCCCGCGTATTTCAGCCTGCCCGGCATGCTTGAGGATCTCAATTCGATGTTTGAATTTCTGTACCGGGAAAAAAAATTGTACTTTACCCCGGTTTTTGACAAGAATCTTCCCGCGGTTGTGTACGGCGATGAAAAACGCGTAAGCCAAATTGTAATCAACCTCCTTAACAACGCCCTTAAATACACACCCGCCGGGGGCGTGCAGTTCCGCGTTTCCCTTACAGGCGAAAACGGCGATACCCATACTGTTTCCATCCGTTTCGACGTGGAAGACACGGGCATAGGAATTCAGGAGGACGCCATTCCCCGGCTCTTTACCGCGTTTGAACAACTGGACCTTGTAAAAAACAAGAAGGTGGGCGGCACGGGCCTGGGGCTGGTCATAACCAAACGGCTCTGCACAATGATGGGCGGTTCCATCGGCATACAAAGCGAATATGGCAAAGGGTCGGTGTTTACCGTAACCCTCGACTTTCAAACAGGTTCCCCCAATGATCTGCCGGAAGAAAAAATTATCGTCATTGAATTTACCGCGGGCGAAGCAAAGGTGCTTTTGGTAGACGATATAGAAATCAACCTGGAAGTGGCTTCCTACATGCTTGGCGCTTTTGACATTAAACCGGACACGGCGCAGAGCGGGGCGGAGGCGGTAAAAATGGCCGCGGAAAAACACTACGACCTTATTTTTATGGATCACATGATGCCGGGCATGGACGGCGTTGAAGCCGCCGCACTACTACGGCAGGGGGGCAGTTCCGCCGGCTCGCCCATCGTGGCGCTAACCGCCAACGCCGTATCCGAGGCCAGGGCCATGTTCCTTTCAAACGGCTTCAGCGGCTTCCTTGCCAAACCCATGGACAGCGCCGCCATTGCGGAATGTCTCCTGCGCCTCCTCCCGGAAGACAAGATTCACAAAAAAGCGTAAAGCGCCCCGGCGGAACACAGAACCGAAGACACGGGCCTCACCCCGCACCGGATCGCGGAAGTATAAAAGGTAACCGCGATCACGCCGCAAGCGGCGGCTTACGCGATCGGCCCTCATGGCAGCTACGGCCGGACAGGGGAACAGAGCAAGCTCTTCGGCTTCAAGATATACGCATAGGAATTGGTATCCCTTTTTTGGGCGCATTTTTTGCGGCTGCAGCCGCAAAAAACCGGGCTATCCGGGGCTCCGCTACGGCAGCCTGCGGCTGCCACGCTCCGGCCCCGGCGCTGCGCGCCGTGGCGGCTTAGGCAACCATAGGTTGCCACGCCCCCCTCCTATCCCTTGCGCGTTCCATACGGCGGCATTCTTTCGCCCCCTCAGCGGCGGCAAACCCGTTACAAGCGGCCCCATGCCGTGTATCGTGGCCGCGCCCCGCCATAGCGTATACACCGCGCAAATAGCAGCATAAACCTAAAAAACCCCACCGGGGGCCAAAGGCCCCCCATACATAGTGTCGTATTTTTACAGGCCCCACGCGTAGCACCCATCCATCGCCCCTCTTCCTTACCCCCAGTGGGATTCGGCAATGCAGTCAGCCGGAAAGTAACGGCCTTACTCTGGAGACCCACTTTAAGCGGAAGGAACCGGACAGCACGGGGATGGCCTCCTTCGTGCCCTATCTGTTTGACCGGAAACAGTTCTTTTCCATGAAAGGGATGCCCCCCAATTATACCCCGAATTACCGGGTCTATATTATCCGCCACGGGAACGGGACGGACTATTCCAAGGTACAGATAAGCGACGTGTATCTGGAATACGACAGCAGAACTATGAGCAACAGTGTTTTTGTGTTACAGATCCGGCACGAATCCTTGTAAGGGAGGGGCGGTTTCAAGCCCTTGGGTTTGAAACCGCCCCGCGCCGCGGGGGCTTTTGGCGGAAGCGCGGTTTTTTAAGGGGATATTTAAATTTTCCGATCCCGGCGGCGCAAAACATCGGGGGCCCGCGGGTTTCAAGCTTGACAACCCCACTAAACCCGCTAAAATAACCGAGAAATGAAAACCTATGAAGTAATGTCAAAGATCCTCCTGGGACTTTTTATTATCTCGTTTATGTATAGTATCGTGGGCATTATTTCTTCCGCAACGGGCGGAACGTTCGCGTACCACCGTCCCTACATCGACTATATAAAAATATCGCTCCAGTGCATCCTGGGATCGGTCGCATTGTTCCTGCCTTCGGCGCTGGAACATAAATTTAAAATTTCCTTTTCCAACAGTATGCACGTATTTTTTATCCTGTTTCTGTATGCGGCGATTATTCTGGGGGAAGTGCGGGGATATTACCGCAAGTTTTATCATTGGGATACGATTTTGCACGCCCTAAGCGGGGGCATGCTCAGTTCGTTCGGGTTTTGCATCATCGACATTATCAATAAAAGCGAACGGATAAACCTGGGGTTAAGCGATTGGTTCATATCGTTTTTCTCGTTTTGTTTCGCGGTTATGCTTGATACCCTGTGGGAAATAATCGAATTTATCATGGACGTGTTCATGGATTTAAATATGCAGCAGTATATACTGCCGGACGGCACGGTTCTGACGGGCCATTACGCGCTGGCCGATACCATGAAAGATTTAATTGTCGATGTCCTGGGGGCGCTGCTTATCAGCGTGCTTGGGTACCTTATAGCGAAACGGCGCAAAGGCAAACCGGCCGGCGGCTGACCTCTCCCCCCGCCATACCCTACCCACCAACAAAACTGTTACGTCTCCCCCGCCCCGGAATGTGTCCGCCGGGGCAAGCGGCCTCACGGGCCGGCTCTGACGCAAAGCCGCCAGGGACGGCGGCTGGAATAACCCCCAGGAGTTTTCGCAGAGCGAAAACTCCGCAAGATGAAAAATGGCAGGACGCCATTAGCCGGCGCAGCCGGGCCGCCAGGGACGGCGGCTGGAATAACCCCCAGGAGTTTTCGCGGAGCGAAAACTCCGCAAGGTGAAAAATGGCAGGACGCCATTAGCCGGCGCAGCCGGGCCGCCAGGGACGGCGG
>JAIRWM010000201.1 GCA_031268975.1 Treponema sp. | reverse complement strand
GGAATAAATCAAAAATACAGTTCTTGCCATACATACAAGGAAGGGGAGGGAAAGGATGGCAAAGGTGAGCGAATCGGAAAAACCCAAAGGAATTCCTTTGGCGACAAGCGAAGAAAAAGAAAAGGCCCTGGAAGCGGCCAGGTTGCAGATCGAAAAACAGTACGGGCAGGGCTCACTGATGAAGCTGGGTGCGCACAGCAGCGCCGCGGGCGTCGAAGTGATCCCGTCGGGTTCCATCCTTTTGGATGAAGCGCTGGGTATAGGCGGATATCCGAGGGGCCGCATCCTCGAAATTTACGGCCCTGAGTCGGGCGGAAAAACGACGCTGGCCCTCCACGCCATAGCGGAGGCTCAAAAACTCGGCGGTATCGCCGCGTTTGTCGATGCGGAACACGCGCTGGACCCGATTTACGCCAAAAATCTGGGGGTCAACATCGACGATCTCTGGGTGTCCCAGCCGGATACGGGCGAACAGGGGCTGGAAATAGCCGAAAGCCTGGTGCGTTCCGGAGCGGTGGATATTATTGTTGTAGACTCGGTCGCCGCGCTGACCCCCCAGGCGGAAATAGAGGGCGACATGGGTGACGCCCACATGGGCCTCCAGGCCCGGCTGATGAGCCAGGCCCTGCGTAAACTTACCGCGACCATCGGGAAATCAAGAACAATTCTTATTTTTATCAACCAAATTCGTATGAAAATCGGGGTAATGTTCGGAAACCCCGAAACGACAACCGGCGGAAACGCCCTCAAGTTTTACGCTTCGTTGCGGCTGGAAGTCCGCCGGGTGGAAACCATAGAGAAAGGCGATTCAGACGCCATAGGAAACCGGGTTCGGGTCAAAGTGGTAAAGAACAAAGTCGCGCCGCCGTTCAGAAAAGCGGAACTTGAGATTATGTTCGGCAAAGGCGTTTCCGCCATTGCCAGTATTCTCGACGCCGCGGTAAAATACGGGCTTATTGACAAAAAAGGCGCGTGGTTTACCTGCGGGGAAGAAAAAATCGGACAGGGCAGGGAAAACGCCAAACAATATTTGACCGATAATCCCGGCGTTACCGCGGAAATTGAACAGAAGCTCAGGAAAATAATGTTTCCCGACAGGGCGCCGCAGACCGCCGTCAAACCGGCAGCCTCAACTCCGGCGGCTGTGCCAGTCCCGGCGGCCCAGGCGGCGGTCCCGGCTCCGGCACAGCCGGTTCCGGCGGCTCAGCCGGAACCGGCCTTGACAGAGCCGGAGACGGTAACGGGCGCGCCCGCCTTTCAGCAGACCGCGGATTCCGGGGAATCAGGGGACCCGCACCGGGGACCCGGCAGACCGCGCAAGATTCCGGCGGCGGCAACCGGAGGCGCGCCGGGGAACGATCTCTTTTAAAGGTGCCGTTGTGTGTGCTGGGGCTGGGTTCCAACCGGCCCCACAAGGGAAGATCGGAAGAGGCGCTGCTCGGTTCGGCCGCGGCGGAACTGGGGAAATTTTTTGACGAATTCCGGGTTTCCCCGCTTTACCGGAGCGCCCCGCTGGGCGTCACCGATCAACCCCGCTTTCTGAACGCCGCGGTGTCGGGTTTTTTTCCGCGCCGCGCCGTGAACGCTTCGGACGGCGGAAAGAACCCCCGGGAACAGGCATACCAACTGCTCGGCATACTGGCGGATATCGAATCCCGGCACGGCAGGGACAGAGCGCTGGAGCGGCGCTGGGGGGAACGTTCCCTGGATATTGACATTCTGCTGTTTGGGGAACAGATCCTCGACGGGCCCGGGTTGTGTCTTCCGCATCCCCGGCTCAGGGAACGGGCCTTTGCCCTGCGGCCGCTGCTTGATCTTGTGCCCGGCGCACGGGAACCCGGAACCGGGAAGCCGTACCGGGATATCCTGGAAACGCTGCCTCCCCAGGAAATAACCGCCGCGGGGTATTTACTCCCCGGACAGGACGCGGTATACTCTTCCTACCGATGGAAAGCCCTTCCCTAAGCCCAGAATCTCCGGCGCTTCATGAATTTTCCACGCGGGACGCCTCGCATATTTTCAAACTCAAGGAATTTGAAGGCCCGCTGGATCTGCTCCTTTTTCTCATACGAAAGAACGAAGTTAACATTTACGATATTCCCATAGCCCAGATTACCGAACAGTACCTTGACTATATGCGGTATGCGACAAGGCTCGATCTTGAGGATCTTACTGAATTTCACGCTATGGCCGCATCACTGCTTCATATAAAAAGCCGTATGCTTATTCCCGTGGAAATTGACTTTGACGAAATAGAAGATCCCCGGCAGGACCTGGTAAACAAACTTATCGAGTATCAGAAGTTCAAAAAACTTGCCGAACTGGTTGGGGAACGGGGAAGGGAAGTGGAATGGGTAATTGAGCGGGAAAAGCTTCAAAACCCCCTTCCGTTCGACGAGGAAAATCTGTGGGAAAAGGCCGACATTTGGGATCTTGTTAAAGCATTTTCAAAGCTTATGTCGTCCATAACACGGGAGCGGATTTACGATCTGTACGAAGAGGTGTCGATCAATGAAAAAATTACCCTTTTGTCGGAACTGCTGGAAAACAAAGGCGAGTGTCTTTTTACCGACCTTGTCGCCCGGCGGGGTTCCTGTCTGGATAAAGTATGCGCGTTTCTTGCCCTGCTGGAAGCTGCCAAGATACGCATGGTTGCCATTTACCAGAACCGTATGTTCGGCGATATACTTATACGGCTTCGGGAAGAAAATACAGGGGAATAATTGTGGAAAAAGAAGCGGCGTTGATCGAGGCCATACTGTACGTTAATACCGATCCGGTGGAATACCGGGCCCTTTCCCGCGTTTCCGGCCTGGGAAAAGACGCCGTGGCCAAGGCGCTGGAAGTTCTGGAGGCAAAATACGCCCGGGAAGATTCCGGCGTTGAGCTTTCCCGTATAGGCGGCGGCGTAATGCTTTCCATAAAGAGGGAATTTTGGGATACGCTGAAGGAAAGCCATGGAAAAAAGAACGAATCCCGGTTTTCCAAGGCGGCCCTGGAAACCCTTTCGATAATTGCCTATTCCCAGCCCATTACCCGAAGCGAAGTGGAAGCGATTCGGGGCGTACAGGCGGATTCCATGATCCAGACGCTGATGGACAAAGACCTTATTCGCAAAGTGGGAAAAAAGGACATACCGGGAAGACCCGCTCAATACGGAACCACGCCGAATTTCCTGAAATTTTTCCGTCTGGAAAGCATTGCCGATCTTCCCAAATTAACCGAAACCGAGGCGGAGCGGTTTGAACTTGAATAACGACATCGCCATGCGGCTTCAGGTTTTTCTTGCCCACTCGGGCGTCGCGTCCCGCCGCGCTTCGGAGGAATTTATCGCCCGGGGCAGGGTAAGCGTAAACGGCGAAACCGTTACGACGCCGGGGGTCAAGGTGAGCCCTGGGGACAAGGTGTGCCTTGACGGGAAACAGCTTGCCGTGGAAAAAAAGCTGCATTACCTCGCGCTGAACAAGCCGCCTGAATACCTGTGCTCGTCAAGCGATTCCTACGGCAGGAAACTCGCCCTCGATCTGCTTTCCCCGGCGATTCGGGAACGGCTTTACAATGTCGGACGGCTGGACTATCTTTCGTCGGGGCTTGTCCTTTTTACAAACGACGGTGATTTTGCCGCCAGGCTCAGCCATCCGTCTTCGGGAATAGAAAAAGAATATCTGGTAGAGTCGACCGTCCCCATTCCGGAAACGTTCATGGAAGAATTTACCGCCGGTATTCTTATAGAAGGGCAGTGGTACAAAGCCGTCGACGTTGAGCAAACCGGAAGGAAAAGTCTGCGGATTGTACTGATAGAAGGCAAGAACCGGGAAATCAGGCGGGTTTTTTCACATTTTCACCTGCATCCGCGCCTGCTGCGGCGTATTCGCATCGGCCCTGTCGCGCTTGGAAACCTCGCGGAAGGAATGGCGCGCCGGTTGACGGCGGAGGAACTGCGGCTGCTCAACACGGGAGCTTCCGCCTTGTGATAATCGCCATTGACGGGCCCGCCGGAACGGGAAAAAGCACCATCGCGAAAATGCTCGCCCAGGGTCTTGCCGCCGGGGGGAGAGGGTTTACCTACATCAATTCAGGAAGCCTGTACCGGGCCATCACCCTTGGTTGTCTCAGAAAGGGTATTGATCCGGCGGACGGCGAAAAGGCGCTGGAATTTGCCAAAAACGTCCGCCTTGAATACCGGGACGCCGCCGTGCACATGGAAGGGGAACCGGTGGAAGACAGGCTCCATTCCGACGAAATAGACCGCTTTGTTGCGCCGCTTTCGGCAATCGTCCCGATCCGGCATGTGGTTAACGGCCACATCAGAAAAATCGCATCGAACCTCGACGCGGTTGTCGAAGGGAGGGATATGACCACCGTAGTCTTTCCCGGCGCCGAATTCCGCTTTTATCTGGACGCTTCGGTCAAGGAACGGGCAAAACGCCGCTTTGATCAGGGGGTTTCCGGTCTTTCTCTTGAAGAAATTGAACGCTCAATAGAGGAGCGTGATGCTGTGGACAGAAACAAGGAAGAAGGCAGCCTGAAAATCGCTCCCGGAGTCACGTACCTGGATACATCATACTTGACCTTAACACAAGTTTATGACAAATTAGTAGAGAAAATACAAGAGGAAGGTTAAACGAAGAATGGCGCAAATGGAAGTGGGATCGGACACTAACTCCGGGGATATTCAATCGCAATTACAGGAAGAATACCTCAAATCCCTTGAACAGCTTGAAGAAGGGCAGCTTATTGACGGGCACGTCATACAGGTTACCCCGGATCAGGTGTTCATTGACGTAGGATACAAGTCGGAGGGAAAGATACCCCTCTCGGAATTCAGCGAAATTCCACAAATTGGGGATCCGGTCTCGGTTATTCTCGTTTCAAAGGAGAATAAGCACGGCGAAGTTATTGTTTCAAAACAGAAGGCCGACGTAAAGCTTTTCTGGAAAAACCTTCGTCAGGCGTTCCAGGATCACACCCCGGTGGAAGGCGTCGTCGAAAAGCAGGTAAAGGGCGGCTTTGACGTAAATTTGGGCGCCCAGGTACGGGCGTTTCTCCCCATAAGCCAGTCGGACGCCCAAAAGGTAGACAAGCCGGAAAAGCTTTTGGGTCTTAAAACAAACATGTATGTTGAACGGCTGTATTCCGACGGCAAAGTTAATATCGTCGTAAACCGCCGCAAATGGCTTGAAGAGGAAATCAGCCGTAAACAAAAAGAATTTTTTGAAAACACCCCGCTGGGAACGGAAACGGTGGGGATTGTAAAGACATTCACTTCGTTTGGGGCGTTTGTCGATCTGGGCGGGTTCGATGGGCTCCTGCATATCAACGACATGAGCTGGGGCCATGTAACGCGCCCAAAGGACTTTGTAAAAAAAGGCCAGGAGATCAAAGTCAAGGTTATCCGTATCGATCCTGAGGAAAAGCGCATCAACCTGTCTCTTAAGCATTTTACCGACGATCCGTGGGTACACTTTGAGGAAAAGTACCATGTCAACCAGGTTGTGAAGGGCAGGGTAACCAAACTCACCGATTTCGGTGCGTTTATCGAACTCGAGGAAGGAATAGAGGGCCTTGCCCACATATCGGAATTTTCCTGGGTCAGGAAAGTTCAAAAGCCCGGAGAGCTGCTGGCGATAGGCGACGAAGTTGAGTGCATGATCCTGGGGTATCACCTCCAGACGGGGCGGGTGTCCCTGGGGCTTAAACAGGTAAGCGCCAATCCCTGGACAAGCATCAGCGAAAAATATCAGGAAGGAACCCGCCTTACCCGTAAAGTTGTCAAGCTGACCAATGCGGGGGCTTTTATCGAGCTGGAAGAAGGCATAGACGGTTTCCTGCATGGCGACGATATTTCCTGGACAAAGAAGCTCAAGCACCCCGGAAGCGAGCTTTCTGTCGGTCAGGAAATTGAGGTTATGGTCATTAACGTGGACAGCGACAATCACAACATACGCTTGGGCATTAAGCAGCTTACGGAAGATCCCTGGCGGAATTTCGCTTCCGCGTACAAACCCGGGAGCCAGGTAGAAGGAGAGGTGTCTTCGGTTACCGATTTTGGGGTATTTGTACGGGTTCCCGGCGGCATTGAAGGGCTCATCCATAAAACGAATCTGCCTGAAAACCGCGACGAAAGTCCCGACGACGCCATAAAGCGCTACAAGCCGGGAGACAAGATCAAAGCCGTTGTTCTTGAACTTCAGCCGGACAAACAGAAGGCCGCCTTTTCCATCAGGGATTACCAGAAAAAGGTCCAACGGGATGAAATTTCCCGGTACATGGCGGAAGAAGAATCGGACGATTCCTTTACGCTGGGGGACATGGTCAAATCCAAGAAAGACGATTCGGTGTCCGGTAATCCAACGGGAGTTATTGATGCCGGTTAGAAACCCCGGCTGACCGCATCCGATGCTGTCAAAGATAGACAAAACAAAGTTTAATACACTCATTGAGATAAGCGCTCTTATCAATTCGGATTACCGGAACATTCACGCCCTGCTGACCCAGATACTGGAGTCGGCTTCCCGGCTCTGCCAGAGCGAGGCCGCAAGCCTGCTTTTGGTTAACCATATCCGGCAGGAACTGTACTTCGAAGTCGCCCTGGGATCGAAAGGTTCGGCGGTGAAGAATTTTACCGTTAAATTCGGCGAGGGCATCGCCGGGTGGGTGGCCGCGCACAACAAGTCGATTATCGTCAACGATGTGGAAAACGAAAAGCTCCACCTGAAAAAAATCGCCGTGCTGGTGAATTATCCCCCGAAAACCATGCTTGCCGTTCCCCTGCGGCTGAAAAATGAATGCATCGGGGTTATTGAACTTCTCAATAAAAAGGACAACATGGTTTTTTCCCGGGATGATTGCGAATGGCTTGAGATTTTCGCCAACCAGGCGGCTCTCGCCATAGGAAACGCCCGGAACTTTGAAAGCGTCCAGGACGAAATCCAAAGCCTTAAACAGGAACTGCACAAAGACAAGGGTTACCATGTGTTTATCGCCAAAAGCCCGGTTATAAAAGAAAAGCTTGAAATGATCGAAAGGGTGGCAAAAACCGATTCTTCCGTTCTGCTGCTGGGAGAAAGCGGCGTTGGAAAGGAGCTTTTCGCGGAACAAATCCATCTGAAGAGCCCCAGGGCCGATAATCCGTTTGTACGGGTTAACTGCGCGGCCATTCCCGAAGGGCTTCTTGAAAGCGAACTTTTCGGCCACATTAAAGGCGCGTTTACAAACGCGATTTCGGACAGAAAAGGCCGTTTTGAGGCGGCGGACAGCGGCACTGTTTTTCTTGACGAAATAGGCGACCTTCCGCTTTCCCTCCAGGCAAAACTGCTGCGGGTTATCCAGCAAAAAACTTTTGAAAAAGTCGGATCGGATTCGTCGGTCAAGGTTGATGTCCGTATCCTTACCGCGACAAACAAGGATATAGAGTCCCTTGTGGAGAAGGGTGAATTCCGCAGCGACCTGTATTACCGGCTTAACGTGCTGCCCATTTATATTCCGCCCCTCAGACAGCGGCCGGAAGACATTCCGGAACTGGCAGATTTTTTTCTGAAAAAATACCGTGCGGAAACCAAAAAACAGTTTTCCGGCTTTTCAAACGAAGCCATGGAAGAAATGCTTTCGTATTCATGGCCGGGAAACGTGCGGGAACTTCAAAATTGTATTGAAAGAGCCTGCGTTATCGGTAAAAATGACTGGATTCAAAAGGCGGATCTGTTTATAAAAAACACTCCGTATCTGGATGAACAAAGCGGCGAAAGCGGCAGAAACCTGAAAGCGGCGCTTACTGTTTTTAAGATACATTACATCCAGCAAATACTGAAAGAAAATCACTGGAACCAGACGGAAACAGCGAAAGCCCTGGATATACAAAGGACATATTTGTCACGGCTCATCAGGGAACTGTCAATCAAGGAGAATTGAGATGGCGACAACCAAAGAAAAGGAAAAAAAGGAAGACCTCTCGGCAGGAGACGCAGCAGCTCTTTTTATTCACAACCACCGCAGACCAATTCAGGTTGTTATGGCCGTTATTGCCGTGGGAATAATCGGGTTTATTGCCACGGTTTCCGTGAGAGGCGCGCTTGAAAAAAAAGCCATTATCCGGGTTGATGAGTATGCCAGACGCTTTGCCGAACTGGGCGATCCCGCGTCAGCCTCCGGGACGGATACGCTGCTGGAAGAGTTGAACGAATTTGCCCCCAAAACCTTCGGCTACGCGGCCGGGAAAGCTTATTCCCTTGCCGCGGAAATATACGCCGCGAAAAACGAATGGGCTTTAGCCGAAGAAGCCTGGGTCGCGGCGGCGAAAAAGGCCCCGAAAATCTTTTTGACGCCGTTCTCGCTTTACAGCGCGGCAGTCGCGGCGGAAGAGCAGGGGAAACTTGACAAGGCAATCGAGTACCATACCCTGTGCGTGGAATATGCCGGATTGAATCCCGCCGCCGCCCACTCTCAATTTTCCATCGGCCGAATTCTGGAACAGCGGAACAACAAGGAAGAAGCCATCGCCGCGTACCGCAAAGTCATTGAAAACTGGAGCGGCAATACAAACTGGTCGAACCTCGCGCGAAACAGGATTATCGCGCTGGAACTTTAGACTGCTAATACCGATACATGTAAGTAATGGGTATGAACAAAAATTCGTGGCGCTGTTTGTTTTTTTGCGCGGCATTGTTTTTTTCCTGCGGTATAGAAGATTATGTTTACCTCGCGCCGGTAGAATACACGTCGTTGACCGGCAGCACCAGCGCCCGGGTGACCATACCGGATAATTATACCGACCCGGATTACTTTAGATATTTCAGGTATTACGCGATCTTTTACCGCATTTATATAAGCGACGTAAGCACGGACAGCATTACAACCTCGGAACAGCGGTACGCTATCAATCATGCCCTGGCGTCTCATTACAACGCCATTGACCCGTATACCGTAAACGACAACATTTCCCCAAGCTCCGTAGGAACAATCTTTTCATCACTGAAATATTACCCCCTGTACGCGGAAGTCGCTTCCGGAAACATTGTTTCCATGTCCCGGATACTGCAACATCCGAATACCGCCGGCGTAACACCTCCCGGTTCACCCATCATTTCGCCTTCAATTTACCCTGTCTTTAGCGGTAATATCGCGGAAGCCGTATTTGCCTTATCGGGACCATACTTGAAAATAAATTATAACGCCGCGGGCACCCTCAATTCCGGCGAACTATCGCTGTACCGGGCTTCCGGCGCGGACGGGTTTGTGGCCCATCCTGACAGAAGCTTTTTTAACAGCACCGGATCCAGCTCCCTGACCGATGAAACGATAATCAGCGAAAATATAAACGCTGATGTTGAAAAAAATCCCGGCATGACTTTTTCGACAAGATACGCCTATGTCTCCCTGTACATCGCCGCATCGGGCATCGACAACAATTTTACCGCGGTCTATTCACGGCCAAAACACATCGGCATTTTCCGGCTGCCGACGCCGTAAGGCGCCAATTCCCGGAAGAGAAAATGGTACAAGGCCGAAAGTAAAGCACGTATACAACTATCTATAATGTTTATTCTGTCTACTAGGATATGAGGTTACGCGGCCTTCAGTTAGCGGTTACCGGCCCCGGTAATATTCAATTTTCTACCAGTGTTTCCAGTACTGCCGTGTTGCAATTGTCAGTTTTGTCATCCTTGCTTACCTGGGCGCGGTAATAGTATGTAATGTCGCTTTCCATTTTTTTCATCACGTTTTTTATCGTTCCCAATGTATTTATTCCGTTTCCGGTTTCTATTTCTTCCACATGCCATTTATCACCACGTTCAAGATAGTCTTCGTAAGAAGAGATGTCGCTATCCGTATTTATTGCCCATGCTCCTTCGGATGTGGCCCATTTACTTGTTGCGGAAAAACTGAGCGTTTGATATGTTCCGTCCTCATGTCCAATAACAAAAAAACTGTGCGTTGTGTTATGCGTCTTTTTTATTTTGTATGAAATAGCCGTTCTCGTGTATGCCTTCATGATATAACGGTCCGCGTTTTCAATTATTTGTTTTAATATATATTGAACATCGCCTTCACGGGCAAGAACCGCGTTTCCGTCATAATCCAG
>JAIRWM010000145.1 GCA_031268975.1 Treponema sp. | reverse complement strand
GCGTTCGTTCCGATGATACGGTAAAAGAGCCCCTGACTGTAAGCCTGGTCAAAGTATTTGACGGCGTCGCCTGAAAAAAGCGGCAGACTGACGGCGGCAATAACGCTTTTCGCCCCCTGTTCCTTGAGAAACGTCATCGCCTTGAGCAGGGTTCCGCCGGTCCCCAGAATATCATCCGCCATAAAAACTATTTTGCCTTTTACATTTCCAAGGAGTTTTATTTCGGCGATATTGTTTTCCAGCGCGTCTTTGCTGACACGGGAATAATCCCGTTCCTTGTACAACAGGGCAAGCGGCTTTTTAAACGATGTGGCGTAAAACTTGTTTCTGTCTACAGCCCCGGTATCCGGAGATACAACCACGAAGTTGCCCCCTGTTATTTCGGGCATTTTTGAAAGCTGTCTAATAATCTGATAACTTGCGTGAAGGTTCTCAAGCCCCATTCCCCGGAATGAATTGCCGATCTCGCTGGAATGAATATCCAGGGTAAGGATACGGTCGACACCCAGAGTTTCAAGCGCGATACCGATACGGCTCGCGGTAAGCCCTTCCCTGCCCTTCCGTTTGTGCTGCCGTGAATACGGATAGTTGGGAATAACCAGGGTGATGCGGCGTGCTCCGGCCTGTTTTACCGCGTCGACCGTGACAAAAATCGTCATAATATGGTCGTTTATGGAAAGACTTTTCCTCGTGCCGCCATGAAACACAAGGGGCAGATGATTTTCCACATCTTCGACAATGTAGATATCCTTGCCCCTTACCGATTCCATTATTTCCGCCTTGATTTCTCCGTTGGCGAAAAGCGTAAACCGGGCGGGAACCTTGAATTTGGGAGTGCGGAATTTTCCGTCAACCATGTCGGAAAGCGATTCGGCATTGTGTATAAAGCTGATGCGGCTCAGCACATCTTCCCGGCTCATGGAGTAGCTCTTTGAAAGATCCGTTATGGCGTTGTCAAATTTGTGGCGGTAACACTTTTTCAGATGGGTGATTACCTCATCGGCAAAAACGTTCCCTCCAGGGCAGGCCACAACGGCAAGTTTGGCAGGATCGGTGTAACTCATGGGTAAGGACAGGGTACGATACCGCGGGGGACGATGTCAAGGCGACATCCATGTCGATCCAAAACGCGGGGCGTTTTGGTCATTTGCAGAGCGGCCGCCGTTCATGGCGGCCAGGAGCGGCATCCACACCGGGCTAATTCTCCAGCAGGGTTATTTCAACCCGGCGGTTTTTTCGCATACCTTCGGCGGTGCTGTTGTCGGCCAGGGGTTTTTCCGAGCCGTAGCCGCGCACAACGACGCGGGATTGCCCGCGGATGTTTTTGGAGATAAGGTAATCGGATACGGCGGCGGCCCGTTCCAAAGAAAGCCGCTGGCGGGCGGCGGCGGTTCCGGCCAGCGCGGTGTGTCCGCCGACAAGAATATCCCGTTCCGGGTACATGAGCAGTATTTCCCCGATTTTGTCGAGTTTTGTTTTTTCACCGGACAGCAGCACGGCGGAATCCGGCGCGAACTGTATATTCTCAAGGCTGATGATAATGCCCTCATCCGCTATCCGAACCGAGGCGTCGTCAATACCGAGCTTTTCAATTTCCCGGGCAATTTCCTGGGCGACTTCCTCTTTTTTCATTATTTCCGATTCTATAATTTCCGCCTCCGCCCTGCCCCGGTATTCCACCGTTGAGCCGCTTGAAAGTTCAAACATCATGCGGAATGTTTCGTCATAGGCAATGGCCTGCCCAATCTCCGTGTCCCAGTATATAATCTGATCCGACGCGCCCATTATCCGCCGGGGCCATATCGTTCCGGGCACGGCTTTCGGCTCGTAGAAAATCCGGTACGAAACCGAAAAAGCCGGGCGGCTCTGCCCTTTCCAGTCTCTCATTCCCAGAAAAACATAGTTCGCAGTAAACGGTATACGGTACGGTTCCGCGATACCGAATGAATTCCTGAAATCGTGCATTTCATGGCCGTCGACGGCCCAGGACTCGCCTTCCTTCAGGTCCCGGTCGGGAAACGCCGGTACATTCCGCACGACGGGCATATAGTATTTATCATCTATGGTCATATACCCGAATTTGTCCTGATAAAAAACGGAATCGTATTCCATGGACCACTGGAAGCTGCCGCCACCTTCAAGAATTTGTTCGGCGGTCTGGAAATTGGCCCTGTACTCGGCGGAATCACCTTGTATTTCGCCTATTTCGACAGCGCTGCGGTTGAGTATCCGCGCCCTGTGGCTGAAGCGCCGGTTAACATACACATCTTCGTTAACTATCGAGACAATGCGGTATTTGTTGCCTGTTTCATATTTGTAAAAAAACCGCTCGGCCCCGGCCGGAAGGCAGGAAGACACGGCGAAAAGGAAAAAAAAGACGACCGGTTTGTTCATGCAACCACCTCTCTTCCATTATCGTCTTTGGAGAACTTCCGGTCTACCCCGTACGAAACAAATTCTCAGGCCTTTTCGGAAAGGTGATAGGCCCGCGCTTTTTTACTTTCCCGCTGCTGCAGATTCCGCGATTCCGGCGATTTCTCCCCGTACAAGTTCGCTGATAATCTGCGAAGGGGTCTTGCGGTCCGCCCCGCAATGTTTTCCCCCACTAAAACCTTATTTGTTTTTCAAAAACGCCGCGCCGCATAAACATCATACGGATTTCCGTCCCAGTAGCCAGCTTGTGATGTAGTGTTCATGATAACATACCTTGTATAGCCAACGCTGTCTTTTGTGGATGACCAAGCCTGGGC
>JAIRWM010000063.1 GCA_031268975.1 Treponema sp. | reverse complement strand
ATTGTTCTTGCGGGCGGTTCCGGTACCAGGCTTTATCCCATCACCCGGGCCGTCTCCAAACAGATGCTTCCCCTTTACGACAAGCCAATGATCTACTACCCCCTGTCGGTACTGATGCTGGCGGGTATTCGGGAAGCGCTGATTATTTCCACCCCCCGGGACATTCCCCTGTTTAAAGAACTTTTCGGTTCCGGAGACTGGCTGGGAATGTCCTTTGAATATGCGGTACAGGAAACCCCGCGCGGCCTTGCCGACGCGTTTATTGTGGGAGAAAAATTTATCGGAAGCGACTCCTGCGCCCTGGTTCTTGGCGACAATGTGTTCTACGGACGCGGTTTCAGCGGAACCCTGCGGGATGCCGCTGAAAAAGTCAAACAGCGGAATGGCGGGGCGATCTTCGGCTACTATGTAAAAGATCCTTGTTCATACGGGGTTGTCGAATTTGACGCCGCAGGGAAAGCGCTTTCCATTGAGGAAAAGCCCGTTAACCCGAAATCACATTACGCGGTACCGGGACTCTATTTCTACGGCAATGATGTGATCGAAATCGCGAAAGCCATCAAACCTTCTTCAAGGGGAGAAATTGAGATAACCGCGGTAAACAACGCGTATCTGGAACAGGGAAAGCTTTCCGTGGAAGTTCTGGGCCGGGGAATGGCGTGGCTGGATACGGGAACATACGACGGCCTTCTTGAAGCGTCGAACTACATCGCCACAATACAGAAACGGCAGGGCATGTATGTTTCCTGCGTTGAGGAAATCGCCTTCGCCAACGGCTGGATTACGCGAGGCGCCTTACAGGAGCTTGCGAAATCCTACAAAACCGAATACGGCGCCTATTTACGGTACATCGCGGAAAACAATTGAATGGGTACTTTTACACCCTGCCCCATTGAAGGTTTATACGAAATAACCCCTCGGATATTTAAAGATCAGCGGGGTTATTTTTTTGAAAGCTACTCCGGGCGGGATTTTGCCGGGGAGGGCATCAATGCGGCCTTTGTTCAGGATAACCAGTCCCAATCGGTGCGGGGGGTGCTCCGGGGCCTTCACTTTCAGAAAACCCGCCCCCAGGGCAAGCTTGTACGGGTTATAACGGGGGAAGTTTTTGACGCCGCGGTGGACATCCGTCCCGGTTCCCCCAGCAGGGGTAAATGGCACGCGGTGGTGTTAAGCGGCGAAAAACAGAACCAGTTTTGGATACCCCCCGGATTCGCCCATGGTTTTTTAGTGTTAAGTGAAACGGCGGTATTCGCCTACAAGTGCACCGATTTTTATTATCCCGAAGACGAGGGGGGGATCATCTGGAACGATCCGGATATTGGGATAAAATGGCCGGATCCGGGTACGGGCTATCTATTGTCGGAAAAGGACAAGAGGCTGCCGCCCTTTAGCGCGGTATAGAAGGTGGAAAATTCCGCGGTCTGGCTTATCGGCTGCAGGGGTATGCTGGGCGCCGAATTTTCCCGGATTCTGGAGCAGCGGGGCCTGCCGTATACTGCCACGGACAGGGAAATTGACGTTACCGATCCCGCGGCGCTTGCGGCCTTTGCCGGAAAGCGGCCCTGGCCTTTCCCCCTGGGCTGGATCGTCAACTGCGCCGCCTACACCGCGGTTGACAAGGCCGAAGACGACGCTGAAAACTGCCGCCGTCTTAATACCCTGGGCGCTGCCAATATTGCCCGTGCCGCCCAACACACCGGGGCAAAGCTGATTCACCTTTCCACAGACTATGTCTTTAACGGCCGGGGAATCAAAACCGCCGGAGCGCCCCGGCCCTACAGGGAAGATGATCCTACAGACCCCGTCGGTGTCTACGGATTGACCAAGCGGGACGGGGAAACCCTGGTTTTTCAACAAAACAAGGCGTCTTATGTAATCAGAACCGCCTGGCTTTACGGCGAATACGGAAAAAATTTCGTCGACACCATGCTCCGCCTCATGAAAGAAAAAGCCGGGGTAAAAGTGGTGAACGACCAGACGGGAAGTCCCACATGGGCCCGTGATCTGGCGAACCTCATGGCAGACATGATCACCATAGAAAACGACGCCCTCCCCTACGGCGTATATCACTATACAAACGAGGGCGCGGTTACCTGGTTTGATTTTGCCGGGGAGATTTACCGGCAGGGACAGAAACTCGGCATCTTGACCGGGAACTGCACGGTGTGTCCCTGTGCCAGCGAAGAGTTTCCTGCTAAAGTCAATCGGCCCGCTTATTCAGTTCTGGATAAAACAAAGATCAAAAAGACCATGAACATGGATATACCCTGCTGGGACAAAAGTCTTGCGCAATTTCTGGAGCAAAAAGTGAAGGAACATGCGCGCGCTTAACAATGTACTGGTCACCGGCGGCTCGGGCTTTATCGGATCCAATTTTATCCGTTTTTTGCTGGAAAAGACACCGGAATTTTCCGGCCGCGTTATCAACCTTGACGTCTTGACCTACGCGGGAAACCCAAAAAACCTTCAGGACCTGGAAGAAAAATCCGAACGTTATTTCTTTGAAAGGGGTGATATTTGCGACCGGCCCTTTGTGGAATCACTGTTTACAAAATATGATATTGACACGGTAGTCCACTTTGCCGCGGAAAGCCATGTCGACCGTTCCATCCTGGAACCCGGCGCCTTTATCAAAACCAACGTGACAGGAACCTTTACCCTGCTTGATGCCTCCCGGAATTATTGGGCGGCATCCGACGGCGCCCGAAAAGACGGGAGTTCCCTCCCGGATATGCGGCAGGACGTGCTTTTTCACCATGTCAGCACCGACGAGGTTTTTGGCTCTCTTGGAGAAACGGGTTATTTTACCGAAACCACCCCGTACGCCCCCCGGTCCCCCTACTCCGCCAGCAAAGCCGCAGGGGATCATCTGGCCATGGCGTATCACCACACGTACGGACTGCCGATTACGCTGACAAATTGTTCAAACAATTACGGACCCTATCAGTTTCCGGAAAAGCTCATCCCCCTTATGATCCTTAACATGGCCGAAGGAAAACCCCTGCCGGTATACGGGGACGGAAAAAACATCCGTGACTGGCTTTACGTGGAAGATCACAACGCCGCGGTTTGGACAGTTATGCGAAATGGGAAGGCCGGAGAAACATACAACATAGGCGGAGAGAACGAATGGGAAAACATAACTCTTCTTGATGCCTTGATCGATATTGTGTCGGAAAAGGCCGGTCTTGACGCTGAAAAAATCCGTTCCAATGTTACTTTTGTAAAAGACCGGCCCGGCCATGACCGGCGTTACGCCATCGACTGTTCCAAAATCAAAAGCGAATTGGGATGGAAACAAAATGTAAGTTTTGAACAGGGCCTTGAAAACACCGTTGATTGGTACCTTTCGAATACCCTCTGGATAGAAAGCGTCAGAAGCGGCGAGTACCGGCGCTGGATGGAAAAAAATTATGGCGGCCGGTAAGACCATTCCCGGTAAACTTAACGAACTTCTTGAACGAAGGCGCAAATTTTATCTTATCTTTCTTTTTTTCCTGTCCATAATTCTTTCCGCGATGGAAACTGTCGGCGTATCGGTTATCATGCCGTTTATTTCCGCAGCGTCCAACCCGGAAACGATCGCTTCCGGCTGGTATAAATTCTTTTTTGACTTTTTTGGATTTTCGAACGCGACCGATTTTATAATCGCCTTTGGCGTAGTGATTATCTTTTTTTACCTTTTCAGGTCCATTTATAACATTTTTTTTAGTTATTTGATAAACCGGTTTTCACTGGGGACATTTCGCTTTTTCGCTTCAAAGCTGTTCAAGGTATATTTGGCCATGCCGTACAAGCTGTATGTGCAAAAAAACCCTTCCATTATGGCAAATAATATAAGCGGCGAGGCAAGCAACTTAAGCAATTTGCTTCGAAACTGTTTGATGATTTTCTCCGAATCGTTTACCGTGGCGGTACTGTATGTCTTTATGGTTTTGGTAAATTGGCAGATAACCCTTGTGCTAAGCGCCGCCCTCGCGGTGATTCTTTTTATTGTTTTTACAACTTTAATACGGGCAAGCAAACATCTTGGCGGAAAACGGTATTCCGCCAGTATCAGGCTGAGTCGTACGATCTGGGAGACATTGAACAATTTTAAATTTGTCAAGCTAAAAGGCAACGAAAAGGAAATCTTTGACAACTTTTCCGATTCCACCGCGACGCTTTCCCATACGTCCATTGTAAGTTCGACGCTGGGCACCCTGCCGAAAAACATACTTGAAAACCTCGGCTTTTCCCTGCTTATCGGCGCCGTCTGTTATATATTGTGGCGTTACAACTCCGCCGCCATGGTTATCCCCGTGGTTTCCATGTACGCCCTTGCCCTGTACCGTATGCTTCCCGCCATAAACAGAATTATCGGTTACTTTAACGACATTGCTTTCCAGCAGAAATCCCTGCAGGTTATTTACGACGACCTGCAGCAAGAGACCGAAAATGACGGAATCGAAGCGATTCAATTCAGGAAAACTATCCGTGCGGACAATCTGTGGTTCAGGTACGTAAAGGGCGATAATGTGCTTAAAGGCGTTTCCCTGGAAATAAAGCGGGGAGAGAAAACCGCCTTTACCGGGGAAAGCGGAAGCGGTAAAACGACCCTTATCGATTTGTTGATAGGCATATACCGTCCCGTAAAGGGCCGGGTGTACATAGACGACGTAGCCATGGACAGCAGCAATATCCGTTCCTGGCGCAGTAAAATAGGGTATATACCCCAAAGCATTTATCTTTTTGACGGAACCGTGGCGGAAAATGTTACCTTTGGTTCCGATCATGACAGGGAAAAAATTATTCAGGTACTTAAAAAAGCCAACATTTGGGATTTTCTTGAAAGCAAAGAGGGCATTGATACCGTTGTCGGTGAAGGCGGCATACAACTTTCAGGCGGACAGAAACAGCGTATCGGCATAGCCAGGGCGCTTTACAACGATCCTGAAGTACTGGTCCTGGATGAAGCTACCTCATCTCTGGATAATGAAACTGAAGAAAAAATAATGGATGAAATTTACGGCGTAAGCGGAGATAAAACGCTGATCATTATAGCCCACCGACTGAGCACTGTGGAAAAATGCGACCGCCGTATACGCATTGAAGACGGGAGGATCACGGCGTGAATTATATTTCTGAGCTTGTCGAACGGTACCCTGAACTGGTTTCATGTCAAAGCCAAATAACGGCGGCAAAAGATGCGATTGTAAACCTGTATCAAAACGGGGGAAAAATTCTTATATGCGGCAACGGAGGAAGCTGTGCCGATTCCGAACACATGATCGGGGAACTGATGAAAGGATTCCTGAAAAAACGGCCGGTCAACGAAGCATTGGCGCAAAAGCTGATATCGATCCGCAAAGAAGACGGCGCGCTTCTGGCAAAATCCCTTCAAACGCCATTGCGGGCGGTAAGCCTGTGCGGAATGCCTTCACTCGGCACCGCGACAATTAACGACATCGGCGCGAATTTTACCTACGCGCAGCAGGCGCTCGGTTTGACCGACCCAGGCGACATATTTCTGGGGATAAGCGCTTCCGGAAACGCCGTAAATATTCATCTGGCCGCGATAACCGCCAAAGCGCTGGGAGCGCTCCTTGTAGGACTTACCGGAAACGACGGCGGAAAAATGAATGGAATGTATGATGTGTTGATAAAAGTACCTGAAAAAATTGTTTATAAAGTCCAGGAACTGCATCTTGCCGTATACCACGCCATCTGCCTTGACGTGGAGGAAACCTTTTTTTAAGTGCGCCTTTCCGAAATGGAAAAAAACGCCATTCTGGACGCCGTCTTTTCGGTTGACAAGAAAGCGGCTGTATGGCTTTTCGGTTCCCGCACAGACGATACGAAAAAAGGCGGTGACATCGACATAGCAATTCTGTCCAAAAAAGCCGAAATAGAAGACAAAATAGCTATAAAACAGCGGATATTTGATAAAATCGGCGAACAAAAAATGGATGTGGTTATATCGCCGGATCGTACCGATCCGTTTTTTAACTTTGCGCTCGAAACCGGACAGTTGCTTGCAAAAGCGAAACGCCTCTCCCGGCCGGCACGAAAAATGGAAAATAGTGCAAACAACATATTAAAAGCGAATTTAAATTCACTTTCTTTAAGCCTGAAAAGACTGCTGGACTCTTACGAACGGTGCGTACGGATAGGAATAAAGGAAACATATTCTGATGAAGAATTTGAGAAATTCGACGTATTGACAAGCCGTTACGCAAGAACAACAGATCTTTTAATAAGCAAAGTTTTACGCAGCCTTGATGTTGTCGAGTTCATTGACGGGGGAACCATCATTGATACGGTTAACCGGGCCGAAAAAAGAGGAATTGTCAATTCAGTTTCGCAATTACGGGCCCTGAAAGATTTACGAAATGAAATATCCCATGAATATCAGAGCGAAAATATCGGCAGATTTTTCAAAAGCGTGACGGAGTCTGTGCCTGTACTTCGTGAAATAATTGAGAAATTGATCGTGTACTGCGGGAAATTGCCCCTGTGAAAGTCGTCATTTTGGCCGGGGGGCTGGGGACACGGCTTTCCGAAGAAACGGATCTGCGCCCGAAACCCATGGTGGAAAT
>JAIRWM010000038.1 GCA_031268975.1 Treponema sp. | reverse complement strand
AATGACAAATGCCGGGCTTGTGAAGAAAGCGGTGGAATACGCCCGTATGGAAGCCTCAAAAAAGCACGCGGCATTATTTACCCGCATATCAACCAACGGTGTTTTTCCTGAAGAAACGGCCTTGTGGCTTGCCGATAATATGGATCATGTCAGCCTGTCGCTGGACGGTCCGCCGGACATACACAACCGGCAGAGGCCGGGGAGAAATGGGAGTGAAAGCTATGACAATGTCGTAAAAACGATGGAGATTCTTGAAAAAGCCGGTGTTCTGAAACGTGTAAATACCGTTATCACAAATGATGGGATCGGCCGCATGGAAGAAATTCTGCGCCATATATATTCATTGGGCAGTATAAAGCAAATACGGATTTTACCAATGGAATACTGCGGTAGAGGGGCAAATGGCCTGCTTGACCCGGTAGATACGGAAAAATTTACGGAACGGTTTAACGAGATTCTGCTCGTGGCAAAATCCCTGGGCCTGGAAATAGTATCCGTTGTGGAACAATTGGACTATTGTACGGATTATTACTGCGGCGCCTGCGGTTTTACCCTGTGTATTACGCCAGACGGCCTTGTCAGCACATGCGTCGAGGCAATGGATGAACAGGAATATGGCGTAGGCGAACTTTTTATTGGCAGATACGACGCCGGTTCCCGCAGCATTGTTATTGATTGGGACAAGGTCGCCAGGCTGCGGACAAGGACATATCACAATCTGGAAACGTGCGTTCATTGCACTTTCCGCACAAACTGTTCCGGCAGCTGCCTGATTCGGGCCGGAAGGAAAAACGGTACGGTTATGTCGGTTGATAAAGACGCCTGCAATATGGTAAAAGCCGTGCTGGAGAAAAAGTTCAGGGAAATGGCGGAAGATATGCATACGGTTTATCCTGTTAATATGCCGGCGGAGCGCGGCAAGAACAGCTTCGCGGATTTAATAAATCTGTCCAGAGAAGTCGCGAAAAGATTCGACGAGATTGAGCAGCGCCCATGGACGATTGAAACAACCATTATCGAAATGATGAAACAGGTAGGAGATCTAAGCAGGCAATTCATGGCTTATGAAAAGTACTATCTGCCGGACAGGGCAGCCCACCCGCGCTATAGAACATCCGTAGACGCCATTGCCAACGAGCTGGCGGATATTCTGCACAACGTCATCCGCGTTGCGGATTATTACGGCATAGATTTAGAATCCGCGCATCTAAAAGCCCGGGCGGACGAAGCCGCGCTTATCGAATCGCTTAAATCAGGACATCAAACCTGTTAAACGGATTGTCCCGCCCCGGAAGCATCAAACCGGATTCGAATAAGGGCGCCCGGTTATCCGTTCATGCCGGGCGGCAGAGGCGCGGGATTATGTTTTTCATGTTGTCCAATGCCTGCCGCACGTATGATTCCGGGCAGGCAACATTAAAGCGCCAAAACCCGGCGCCTTCCGGGCCGAACAACCGGCCGTCGTCCAGCGCCAGCCCGCACTCTTCCATTAACTGCGATAAACGCTCCTGTGTTAGATCAAGCCGACGCATATCAACCCATAAAAGGTAGCTGCCTTCGGGCGGCATAAGCTTCAGTTCCGGAAGATAGCTGTCAATATAACCGGAAAAACAGTCTGTGTTTTTTTTAACATAGCGAAGCAGTTCCGCCTTATACTCGCCGCCAAGGTTATACGCGGCTTCCAGGGCCGCGTATCCGAATAAGTTCCCTCCCATCTGTTTCATCCGCGCCGACAGATACGCATCTCTCAGTTCCTTGTTGGGGATAACAGCGTAAGCCGTGGTCAATCCCGGGACATTAAACGTCTTGCTTGCGGAGAGGAACGTCATGCTGCGCGCCTCGATCTCCTTGTCGATAGAAGCGAACACTCTATGCTTATGCGTGCCGTAGGTGATGTCGCTGTGAATTTCATCCGATAAAATGATGCAACGGTTGCGTAAGCATATATCTCCCAGGCGTTTCAATTCTTCCTCCTTCCACACCCGGCCCACCGGATTATGCGGGCTGCAAAACAGAAGGGCTTTCGTCCGCGACTGAAACTGCGACTTTAAATTATCATAATCAATGGTATAGTAGCCGCCCGTATTTAACAGCGGGTTATTTTGTAATTGGCAATGATTGTCCAATATAACGCTGAAAAACGGGTAATATACCGGGCGCTGGACAATAACGCCGTCCCCCGGCGACGTTACCGCCTTTATAGCGCTGTGTATCCCGTCAACAACGCCATGGGTAAATACGATCCATTCTTTTTCTATTCTCCAGCCATAATCGCGGTACAGCTTGTTGATAATCGCCTCGTAACAACTGTCCGGCGGGAACGAATAGCCGTATATGGGGTGTTTCATCCGCTCGCGAACAGCTTCCAATACCGGGTCCGGGCAGGTAAAATCCATATCGGCGATCCACATAGGCAGCAGGCCGTCTTTGGTAAATATGCCTTTCATTCCGTCCCATTTATTGCACGAAGTTCCTTTTCGCCGGATAATTTGGTCAAAATCATATAACAACGCCACGATTATACCATTCCTCCCCGCTAAAAATTAATATATCTAGAGGCTTCCCAGAATTTCAGTTTTGGGAAAGCTGCTTCAAATTTAAGGGAAAAAGCGGGCTCTTGATCGCTTTTTCGAGAGCGTTCCCCAGTATGAAGCATTTTGCGCCGTTTAACAAGCTGTTTTTCGGTTTTCCCCGATGGATATGTTCCCCCATATATTGACTGCCCCGCGAGAATCTCCTTCGCGCTCCGTAGCGGCGCTTACGTCGGTGTCGCTTCAGCTTTTTTCATTTTTATAGGCTCCGGCAATACGGTCATCCGCGTTATTCGAAAATCTGGTTTAATACCCCGTTGAAGCTCCGGTTCGCGCTCTGCTCCGCGGAGACTCATTGATCGGTTTTTCCGTTATATAGTATATTATGAATAGCAATGCGGATTTTAGCCCCGTCTGAATAGTTACATGGCAGCGTGTTGCACTTGTGGATTTTTTGTACCACCTGTAATGCAAAAATCCTGATTTATCCGGCGTACGCGAAGCGCAACGAACTGCCGGCGGCAAGGAATATACATTGAAACGATCGTATTTTTGTTCGCTTTTATTCATGGCTTTCGCTCTGGCAGGGTGCGCATTGCTGCAAAAGGATATCGCGGTAATCCCGGACGAACGGGCGGGGCCCAATCTGGTCATTTATTTTGCCGAAAAAAGCGATACCCGGCGGATTGCGCGGGCCATTGCCAAAACAAGCGGGGGCGAACTGTTCGACATAAGCGGCAAAAAGCCGCTGCCCGATCTGCTTGGCTACGAAACCTTTTTTGTCGGGGGTTCCCTTGAGGAAGGCCGCATCGCCGCGCCTCTTGAGGACTTTCTTGCCCGGACCGATTTTGTGGACGGCAAGGTCGTCCCCTTCTGGACCAGCCGGGAAGGCGCGGCCCCGGTGCCTGCGGGGGATTTGAACGGGGAGTTCGAACGGATCATACGGGGGGCGCGTTTTCTTCCGGGCGGGGGTTTTTCGTTCGCCGGGCGGGTAAAAGCGAAAGATATCGAGGGGATGGGCGGAAGCTGGGCGGAGGCCGTGCTTGGGGAACTGGGGCTGCGCCGGGCCGCCGGGGGGGACCAGGCCGAGGATATGGTAAAGCTGTTCGCGGCGGCTTACAGCGGGCGCCTTGGCCCGGCGGTTTTTCAGGACGGGGACTGGACTCTGGAAATGGACGGGGTCCGCTGGTACTATGCCCAGGGCAGATTCCTTCCCCAGGGGGACGCGGGCCAGCCGGAGGAATTCCGCCCCCAGTTCCTGTACAGGTATTCCCCGGAACCTCCCGGCAGCCCCGGCGAGACAAGCCCCTGGCAAAATACGGCCAACCAAATTATTTCCCGGAGGCAGCCCTCCGGCCCCTACGGGGTATACCGCCCAACGGCAAACCCCGGCGCGACCCGCTCCCCTTTTTTTGAGACTATCTGGCAGGCCCGCAACAGGGCCGAGGCTTTCTCGCGGCAAAGATGGATAGGCTTTCTGGGACGGACTGTGCAGATACACCAGGATATCACCGCGCCTCTGGGCCGTGTAGAGGCGCGCATTGAGGCGCTTGCGGAAGACGATCCGGAAATACGGGGGTGGCTCAACAACCTGGCAAGCATTACCGGCTGGAACTGGCGTAATGTCGCGGGCAGCGCAAACCGCAGTTTCCACGCCTACGGGGCCGCGGTGGACCTGCTGATGAAAGCCCAGGCGGGCATGGAAACCTACTGGCAGTGGACCGCCGCCAAGGGGATCGATTGGCGTACCGTTCCCGAGGAAAAACGGCAGAACCCGCCCGCTCCGGTAATCCG
>JAIRWM010000166.1 GCA_031268975.1 Treponema sp. | reverse complement strand
ATCGAAGTCTTAACGGCCAATTATCCCATCAGTACAACAAGCTAAATAAGTTTTCTTGGCATAAAAGCGCTAGATTCCGCTGGTTCATTCTGGTACAGGGTTTAGCGCTTTTCATGCTGATTTAGAGGTCAATTTCCAGAGAAACAAACCTCCGTTTGGTATTCATTTTTTATTATAATTCCATATTCAATTCATCTTATAATCAACATTCATTCTGCTCGGTACTTGACTATGTTGTTCCTGATGTGTTTAACTGTAGGCTAGTCGCTTAATAGCGTTTACTTTACGGGGTAAAGTCTTTTTATACCATGAGGCTTTCCCAAAATTTCAGTTTTTGGGAAAGCTGCTTTGGTTTTAATAGAAAAAGCGAGTCGCAGGCCGCTTTTTCGGAAGCCATTCCCAAAACCAACCGAGTTTTGGGAACGGCTCACCATAATAATAAAGTAATGAGAAGGACATTTTCCATAGTTTCGGGAGACTCCTTATAATGCAGAAGAAAAAGGCCATCATTCTGTTTATACCATGTACGGTTGTCCTGGTATCCTGTATTTTTACCTGTCTGCTGAACCTGAAGCTCCTTGCCAGGCCCGTGTTCCAGAAAAAAACTGTTTTTTTCGCTCCGTCCATCGCCAAATACGAACAGGATAATAACATCTATGTCGTTGACAATGGCGCATTTCGCCTGATCTGCATGACCCCGGAGGGCAGGATAAACTATATTGTCAATATCGATAAGATTAAGCAGAATATCAAATTCTATGATCTCGCGGTCGACGAGGAGGGGAACCTTTTTGTATACGCGCTGGAGGCGGAATATGATGCCTTCTTGACAAAACGGGATATTATACGGCAGTACGATAAAAACGGAAAATTTGTGCGGGATGTCTTTGTGGTAAACTACAACGATGATTCCCCCGGCAGGCCTCATATATTTCCCCAATTCGGCTCTCTGTGCTGCCGGGACGGGGTCCTTACTTTCTCGCGGGTTCTGGAGGATTCTGTCAGCCTCTATGCCTATGATATCAGCCGGAACATCCTCAGTTCGTCGGTTTTTTCGGAGGATATTTCGGACTATTCTGTCGGGCGGCTTACCCTGAAAGATTTTGACAATTTTATTTATACGACGAGAGACGGTGACATCTTCGAAGTAAAAAACGGCGGGGCTCCGGTTTTAAGACAGACCTTTAATTTTACCCAGGACGAGGGCGGCATCATCCCATGGTATCTTGATTATGACTCCGGCGGGAACATCGTTTTCTTCGACATGATCTCGTCGGTTCTTTACCGTATTGACGGTAACAATGTCGTTGAGTATGCCTGCTCGGTGAAATTTTTCGACTATTTGCGAGAAATGGGGGTCTCCTCCGTTCTTTGTGATTTCGGCTTCTGGAAGGACCATTTTGCCGGGGTATACGGTGAAACAGTGTGGTATTTCGATGCCGGGGGATATAAGACTTACGAGGAGGGGATAATCCTCTCTCTCGGGGAAAGGGCCGCGATTGCTGCCGTCCAGTTTTCGTTCGTACTGGGAATAGCCGCTTTTATCTTCTGGATCTACCTTCTGTTCATTAAGATACTGGACAAGTACCTTTCCCTTTTCCTGAAACAGATCGTTGTCATCATTCCCATGACCGCCGCCGCGTGTATCATTCTCTACAATATAACGTTCAATCTGATGATGGACAGGGTCAACCGGGAAATTTTCAAAGAACTGAATTCCGTGGCCGCCCTGTCGTCCATGCTGGTAAGCGGCGACGATATCGACAGCGTAAGGAGTATAAAGGATTTTAGGAGCGAAGGGTACAGGCGTATTTCGGCGACGCTGAAAGAGATACTTGGCGGCAACAGGAATGAGTGGAACAGGCTTTTTTACGTGGGCGTGTACAAGATTATAGACGGCGTCGAGTATTTCCTGATGCTGGGAAACGATGAGGTAAACCCCTTCCGCCCGTATGGATATGTTAAAGAGGGGACGCCCGAATACTGGATGGTGTACGCGGGGCAGCAATTTGCCAACATCGTTTCCAACCCTACCGGCGTGTGGGCCTATGCCAATATTCCCATTAACAACAGCGCAGGAAAATTTGCCGGTTTCCTTGAGATTGGGTTTGATATGACCAGTTACGAAATTGCCAATGAGCGTCAGCATAACAGAATATCGCTGGTCGCCGCGTTAATCTGCCTTGTTATCCTCGTGGTCCTGATAGCCGTCATAGCGATTATCGTTCGTAACCTGTCCGCCGTGGTAAAAGTTCTGGAGGCCATCACTACGGGCAACTACACCGCCCGGGTCAAGTACCGCGCCAGGGACGAGCTTGGCATGGTGGGTACGGGGCTGAATACCATGGCGGACGAACTGCGGAACCAGTTCATGCGGATCAATAATCTCAACGAATCGACCCTTCGTTTTGTCCCTGTCCAGTTTATGGAACACCTTGGCGTAACGGACATTACGAAGATGAAATTGGGGGATCATGTCCAGCGGGATATTACCGTGCTGTTCTTCGACATACGGGCCTTTTCTATCAACTCGGAGATGATGACGGCAAAAGAGAATTTTAACCTTATCAACGAGATACTAAGCATCGCCGGTCCCATCATAAGAAAGCATAACGGCTTTGTCGACAAGTACATAGGCGATGCGGCAATGGCTCTGTTCATAAACGCCAAGGATGCCGTCCTGGCGGGGATAGATCTGTACCGCGACCTGGTGCTGCGGAAAGAAACCAGGGTCAAAGTGGGGGTGGACAGCATCAACATAGGCGTGGGGCTTCACAGCGGATCGGTGATGATGGGGATCGTGGGGGAAGAGAAGCGTCTTTCAAGTACGGTTATCTCGCCGAATGTCAACCTGGCTTCCAGGGTCGAATCCCTTACCAAACAGACCCATTCGGGTATGCTTATTACCAGGGATACGCTGAATCAGATATCGGGAAGTGAAGAGAAATTCAAGTACCGTTTTATAGGTATGGTGCAGGCCGCGGGGGTCAATACCGTGGTTGGACTTTTCGATATACTGGATGCCCTGCCGGCGCCTGTCCGGGCCAGACGGATCGCGACGAAAAAGGTTTTTGAGTCGGGGATCAGGAGGTACCACATGAAGGAATATGGTTCCGCGATCAAACGGTTTGAAGCCGTCATCAAGGCGGATCCCAGCGATATATGTGCGGCAAACTGCCTTGCCGAGACGCGGAAACGCCTGGAAAATCCGAATTTGCCGAGCATATTCGTTTTTGACAAAAAATAAAGACTGGCGCGGATGAAGGTTTCGGGACATACCTTGAAAACGGGAAAAATTCGTGACTGAACGGGAAAGGAAAGCGTTTGATTTTTTCAGGGGGACGGAGTTTCTCCCCATGGACAGGGCAGCGTACCCCGTGTTCAGAGAATACGATCATTACAGCAGGCTGCAGGAGATGCGTTCCACCCTTATCACGGTGTGGTCCTTTGCATATAACGGGCTGTACAAAATAATCCTGGGATATTTGTGTACCGTCTATTTTCAGGAGGGGGAACCCGTTTATTTTACCGTTCACCAGCCCCGGTCTTTTCCCGAATGTTCCCTTGGTCATATCATTGATATTCTCTACGGTTTCGCCAGGGAAGCGGGGCTCCCGTCTTTGCGTATCAAGCGTATAGAGGAACGCCGCCTGGGGGATTTTCTGGGCGTCGAAGGTTATGAAAAGGAGGTCGGATATTCCGATAACAACAGCGAATACGCATACCTTACCGCGGATTTCCTCAATCTGGCTGGAGGCGACAATCTCAAGAAACGTCAGCGTTTGTCGAGGTGTTTCAAAAATGCAAACCTGTCCTTTCGTTTCTTTTCCGGCGAAGATACCGGCAAGTGCCTTGAGATACAGGAAGAATGGTGCCGGGGGAAAGACTGCGTCTACTGCGCTTCCTTTATTGGCTGCGAAAAGAAAGCCCTGGAAAACATGATGGCTATCTTCGATGACAACCGTTACCAGGGGCTTTTTCTATACGACAGGGGCGTTCCCGTAGGCTATTCAATCGCCGAAAAGGCAAGCGATGAGCTTGCGTTCATTATTTTCGGGAAGGCCAATCTCCAAGATTGTTTTCCTTACATTCTGTATGTCACGGCAAAAGCCTATTGTGCCGGTGTTACTTATGTAAACCTGGACGAGGATATGGGCAATGAGGGTCTGCGCATGGTAAAACGGCACCTGGGGCCCTATGAACTCTGGAGAAAATATACCTGTACTTTCACCGGGATGGAAGGTAAAAGTTTATGAAAAATGACATGTTGAACAGATTTGCCGCCATTGGGGTCCTTGTTTTTATCATTATAACTACCATGCTGTTCCTGAACAGGGATGGGGTGCGGCTGAACCCCCGGGAGCGGGAAGTTGCTATCGAACTGCCTACCTATGCCGCGGGCAACGGGGAGCGGACCATCATTATCGAGAATTCCGAAACATCTGTTGTTGTTTTGGATTCCAATGGAGAATTGATAAAAAAACTTAACGGAAAACGCGGGAAAAAGGATATGTTTTCTGTTGCTAAATTCGCTGCGATAGACGGGGAAAACGGCATCTATGTGCTCGATGCGAATTTCGGCGGTGTTACCGAGGATAATGTCGAACGTGTCCTTAAGTATTCCGCGGAGGGGAAATTCGCCGGGGAACTGTACACGTACCGTTATGTTAACGAGGATTTCATCCTTACCAAGGGCAAGATAGGCGGCATGACCTTTTACAGCGGCAGCATATACATAGTCCGCCTTGAGCCCGAAGGTTTTTGGCTTGAACGGGTTCCGGCGGCAGAGCGGGGCGATGTTGAAACGGTGATGTTCTTTGATTACCCCAATGCGTTTCGGGATCTGGTCTATTTCCATATAAATGCCGGCCGCGGACAGCTTGCTGTTACGACAAAGGCCGGCGGGATCAGGCAGTTCGATTTTTCAGGCACCCTGCTGTATGAAGGGAATATTGGGGAAAACGGGAACAGGCTGCCCTGGACGGTAGTATCGGACGACAACGGCAATCTGGTGTATGCGGATATTGCCACCAGCGAGATTATTTCCATTGCTATGGCAACAGGAGAATCTTCGGTGCTCTTTACGGCACCGCCGGATGAAAGCGCCTATTATCGGGTCAATTACGTTAACGGCGTCCTCTTTGCCGCTTCCTACGACAATGTTTTTATGGTGGATGCCGCGGGGGAATCGAAACCGGTCTATTCATATTTCATTCCGTCTTCGGAACTGTTGAGGCGGACGGTTTTGTTCGCTGCGGTTGTCTTTGACGTTCTTGTGCTGGTTTTTCTTCTTGTCTTCTTGGTTCTCTTTTTGTTACAGAAGAAGGTAACGAGTACGCTCAAAGTCATATTGATATCAGGGATAAGTATAGCCCTAGGGGCAATTATAGCCTCACTGCTCATCATCAATGAGATGACCAGCCGCTACGACGAAAATACTTATACCCACCTTGAGAATATTTCGCGGATCATGGCCGCTACGATAGATTCCGCTGCCCTTTCTTCCGTTTCTTTCCCCGCCCAGTACGACGGCAACGAATACCTTGATCTGGCCACATCATTGCGTAGCACTTTTTCCGGTCTTGTTTTCAACGGCGAACGTGTCTACCAGATGCTGCTGACCGAACGGGACGGAACGCTTTATATTCTTTACGACCTGGAAAGTTCCGTGGGGCCTTTTTATCCCTTTGAGGAATATGGTCCGGGCCCCTACAAGGATGTTTACGACACGAAGGGTTATGTTCACGTCAAAGGCGTGGTAACATCGGAGGGAAGCTGGCTCTTCGTCTGCGGTCCCATATTCAACGAATCGGGAGAAGTGATTGCCCTGCTCGAGACAGGCTACAACATGCTGACCGTGCAGGAGGACACAAGGAGAATGATAATCCAGACATCCCTTATCGTCCTTGCGGCCACGGTTGCCATCCTGTTGTTTATTATCGAATTCATCCTCATTTTCGAAGCCTACAGAAAACAGAAAATGGCAGGCTCCGTAACGGGAGGAAGGAAGTACAAGGTAAGTCTCCCCGAAACGGAAAAACAGCGTCTTTTGATCACAGCGAAACAGGGACAATACCCGGTCAGGCAGTTTGTACAGGCCAGGCTGCTGCTCCGGCTCGAAAAACCGAAAGATCCGGTTTTTTATCCCGAACTGCTCCGGGCGGTTGTGTTTTTCATGTTCATCAGCGGCAATCTGGCCACGGCCCTGCTGCCCATGTACGCGTCCGGCTTGTACCGGCCCCTGTTCAATCTGCCCAGGGAATTCGTCGTTACCCTTCCGTTTATGACGGACGTGATCTTCGCTGCGCTTGCACTGCTTACGATACCCCTTGTCTCCAATAAAATCGGCCTTAAATGGATAAGCCTTGTCTCGGGAGCCTTCATCGTTGCGGGCAATGCGCTGTGTTTCGTTGCTGCCAGTACGGCGTACCTGGCCGTTGCCTATGCCCTTACCGGATTTTTCAGCGGCGCCCTCCTCCTAGTTCTCAATACCATCATAGGATCCCAAAAAGACGAAAAGGCCGTAAACAGCGGCTTCGCCCATTTTAACGCTTCGTACCTTGCGGGAGTAAACGTGGGCGTCGTTTTCGGTTCCATCCTGGCGCAGTTTTTCCCGTATCGTATGGTCTTTCTTTTTTCGACCCTGAGCGCCTTTGTCCTGTTCCTGATACTGGTCTTTTCCGTGCGGTCAAAAACCGTCAGCCGTATTTATGGCTTGGCTGTTGCCCCCAAAAGGCAGAAGGGAACCTTCCTCAAGTTTATTGTGAATCCCCTGGTATTGGGGACCCTGTTTCTGGTATTGCTTCCTTACACAATATCGTTGAGCTATACAAGTTATTTCATGCCCATATTCGGGATAGAAAACGGATTGCAGGAATCCAACATAGGGCAGCTTATCCTTCTCAGCGGGCTTTTCGCCATTTTGTTCGGTACATCCCTCTGTGAATACATTGGCGGAAAGATCTCCTCCAGAATAGCCGTAATTGTGTCGCTGCTGCTCAACGCCGGGGCGATCTGCCTCTTTTCCCTGGATGTTTCAATCCCTACGATGATTCTGGTTATCGTTATCATGGCGATTGTCAACATCTTCGCCCTTACAAATATTCAGACCTATTACGCTACTCTGTACCAGAATACAGGGATTTCCTCGGTAGGCGCCATGAGCATCTATTCGGCGACTGAAAATATCTCCATGGCCGCAGGTCCCCTGATTTTTAGTTACATAATATCGAACAGCATCACCGGCGGCATGAGGATCTTTGCCGCTGTTTCCCTGGGCTGCCTTGTCCTTTTTGTTCTGATTTCATCGTTCATAAAACCGGCAAAAACCGGGAGGCGGAAAGATACGCACCCCAGGGAATGATGCGGACGG
>JAIRWM010000035.1 GCA_031268975.1 Treponema sp. | reverse complement strand
ATGGAGCTGAACCGCCGGAAGGATCTCATCCGGCAGCGGTCCCTCGCCGCTGCCGCCCTTGAGGATAGTGAGCTTGGGTAAGATTTTTTATTATGAGGCATCCGGCCTTTCGGTAAGATTTTATTTTGAGGCATTACGCCTGTACGACAGAGAACTTTTTTGACTTTTTCGACCTCGCGGTTAAATTTTCTTCGCTTTTTATTTATCAGATACCGCAATTCCGACAGAAATACTAGTCCTTTATATAATCTTCCGTTAGGCCGTATCCTTCCGCCTGGACATTACCTGCCGGTTCTACGTGGACCATAATGTCGAAAACGCCGTCGATGCGTTCCTTAATGGCCGCTTCAACCCTGCTGGCAATAGCGTGGGCTTCGGCGATGGTAAGGGCGGGGTCTACCTCGATATCAATATCGATGTCCCAAAATCCGGCGATGCGCCGCATACGGGTACGGTGGGGCCGGCCCGCTTCGGGAACGGAGCGGACAGCCTCGAAAAGTTCACGGTACGATTGATCGGCCGTCGTACCGTCCATAAGTTCCATGTTTGCCGAAAGAAAGATCCCTGTTGAATTTTTGATGATCCAAACGCCGACGAGAATCGCGGTAACAAGATCAATCGCGCCGATTTTAAAAAACAGCGCGCAGCCCAGGCCGATGAGCACTCCCGTCGATGTAATAACGTCCCCGGCCATGTTTTTCGCGTTTGCCTTGAGCATGGCGGAATCGGCTTTTTTGCCGAACAGGTATTGGCTCCATGAAAGGACCATTTTTCCGGCAATGGAAAAAGCGGTAACAAAAAGGGCCGCCGGTTCGGGAATCGCCGGCACACTGTTTCCCCGATGAAGAAAGTCAAAAAGCTTTTCCGCCGAGTTAAGGATAAGCTGTGCTCCGGCAAAAAACAGGATCAGTGAAAGCATCGCGGTCGCCACGGTTTCCGCCCGGCCATGCCCCCAGGGATGGTTTTTGTCCGCCGGTCTTGCTATCACCGATGAAACAACAAGGGCCATAACGGCAATGAGTACGTCCATCGATGAGTCAATGCCGTCGCCGAGAACCGCGAGGCTGTCTGTCAAAATACCGGCGGAAATTTTTACCGAAGCAAGAACAAGGTTTCCCGCGAGGGCGACAAGGGAAGCTGTTTTTATTATGGAAGAACGTTCCCCTGCCGGGTTCGCCTTAGCCATCACGTTTCTCGTAAAACGCGATGGCCCTGTGCTTGAGGAATGTGTCCAGGGAACGGCTGCCTGAAAGGTTTTCGCTGGGGATAAAGCCGCCCGCCATGTTATCGTGTCCGCCGCCTACGCCGCAGTCCATAGTCAGGTAACGGATAAGGTCATTGGCTTTTACTTTATTGCAGGTGCTTCGGACAGAAAGCTTTACCCCGTTTTCTTTTTGGGCGTACGCGATAACAATATTGACCCCGGAAACACTGACCACAATGTCTCCGGCCGCTCCGAGCAGCGAATCGTTAACGCTTCTGAGCCTGAGAAAACCAAGCTCGTCGTAAATTTCCACGGTCTTGAACGCTTCCGCATACAGTTCCAAATCTTTTACGGAAATTTCGTTTCCCTTGAGTTCCACAATGAGGTCAATATCGGAAAGACTGTAAAGCCGGTAAAACATATTGATATCCAGGTCCGAAGCGCCCCGGGTAAGATTATCGGTATCCATAAAAATGCCGTACAGCAGGGCTGTTGCTATAATTTTTGGCGGTTCTACGTTGTTTTCAAAAAAGTATTCGGCAACAATGGCACTGCAGCTTCCTACTTCGGGCCGTATGTCTTCAAAACGATAGCCGTTTGTTCCCCTGTATTCATGATGATCGATCGCCGCTACTTCGTCCGTGGGAAGGTCCGTAATGTTGGCGTTGCCCTTTTGGGCGTCCACAAGCACCGCCCAATCTTCCGTGCCCAGGGTAGACGCCTGGGACGCGGGTATCATGGGCACCTTGAACATGTCCAGCATACGCAGTGAATTTGTTTTTTCTATTTCCTGATCATACACAATGGCAAGCTTCTGTATTCCCCTCAGGGAAAGCAGGTAGTATATTCCCAGGCTGGAGGCGATGGCGTCCGGATCGGGTACATTGTGCGGCTGAATAAAGACCTCGTCGGGGGCGTCTTTGAGAAGATCAACCAATATGTCAAGTTTTGTTTTGTTCATCGCCAGAGTATAGCCCGGAAAAATGCGAGAGTGAAGGGGTGTTTTTCAGGCCGCGAAACACGCGGTTTCTGGCTGAAGTTATTTGTGATTCGGCGTTACCGGACAATTCCGCCGGTTCCCGCTCTTTTTTTAAGCAGGCAGGAAAAAGCATAAAGTATGAAGGCCAGAGCGTTTGGCAGACCAAGCAGCAGGGTGGCCGGAAGAAAGCTGGAACCCTGAAGAACCAGCGCGCCGCGTTCTGACAGTGCAAAGACCAGCGCTGCGATAAAAACACCCACGGGCCGCCTAAACCCGAGGAATACCGCGGCCAGGCTTATCCAGCCCCTTCCGGCGGCGCATCCGGGGGTGTAGGAACCTATACGGAAACAAAGCGCCGCGCCGGCCAAAACAGCCAGAAA
>JAIRWM010000028.1 GCA_031268975.1 Treponema sp. | reverse complement strand
TACCACTGAATTCTTTTCATTTGCCTTATCTCCTGGTATATTCCGGAACCGGTTCCGGTTTTGTCTGGTTCAGTACACACCGAATTCATGAAGCGTTTCGATCATCGCCCGGTAATTTTCCGGCTTCACCTTTGAATGGATGCTGTTTGACGACGAAAGAATATAGCCGTAGCCGGGCATTCCTGTCCGCAGACATTCTTTTGTTTCATTGACCGTATCCTCCACACTTCCGAAGGTAAGCGTCTGTCCGCAGTCCACATTGCCTTTAAGGCAAAACCGGGAACCGTAGGTTTCCTTGAACCAGGAGAGCTTCATGCCCGCGGCCGGTTCCATCGGATCGTAGCAGTCGATCGCGGCGTCGGTAAGCATGTCGATAAGGGGAAGCACATTGCCGTCGCAGTGCTTAATCACCATAAAACCGATGTCCTTGTAGGCCCCCATTACTTTTTTGTACCAGGGATGAAAAACCTCCCTGAATTTCTCCGGGGAAAACATGGGCCCTGTCGCGTAACAGTAATCGTCTCCTGTCATAACGATGCGGAGCCCTTCGTCCCAGGCCCGTTTTGCCAGGGCAATATTGTAATCCACCGTCATGCCGATAAGCCTGTCCACCATTTCGGGCTCGGTGTATATGGCCATAAGAAATTCGTCGAAAGCCATGATCCTTGACGGCAGGGAAAAAACATCGTTCAAATGGAGGACGACCGCCCGTTTTCCCTTAAAACATCTGAGGGCTTTACGCATCGTTTCAAGCCGCCAAGGGGCGGCAGGATCGGGAACCCTGTACGCATCGAGATCTCGAGGCTCCTTGACCGGCCCCCCGACGGGAATATCCTGCACTTCCGAGGTTTTTTTCTTGAGGATTCCCCATTCGGTACGGTAGGTTGCGTCGTCGATAAATTCGTTCCGGTAATCCGGGTACACGCAGATGCCGTCGATATCCATCTTTTCCACAAAGCCAAGCTCGTCTTCGCCGGGGGTAAGGGCTTCAATAACCACCCGGCTCAGTTCCCATTCAAACGTGGGGACCCTGTCTATGGGCCTGTGCGCCAGGGCGCCCATGACGCGCTCTTCACTATTCATACTCAACTCCAGTAAGAATCCAGGGCTTCGATTGCCCGTTTGTAATTTTCGTATTTACGGGTATAGACATCTTTTAGCGCGGAGTTCGGATCGGTGCGGCCCGTAACTTCCACCATTTTGGTTGCCGCGTCGTGAAGGCTGCCGCAGGCGCCGGCCAGGACTGCCGCGCACATGGCCGCCCCCAGCGTACCCAGCTCGGTAGCCGCAGTAACCTCAATGGACTTGTCAAGCACGTCGGCGAACATTTGCCGCCATACGAGCGACCTGGCCGCCCCGCCGGCCATGCGCGCCGCCGCCGGAACTTTTCCATAGGCGGCCATTTTTTCGATATGGTAACGGTGGGTAAAACAGATCCCCTCAAAAAAGGCCCGAATCACGTCGCTTCGGGTATGGCTTCCTTCCATTCCGATAAGGGTTCCCTTCGCCTTGAAGTTTACATTGCTGCCGTACAGGAACGGGAGAAAAATAATGTCCGACGCGCCGGGCTTTACCGAAGCGACGGCTTCGTCACACAGGGCATAAACGCTTTTGCCTGAAGCCGCGGCTTCTCTTTTATCCGTCTCCATAAAACGGTCCACAAACCACTCCAGGTTGATTGCCCCCGTGGCGCTTCCCTCCAGCATAAGATAATACCCTTCTATCGCGTACACGGTCGTTGAAAAAAAGTCTTCGCTTACCAGCGGCGTTTTGGAAATAAACTGGTTGTTCGCCCAGGACCCGACAATCACGTTCATAACCGATTCGTCGGTAAGGCCCGTGGCAAGGCCCGCGGAATCGATATCGTAACAGCCCGCCGCTACCGGAGTCCCGGCTTTAAGTCCTGTTTCGGCGGCCGCGGCCCGGGTAACCTCTCCGCAGGGATCTGCCGCGTATTTGAGGGGAGGCATTTTTTCCGCCAGCAAGCCCAGGCCGGCGATATCCAGCATCGCTTCGTCGATCTTCCTGTCCCGGGTATTGATAAGGCCGCTCCCTGACGCGTCGGAATATTCAAGAAAAGCTTCTCCAGTTAAACGGAGCCTGACATAGTCTTTGGGGTTAAGAATCCACCTGGTTTTTTCGAGGGTTTCCGCCTCGTTGTCCCGCAGCCACGCCATAACGCAGAGCGAATGAGCGGGCCACAGGGCCTGCATGTTCATCGGATGAATCCGGCTGAACGAACCGTCTTTCTTCCACGCGTCCACATAGGAAGCGGCCCGGCCGTCCGTACCTTCAATGGCCGGCCTGGTTCCCCGGCCGTTTTCATCCACCAGATGGGCGCCGTTGCCGTGGCCGGTAAGGGAAAGGGCGGCAATGTCGCCGCCGGAAACGCCGTATTTTTCCGAAGCGGCCTTCAGCGCCCCGGCTATGGCGGCCCTGGAAGATTCCCAGACGCCGTCAAGGTCCCGTTCGTACCAGCCTGTCTTGGGAGAGGTATTGTCCACCTTAACGGAAGAGACCCCTTTGTCCCGGCCTTCCATGTCAAACACGCCGGCCTTGATCATAGTGGAACCGTAGTCAATACCCAGAACAAATTCCGCCATAGTCTCCTCCAAACCGCCCTAACGGGACATCATGCCGCCCGTTACGTCGAATACGGCGCCCGTGGAATACGATGCCGCGTCGCTTGCCAGAAAAGCCGCCATTTCGCCGACCTCGGCCGTTTCCTCAAGCCTGCCCAAAAGCAGGTTCGCGTTGTACTTTTTGACCGCTTCCTCATCGGTCAGGGTTACCGCGGTCAGTTCGGTGAGCAGCATGCCGGGGCAGATGGTGTTGACAAAAATGTTGTGCTTTGCCGCTTCCTTGGCCAGGGATATGCCGAAAGACACCACCGCCCCCTTGGACGCCGAATAGTGGGTCTTGCCGTTTTTCGAACCGTTAAAGGCCGCCTGGCTTGAAATATTGATAATGCGTCCGCCGCAGGCGCGGGGTATATTCCGCCGTAAAAATTCACGACACATAAGAAACACGCTGTCCACGTTGACCGCCATGCAGTCTTTCCACGAAGCAAAATCAGAATCGACTATATTGACATGGGGACAAATCCCCGCGTTATTGACCAAAATGGTTACCGGTCCCCCGAGGATTTTTTCGGCTTCGTCGAATATTGGAGGCACTTCTTCTTCTCTGGAAACGTCGGCCCGGAAAATTCCGGACTTGACACCGTACCGGGAAACCAGCGCCGCAGCGACACCGGCCGCCTTTTCTTCGCTCCCCGCGTGGGCATAGTTCACCAGGACGTTCACGCCTTCGCGGGCAAGGACTTCGGCGATGCCCTCGCCAAGCCCCCGCGAAGCCCCGGTGACAATGGCGTTTTTTCCTTTTAAGTTAAGTTCCATAAAAACCTTCCATGAAACGTTTAAAACAACGAGGCTCTTGCAAAGAGCCGCCCGCACTGGTTCATTATACCAGCGGAATTTTCACCTGTCAAGGAAAAAACCATAATCTTACAAGAGTTTACAAAAAATTACATTTTCCAAGCAAATTTACATTAGAGTTATCCGAAAACTTCCGGTTTTGAAGGAACCTCACAGGTTTTTCCATGTACCCGCTGCGGCGGAATCATATGCGCATTCCAGCACTTTAAGTATATAGGCGCCGTCTTCAAAGGATGGGGAAGCCGGAATCCCGTTATACACACTGTTCAAAAAACTGTAAAGACAATGCACGTGGGCGCGTATCCAGCCCATAGGGAATTTCGAAGGAGGAAAAAGCCCGCCGGGTTTTTCAAAGGCAGACATGGTTTCTATGCGGGTATACCCCCGTTCCCCGCCCAACGCTTTTTCGGGCCTGGTGTTGTCAAAAAACTCCAGCCAATTGCAATTCATTGAGTCAAAACGCAGGGCGCCTTTTTCCCCGTAAATCTCAAAACGAAAGTCGTCGTTGGTCCCGGTATATATCTTTGAAGCCTCCACCATACCCTGGGCTCCGCCGGCAAGTTTGACCAGTATCCAGACGGAATCATCAGCGGTTATTTTTATCATTTCACCTTTGGAATTGGGCCGTTCGGGATGAAGTATGCGGGTTGACGCGAAAAGCCCGGTAAAGTCTCCAAGAAGACTGTGCAGCAAGTCGAGAATGTGGGAACCAAGATCGAAAAGCACACCGCCGCCGCCCATGGCCTTGTCCTGTTTCCAGCCAATCGGTTTATTCTTGTCAATTGATCCCGAGTGGAGATAGGCCCCGTGAAAACTCATGATATTGCCAATACGGCCTTCTTCGATAAGCTGTTTTGCCCGTATCACCGCCGGAAAACAGCGGAACTGATGGGCCACCTGGGCGGTGAGTCCGCTTTTTTTCCAGGCTTCACATACGTCAAGGGCCTCCGCATAACTTGCCGCCATGGGCTTATCACAATAAACATGCTTCCCCGCAGCCAGAGCCGCGAGGATCTGTTCTTTATGGAAAACGTTGGGAGTACTTACGGTTACCACATCAATATCTTCACGGGAAAGCAATTCATCCAGGCTGGAAGCGGCAAATTCAAAACCGTGGTATTCCTTCATCGCCCGGGCAGCTTCCGGGTCTGCATCGCACACCCCCACAAGCCGGGGAACAAAGGGCAGCTTGTCGTAATAAAAAGGAATGGTTTTTGCCCCAAAGGCGTGCGTTTTGCCCATAAATCCACCGCCGATTATCCCGATCCCGATACTTTTCATGGTATTGATACCCCCAATGAACAGACTTTAACCACCTCCGGGCACCTTGTGTCAATATCCCGGAGACAAAAACCAAGTCCCGGTCACAATATCTGACAAAATTCGATTTTTTCCCTATTAGGGCCCTCTATGTTAAAGCACTTTATACCTTTTGTCCAAAAAGGCAATTTGGTGATCTTATCACCAAGAATCGTAAAACCATTGGCTTTTGCAAAATTATATGCTACATCAATATCAGTTACATCCAAAGCAAGATGATCCACCGCTCCAGCTTTAAGAGCGGGATCTTTGCTCTCGTAGGTTTCCAGCATTAGTGTATCCATTTTAAGAAAGCAAATTCTGCAATTTTCTTTTTCAAGGTATTCTTCCCCAACAATTTCAAATCCCAATATCTTGTAAAAATCAACTGTTGCCTTAATGTCATTTGTGGGAATACCAATATGCTGAAATCCAGTTAGACATTGTTTAATCATGGTACCCTGTACCCTCCCTCCAAAATATTGCAAAAGGTAAAAATTCGCCGCCAAAAAACACTTCTTCTCCAGAATACCCTTTCTGTGATTTTTAAAAAAGTGCCCTTGCTGCCCTGCGTCAATATGGTAAAACACCCCCATGACAAATTCGGGGGAGGGGGCGTTTAATTATAACTCTATCATCACTTTCACCACATCAGGATGACCAGCGGCGGCGTATTCATAGGCGGCAATAGCATCCTCAAATTTAAAGACTTTGCTTATGAAACGCTTAATATCAATCTTTCCGGCATTTACCAGAGAAATTGCCCGATCGAAACAGTTGGTATACCTAAAGATAGTTTCAATGCCGATACCTTGAATCGACAAAAAAGAAACGTCAAATGGAACTGTACCATTCATCATCCCCACCAAAACAACTTTTGCACCTTTTTTGGCACACCGGAAAAAATCCGGGTATACCTTTGGGCTCCCTGAAGCTTCAAAAACCACGGCACAGCCTTTTCCATTGGTTTCTTTCATGACAAAATCATGTAAATTAACTTTGGCGGTATTTATCGGGACAATATTTTTGTCATAGCATCCAACCAGTTCCAATTTTTCCTGTTTAATGTCGGAAACAAACACTTTGCTGCATCCCCCTGCCAAAGCAGATATGGCACACATGGCACCGATGGTCCCGCAACCCACAACCAAGCCCACGTCCCCAGGCTTAATGGCAGCTTTTTTTGCTGCCTCAATACCGATAGCCAAAGGCTCTATCATGGCTCCTTCCGCCGCACTCATTCCCTGTGGAAGTTTAAAACAAAATTGGGCAGGATGTACTACTGTTTCTCTAAGACACCCATGTATAGGCGGAGTAGCCCAAAAAACAACACCGGGATCCAAATTATACATCCCATCCAATGCCTCATGAGAACGCATATCGGGGATCCCGGGTTCCATACACACCAAATCGCCAAGACCTAAGCCCGTAACCTTATCTCCCTTTTCAATAATAACTCCGGCAGCCTCATGACCCAGGATCATTGGTTCCTTAACGATAAAATCACTTATGGCCCCCTCAAGATAGTAATGGATGTCACTTCCACAAATACCACAGGCCTTTAATTGAATCTTCACATCATACGGGCCAACTGTTTCCTTAATTGGATAATCACGCAAACTTAGCTTTTTCTTCTCTTCAAGAACCAGTGCTTTCATGGTAATCCTCTCTTGCAAAATTCAAGGGGCTGCCCGAAAAGCTTGAAAAACTCATTCGGACAGCTTCTTTAGTGCGGCACATGCGTATCGTTTCGACGAAACGGAAGCAAATGCAAGGGCTGTCCGAAAAAACCGGCTTCCTGGACAGCCTCATCTTTCATTTTAGTTACTTGTGGGCATCCACTTCGGCCTGTGTCAACATTCCAATCTCGACATAGAGATTAAGGTATTCATCCACATTCTCTTTAGTAACAAGATCGGCATTGATTGTATAATCGACCTGCGTCTTTGCCCCCGTGAGCAGCTCATAGGCGGCCTTTGTATTAAGTTCCCCTAATTGGACCGCATTCTGCAGACAACTGCCCGTAACAACCCCATCTTTAACTGCCAGGAAGTTTCCAGCCAAACCATCTACCCCATAAATCAACACACCGTCAAAAGCCGGATAATTTTTCGTCACTTCACGGCCAGCCATGGCAAGCACATCAGCGGTGGTGAGAATAAGATCAAAATCACTATAAGCCTGCACCCAGTCTTCAAATACCCGCATGGCATCAGCCGGGTCTACCCTTTCCAGAATGTGATCGGCAAGTATGGTAACATCCGGACGTTTTGCGACAAATTCGTTTCTGAACGCCTCGTACCTCGCAGTGGTATGCAGGTTTCCGGGCAGACAATTTAACAGAACCGCTCTGCCATTTCGCGGAGCCTTTGTCACAGCATCCCGTGCCAATACGGCTCCCTGCTCATACGGATCCGCATCAACACTGGAGGATCCGGCAAGATCCGGAATTTTTGCATTCGTGGTAATGACAAAAATACCACTGTCAAGCAGTTTTTGCGCATAAGGACGCTGCATTTCCCCATTATTGGGCTGGATAATCACCAGATCGTATTTCTGGGTAATGCAGTTTTCTATAAGAGAATTACTTTTCTCGGAGTCCCCTTGGGCATCCAGTACGTCCAACGTATACGTATCGGCATACTGGGCCGCATGCTTGGAGATTTCATTGGCCAGCCATGAGGCAAATGAATCCGACAGGGTACGGGCGACATATGCCACTCTTTTCTTACCCGAAGCCTGTTCTTTCTGCCGGTTACATCCGGTCAACAGCCCCAGCAGAAGGCAGAAAATCAACAGGACACGAAGCACTCTTTTCATAATAATTCCTCCAAATTTTATTTTTTTCACATCACATGCGATGTGAAAAATTCCCAAGAAAGTTCACCTGTTCGATCGGTGAGTTTGCTTTTCTTTGGAATAAATATCCCACATTACCGCTCCTGCAATGATAACTCCCCGCGCAATTTGCTGGATGTAGGAGTTAATGGTCATTAAATTCATGATATTATTCAGGAATCCAACAATAAACGCGCCTATAATAGTCCCGCCGGGAGTGCCGACCCCTCCAGAAAAGCTGGTGCCCCCAATAATGGTGGCAGTCAAGGCGTCAAATTCATAACTTTGCGCACCATTCGGGAGACCGCCATTCACCCGGGACATAAATACTACAGCCGCGATACCGACTAAAACCCCATTCAAGAGGTATGCCTTCATTTTGATATTGTTTACCCGGATGCCTGATGCATTGGCAGCCTCTTCATTACCACCTACCGCATAAGTGGAGCGTCCAAATACCGTGTAGCGCATGATGTAAAATACAGCCCCAAAAGACAACAGCATAATAACAACCGGTATTGGGACACGGCCGAATGATCCCTGACCAACGACACTATACTTCCCGATTTCATATATATTTTGCCCGTTGGTATAAAACAAAGCTGCCCCGCGGGCAATTGTCTGCATTGCCAAAGTAGCAATGAAAGGAGGCGTTCTCCACTTGGTCACCATAAGACCGTTCAGTGCATTACAGGCAAGAGCAATACCAATTGCCACACAGAAAGCCAGCGCCATATTGGGTACCGCTTTATATGCGGCTATCGATAATACCCCGGACAACGCAACAACAGAACCGCATGATAAATCCAACATGCCGGAAATAATAAGTACCATTTCACCAAGAGCAAGCATAATTACAACTGACTGCTGGCGCAACACGTTTATCAAATTGGTTAATGTCAAGAACCTTGGGTTTGCCACAGAACAAATCAGTACAAAAATGAGCAAAATGAAAAATAAACTATACTTGCTTAAAAGCTTTTTTAACGCAAACACCCGTTCTTCCATAAGCCCCATATCTCTTCTCCAAATCCGTTTTATCGTTATTAAGCAACCGTCTGAACTGCAAGTTGCATAACAGCCGCCTGGGAGAATTCCTCTCTGTTCAATACACCGGTAATTGTCCCTTCATGCATAACGTATATACGATCACACATACTCAAAAGCTCCGGCAGTTCCGAGGACACCATAATGATACTCCTGCCCTGTTCAACAAATTCCATCATCAGCTGATATATTTCGTTTTTTGCCCCAACATCAATACCTCTTGTTGGTTCATCCAATATCAATATGCTTGGCTCCCTTACCATCCATTTTGCCAAAACAACTTTTTGTTGATTTCCCCCGCTTAACGAATACACTTTTGAATCCAGAGACGGAGTTTTTACCCGCATTTTCCGGCAAATAACGGAAACAGCTTCATTCTCTTTTTGTTTATACCAACGGCCGTTATGAATGAATTTATCCAATACCGTCAGTACAACATTATCCGAAACTCCCAGCATGGGAATAATACCGTACCTTTTTCTGTCTTCTGAAAGCATGGCAATACCTGCCGCCATGGCGTGTTGCACGTTTTTAATCTTCCATATCTTATCAGCTATTTTTATTTCTCCTTTTTCACAGGGATCCAATCCGAAAAGCGCGCGCATAACTTCGGTACGGCCAGCGCCCAGCAGTCCTGCAAAACCCAATATCTCTCCTTTTCGCAGATAAAAATTTATGTTATTAAATATCCCTTCACTGGACAAATTCCGAACACGTAATATTTCTTGACCAACCTTGATTGTTTTTTTTGGATATTGGTTTTCGATTTTTCTTCCTACCATTAACTCTACTATTGTTTTTTCATCGACATCGTCCTTTGAACATGTTTGGACAATTTTCCCGTCCCTCAATATTGTAATTTCATCAGCAATGCGAAATATTTCGTCCATCTTGTGAGAAATGTAAATAATACTTGTGCCTCTTTGTTTAAGAACCTCTATTTTTTGAAACAAATTTTCTACTTCCCTGGATGTGATAGCGGAAGTTGGCTCATCCATAATGATAATGCCCGCGTTAATTGAAATTGCCTTTAAAATTTCAATTAGTTGTATATCTGAAATACTAAGACTGCGCAATTTGGTTTCGGGTGAATAATGAAAACCTTCCTGTTCCAGTAGTTTCAACGTATTTAATCGTACAGCTTTCCAGTCAACCATTATTTTATTCTTTATAGGCCAATGTCCAAGACAAATGTTTTCTTCCAGTGTCAAGTCCGGCACAAAAGACATCTCTTGATAAATCATAGCAATGCCAAGTCTGCGAGCATGAAGGGGATTATGGATTTCGATCTTGTTGCCATCTATAAAAACATCACCTGAATCCTGACGGTATATCCCGTTAATGATTTTCATCAACGTTGATTTTCCGGCACCGTTTTCTCCGCAAAGGACATGTGTAGTCCTTTTTCTTAATCGGAAATTGACATCGTCCAGAGCCTTTACGCCAGGAAACAGTTTTGATATATGGGCAAGTTCCTGTTTAATCTCGGCCAAAGGGGCCTCCTGGAAAATTTGCGTTGAGAGGAAAGAAGAAATTTAAAATGTGGAACGTTACATACCTAGAGAGAGAGAGAGAGAGAGAGAGAGAGAGAGAGAGAGAGAGAGCAAGAACCGTGCCAAGTTGATGTTTTACAGCCACTTTTTTAATTGGAGGAATCCGATACTCCCTACCCCTTACAAAGTCCGGGAAAACCACCATAAATCGCTTTACAGACTGTGTACCGCTGCTGCCCATCGTGGAGCCATGGTAGCATGGAAAAAACGAGATGTCAAGCAAATTTTGAATGAAGAACCCCGCCGCAAGCAGCGGGGTGTCTTCGTTCCGAGAGGTATGTGATTGTATGTGAGGATACATACCACATTTCACAGACGTTACCACAATTAACCGCCCCAAGGGGCGGGGTATGTACCCCACAGACGGAATCAAAATACCAACAAATTACAATAACTTTCACAAAACTACACAAGATTTTCGTAATTTGAGGCAGTTCCACAATCCGCTGCCGCCCCATGGTGATTCCCGAGGCCATTGCGTGGGCGGGTTTAAAATCCCGTACTTCGGCGCCGGAAAACAGACATGCTTTCCGGCGCCACCCGTCAACAGAAAAAACGTTTACCTGTTGTAGAGGCTGGTCCTGATGTCGGGCATTACGTCGGCTTTGAAGTACCGGACGTTGTCCTTTGTGATGGCAAACGCCGTGACGTACATATTGTCGGGGACGGCGGTAAGGCCGGAAGCGGCGTTGTCGCTGGAAATGGGAATGTTCTTGAGCCCGCCGTTGTTCCAGTCTTCCATAACAAGGATAGCCATAAATTCGTCCGAGGCTGTCTTGTTAATAAGCGTGGCGGAGATGTACCCCTTTTCGATGTAGTCCAGCGTTGAAGGCTCGCGGTCGTGTACGACAATGGTGGCTGACCCCGCGGGAACATTGAGTTCTTCCATGGCCTGGGAAATACCGGTGCCGGAAGAAGAATCGAGGCCGATAATGCCGATCTTGCCCGAGGCCCTGGAAGCGTAATTGTTGATGACCGCCTTGCCCGCCTCGATAGCGTCGACGGTAGTAGCCTTGTCGTCAACTTCGGCGACGATCTGCCAGCCCGGAGCGTTCTCGGCAAGCCAGTCTTTGACGCCGGCCCGTTTCGCGTCCGTGTTGGAAGCGCCCCAGTTCCCCATGAGCACCAGGGTTCCGCTTGTGGAGCCGGACTGCTTGACCAGTTCCCTCGCGGTATCCCTTCCGCAGTCATAGTTGTTAAGGCCGATGTAAGTAAGGGCGCCGCCGATGTCGTCCTGGGTTTCGCCCATTCTGGTCTCGGTGATAACCACGGGGATGCCGGCCCTGGTCGCCTGACGAATCGCGTCAAGGGGGGTGTTGTCCCACATACGGGTAATAATTCCCGCGGGCTGGCGGCTGATCGCCTGTTCAATGGCCTGTGCCTGTGCCTGGGTATCCCACCCGTCGGGGCCGGAAGCCACGATCTTTACGTTGAAATATTCGGCGGCGTAACGCAGGCCGATGTGGGAATCGGTAAAGTAGGTGTGCGCCTGATGCGAAGAACACAAATAATATGTACGGGCGGGATCAAGGTTCGCGTAGACGCCCTTGACGCCGCTCCCTCCGGCGGCGGCTCCACCGCCCGAGCCCGGCCCGCAGCCGACAACCAGAATCGCCGCGGCCAAAACCAGGGCAAGCCCAAAAATTCCAAGCTTTTTCATTCACTTCCTCCACTTAAGATTATTTTTGCGCGGAACCTCCGCGTCTAATGCCATAACACAAAACGGCAAGACCCAAGCCCTTTCCAAAACACCGGATCCTGGAAAGGGCTCATCCGTTATTCCTTTCCAAGCTCCCGCCGTTTAAGAATATTTATGTAGCCGTCAACGACTACCACGGCAAGCAGCACGAGGCCGTTTACCAGGCTTTGAACATGCTGATTGACATCGTAAAGATTAAACGCGTTGTTAAGAAGCACCAAAAACATGATGCCGAATACCGCCCCGGCCATATTGCCTTTCCCGCCGGCGAGGCTTCCGCCGCCGATAATACAGGCAATAATCACGTTAAGATGGGAATTCTGTCCCGTGTAGCGGTTGGCCGCTCCCGTCCGGGCGCTGATAAAAATGCCCGCCAGGGCCGCGAGCATTCCGGTAAGCATATACAGGATGATCCTGATCTTCCGCCTGTTGACACCCATCATGACTGCCGCCGCCTCATTGCCCCCGATAAAGTAGATCCGTCTTCCGCTCCTCCGTTTTATCAAAAAAACCGAAAGGAGCGCCGCAAGGATGAGAAGAATCCAGAACATGTATTGAATGCCCAGGAATTCCCCCTGACCGATGGCGCGAAAGCTTGGAGGGAAATTGCCGTATCCCGCCTTGCCCCGGCGCACCAGCGTAATCTCCGTAATGCCCCTGACTATGTACATCATGCCGATGGTGGTGATAAGGGGATTGACCCCGGCGATTTCGGTAACAAAACCGTTGAGGAGCCCGATGGCCAGCCCCGATCCCAAACCCAGGCACAGGGCTACAGGGGTCGCAAGGCCGAATGTCGAGGCAATCGCCGCGATAAGGCCCCCAAGACACATAACGGAACCAACGGAAAGATCGAAGACGCCGGAAATCAAAAGCATCATCATCCCCAAGGCGACAATGCCTTCAGGAACGACGGCGGTTATCAGCGAACCGATATTATAGCCGCTGAAAAAATACCGGGGAACGGTGGTTCCCAAAAGCGCCACCATGATGACACACAGCACAAGGGAGATCGACTCGGGCCGCCTGCCGGCTATTGTCCGCAGGAACCGTATCCCGCCTTTCAGTTTCGACACCATGCTAGGCCTCCGCCCCGAGTTTCGGCCGGGCGGAAGGCCCCCGGACATTTGAGGAAATTCCGAAGCTTTCTCCCATTTTGCCCATCCGCGTATCGACAAATACGGTGACAATAAGTATTACCCCCACGATAAGCTGCTGAATCAGCGGCTCGATGTTATGGACTATCATTCCCGTGGTAATCGTGGCGAGGAAGATAAGCCCGACCACGGCCCTGAGTATGCTGCCCTTGCCCCCGGAAAGGCTTGCGCCCCCCAGGACGACGGCGGTTAAAATGGTAAACTCAAGGCCGTTTCCTATCGTGGAATCGGCGAAGCGGAGCCGGGAACCGACCAGGATGCCGCCCACTCCCGCGAGGAGGGACATAACCGTGAAGATCGCGATTTTCTGCCGGCCGGCCCTGATGCCGTAGATCCTCGCCGTTTCGATGTTTTCCCCGACATAGTACATCTGTTTAAAAACCGCCGCCTTTTTCAGCAGGATCTCCAAAACAATCACCGAGGCGATCATCACCAGGGTGGTAAGATGCAGGCTGCCGATCCTCTGGCGGGCAAGGGCTTCATAGGACGGGGGATAGGGATACCCGTAAAGCCACGTACACAGGAGATTTGCCAGGCCCCTGACGGAAGCCATGGTTCCCAGCGTAATCATCATTGAGGGAACCTTGAAACGGACTACCAAAAAACCGTTGACAAGGCCCACCGCGGCGGACAGCGCAAGGGCCACGGCCAGGGCCGGCAAAAGCGGCCAATGGTTTCTCATGAGAAGGCCCACCGTCATTCCGCTCATCGCGTACACGGAACCCACGGAAAGGTCCAGCTCGCCCATGATCATCAGATATACAAAACCGATGGTCCCCCAAAAGTTAATTGATACTCCGTATAGTATGGAAACAATGTTGTTTATCGAAAGAAAGGTTTCGCTGGTAAACGTAAGGGCGGCTCCCAAAACAAGGGTAAGAATGATAATCGTAAATGAAGACAGATTGATCGCGGCATCCTTATAGCGCATACCAACTCCCGCAGCATGTAAGAATAATAATTGTCAATAAAGACAGATTGATCCCCGGCCCGTTTCCCTGTTTCATTTACGCCTCCACCGCCGCGGAACCGGCCGCTTTCGCCATGATCTTTTCCTGGGTCATGTCGCCGCCCTTGTGAACTTCGCCGAATATGCGGTTTTTCGCCATCACGACAACCCGGTCGCAGAGGCTGATAAGTTCGGGCATTTCGCTGGAAAACACGATGACCGAAAGCCCCTTCCCGATAAGCTCCAGGATAAAACGGTGAATCTCTCCCTTGGCGCCTACGTCGATGCCCCTGGTCGGCTCGTTGATAATGACAATTTCCGGGCTGTTGCCCATACATATCGAGAACATCAGTTTTTGCTGGTTCCCGCCGGAGAGATTACGGGGTATCTGGTACACCGAAGGAATGACGATGTTAAACTCGCCGATGTATTTTTCCGCGTGGCTTGTCATTTTGCCCCGGTTGATAAAAAAACCGTCGGAAAGCTGTTTCAAACGGGGCAGGGAAAGGTTGTCAAGCGCCGCCGAATTAAGGAGAAGGCCGGCGCTTTTCCGGTTGTTGTTCAGGTACATAACACCGGCGGAAACCAGGACGTCGGGGCTGAGTTTTTTAAGCTTCTGCCCCTTGAGAAACGCTTCCCCGGAATCGGCGGCCTCAAGGCCGTAGATCATCCTGCTTACCGTGTTGGTGCCGCTGCCTTCAAGGCCGAAGAAACCGAGAACCTCCCCCTTGTGGAGCGAAAAGCCGATATCCGCGACGGAATTCTTTTTGGAAAAATTCCGTATCTCGAAAACCACTTCTCCGGTGGCTATGCCGTCTTCGGTACGGGCCGAATAGAGGGTCCCGGAAAGTTCCCTGCCGACCATGCGGCTTATAAGCTCCGTTTCGGTAAGCTTGCCGTCATTGACATAGGTTCCCACATAATTACCGTCCCTGAGAACCGTAACCCTGTCGCTTATCTCTTTTATTTCGTCGATACGATGTGAAATATATACCACAGTAATGCCCTGGCCTTTGAGCCGGCGGATAATCTCCATAAGTTTCCCGACTTCTTCCCGGTTAAGGCCCGACGTCGGTTCGTCAAGCAGGATGATCTCCCTGCCGGTACTGACGCAGCGGAGTATTTCAACAATCTGCTGCTGCCCCATGGTAAGGGAATCCATTTTTTGCCGCGGGGAAATATGCATCCCGAAAAGGTCGATAAGCGCCTTGGCTTCCCTGTCGGTTTTGCGCTGATTGATAAAACCGCCCGCCGATAAAAAAGCCGTACCGGGGAAAATGTTGTCGCCCACGCTCATGTTTTCAAAAACCGCCAACTCCTGATGTACCATGGCGATTCCGGAGGCCATCGCGCGGGCCGGGTTAAAATCCCGTACTTCCTCCCCGTTAATGACAAGGGAACCGGAACCGGGAGCTTCCTCGCCGGATATGATCTTTATCAACGTGGATTTGCCCGCACCGTTTTCCCCCAGAAGGGCGTGAACTTCGCCGCGGGAAATGGAAAACGTAATGTCTTTTAACGCGCGGACAATGCCGTAATTTTTGGAAAGATTCCGAATTTCAAGAAAATCAGCCATTGGAGCGCCTCACATTCAGACACATTGTATCAACGGAAATACGGTCTGTCAAGAAAAATTTTTTACAATATTACAAAAGTTTACATAATATTCCCGCCCTCTTCGGGAATTTGACAACACTTTACGAATTCCGGCTAAAAATTTACACCCCGTGCACAATTTTCCGGAAACGGGCGAGGGTTTTTGCGGGATCTTCCGCCTGAAAAACATTACGTCCAAAAACAAGCCCCGCAGTCCCGGCCGTTACGGAGGCTTCCGCCATTTTACCAGCCTCTTCGTCCGAAATTTTGGATCCTCCGGCTATAACCAGCGGCGCGGGACTTATATCCTGAAGTTCTTTCAGCCGTTCCGGAGTACCGGGATATACAACCTTGACGAAGTCCGCGCCCAATTCGGCGGCCATACGAGTATTGAGTTTCATCAAGTTCTGTTTTGCCGTCCCGTCTTTACCGGTTTCCTTGTTTGTTACTATTCGCGGCTCAACGATATGGATCAATCCGTATTTTTGGCACAGCTCGTTTACTTCGTAGTTGCGGCGCATTTCATTTGCCTCCGTCCGGGGGTCGTCAAAGCCGACAAACAGGTATGTCATAACCCCGCTCGCACCGGCCGCAAGTACGCGCTCAATGGAAGTAACCGACTCGACGGCGCCTTCAACATAACCAAGCTGTTCATTCGGACGGGTTAAACTTTCCCAGTCATAGAGGGCAAGCAGTTCCGGGGCATCCTTGCCCATAAAAAGATCCTGGCAAAACGGCAGGAAACCCATCGGTACCAAAACGGCGTCCGAAGCGCGCAATGTTTCATTTTGCCGCCGGATTTCCTCGTTGGTTTCCATTCCCTTCATGGGCCCCAGTAAAACGCCGTGGGCATAGGCCACGATGATCGTTCTTTTGGACACGGGGTTCAATAAACGGCTCATCCTCAATTCTTTTCCGATTTGATTGGTAACTTTTATCACGGTCGCATTCTCCTTTAGTTATCCGCGGCACCCGTCTTCCATGGAGAGAAGGTTCACTCAAGGCCCAAAAGTCCCGGATTAAACACATTCTTCGGGTCAACGGCTTTTTTGATTCCGCGCAAAATTTCATACGAAGCCGCGCCGATTTCTTCCCGGAACCACGGCAGGCGCTGGCGTCCAATCCCATGATGATGAGCGCCCGAACCACCGGACTCCAAAGCGCCTTCCATTATGATTTTCCAGATTTCATTGTATTTCTGTAACGTACCGGCTTTGTCTTTCCCCGAAGCAAATATGATAAAATAAATATTGGCGCCGCTCGGATAACAATGTGAACAATGGGCCCATAGTTCATCAACTTTGCCCTCCAGCCTTTTTGAGACTACTTCATACATTTTTGGAAGGACGGTCCAGTTACCGCTGACCTCGATCGCGTCCGCGACAGTCGTGTCTTTGGCGTTTCCTTCTTCCAGCCAATCGGCGTTATAGCGGTGTTGTTCCCAGTTGTTTCCGATTTCGGCGCCAAGGTCGAATCCTCCGCGTTTTTCGGAAGTCAGCAGCACCTGTTTCAGCAATTCGGGCGTTACCGTTTCGGCGCCGACAATGCCCGCGATCATCAGCACCTTGCCGGAACGGCGGTTGATTTTAGCATAGTGGCCCCGGGCTTCGGCCGGGTTATAGATGCGGACAACAGCCGGAACAATATCCCTGCGGTAAAATTCACGGGCGGTTAAAATCGCGTCCTCCATGCTGTCAAACTCAATCCCCCGGAATTCACGCCGTTCGGGGAGCTTCCAGACTTTTAAGGTAACCTTTGTGATAATGCCAAACGTTCCCTCCGATCCGATAAACAGGGCGGGAATATGGGGGCCGGCCGCCGAACGGGGAACATTCCGGTTTGTGAAAATCTCTCCGCCGGGAAGAACAAGCTCTACGCATTGCACCATGTTTTCTATATTGCCGTATTTGCTGCTGAAGGTGCCGGAAGACTTTGTGGCGACCAGGCCGCCAAGGGTCGCAAGCTCGATGGACTGGGGATAGTGCCCAAGGGTAAACCCGCGTTCGTTCAGGTAATTTTCCAGCTCCAGGCAGAACATTCCCGCGTACGCGGTAACCAAATGGTTGTCCACATCAAACTCAACAACACCGGTCAATTTTTGCATGTCAATTGAGAGGGCCGGTTTTTCGGGAACAATACCGCCCAGCACGCCCGACGCGCCCCCAAAAGGAACCACCGCCCAATCGCGGTCATAAGCGTACTTTACCGCGTCCTGTACTTCCCGCACGGTTTCGGGCGCCGCGATCGCCTGAGGAAGGCGGGCGGCTATTTCTTCTTCCGGCCATTTCTTGATTGCCGGCCACCAATCCGTGATGTGTTTTTTCTTTTCTTCCGGAGTCGTAATAAAGTTCATGGTTACCTCTTTAGTTTTACCAGTATCGCCGCTTTCGGGTTATTCACGATCACCCACAATGATATTCACATTACCGTTTTTTGCGAGTTCTACCGTATCCCGGGATATTCCGTCGTCGGTTATGATGCAATCCACTTCCGGCAAACGGCATATCACCCCCAAATACAGCTTTCCGAATTTTGTATTATCCGCCACAACTACCGTTTCCCTGGCGGCGCTTATCATCGCCCGTTTGACCTCCCGCTCAAAAAGATTGGGAGTTGTGATGATATCCTGCCGGAGATCAATTCCATTGGCTCCGATAAAAGCCTTGTCTACCCGTATGTTCCGAAGCATATCCGTGGCAAATGCCCCCACACATGACGCGACACTCGGCTGTACTTGACCGCCAACCATGATGAGCTGGACATTCCCGCAATCCATCAACTCCATCAACGCGATGGCGGAATTTGTGACCACCGTCAGATTCCGCTTTTCGCCCCGCTTTATGTGCTCGCATATCATACCCGCGGTCGAAGACACATCCAGTATGATCGCTTCATCGTCTTTGATCATTTCGTATGCTTTTCTGGCGATTTTTCTTTTCTCGTTACTATTTTTTCCCATCGCCTCCCAAAGCCTGGCTTCGCGGGACACCCCTTCGTCCACAGTAACCGCGCCGCCATGCGTACGTCTCAGATGCCCCCGTTCTTCAAGCGTTTTCAAATCCTTCCTGATTGTGGCGTCCGACACCTCAAGCTCGGCGGCTAACTGCGCGACCGTAGCGCTGTTTCGGCACTCAACAATCCGCCGTATCTTTTTAAAGCGTTCTACCGTCAACATACGTTCACCCCGCAAACACCCCGTTAAAGCCGCCGGCATCCCCGCAGTCGGTTTTGTCACGATACTTTAGATAATATCGCACTTTTTTCTGTTTTATCTCACTTATTTTCGTTTATCCTACAGTATGAGAGGAATTTTGTCAATATTATTTTGATAAATATCGATACTTTTTGATTCGAACGTCAGGCCGGGAGGGTCATTTTACCGGATTGAGATAAAACCGCGCTCACATGTCGTATTTTTTCGGGTCGAGTTTTTCACAGTCCCCGATAACCTCTTCGATAAGCGTGCTTTCATCGGAGGGGAGCGCGGCCGTTTCCTCAAGCAGGCTTTCAAGGGACGCTTCTTCCCTGTCCGAAAGTTTGAGCTTTCCTTCTTTATGGGCCGTCTCAATTTCGCCGAGGGCCAGCTCCGCGGCTTTTTTTGTCCGGTTGTAGTATCCGGTTTCCTTGACCAGTTCCCCGGAGATGCGGAGCACGACATCGGGCCGCAGGACGTAGGCCTGGGGATCGAGCCGCGAATCCGAATCGGCGTGGAGATCCCGCAAAAGGAGGGCCGTTTCAGGGCCCCGCGCGGAAGCTTCGTTCATCAGCCGGCAGTCGTAGGCGAGCTGCTCAAAGCTCACCGTCGGGGCCATGCCGCCCAAAAGCTTGATGTTCTGTACCGATTCGTTGCTCCAGAGATCGGCGAGGCAGGCGGCCACGTTGCCCAGCGGCGAAAGGTGGGCGCAGGCGGCCGTCCGGCCCTCGGTGGCGATGGGGGTGCCGGTAATCGCCTTGATATACACTCCCTCGTACCCGCAGTCTTTGTGGGGGCCCCGCGCCCCGCATTCCAGGGCCACCAGCGACCTGACCGCCGTCATAACCCGGACGACCGCGGCAAAAACCTTGGACACGTAGCCCCTGTCCGCCAGCACGAGGGCGGTGTTCCCGAACGCGCAGGCCGTATCCCCCGACGGGATCGTAGCGGTTTTTTCGGCGATGCCGGTAATTTCCGTCCAGAGCTTTTCCATATCGCGGCAGCCGAGAACCGACAGGGCAAACAGGGACTTTTTAATGTCCCCGTACATAATCGCCTCGTCGTGAACTTCCTTTCCCCCGACGGATTCGATGGCCAGAAAATCCGCTCCGGCGGCGGCGCAGTCTTCAAAGGTTTTAAGGATAAGATCCCAGTGGCGGCCCCGCCACATGTGCTCAAGGCCGGAACCTTCCCGAATGTCGTTGGGGGTGATGCGGACCGCCGCCTTGAGGCCCTGTTTCGCCGCGTAGTCTTTGACGCAGTCCACGACAATTTTGGTAACCTCCGTTCCCCATTCGGGGTTGAAGGTCATGGGGGGCAGCGTCTCGATTTCCGCGACAAAACCGGGAACTTCGAGTTCCACGGCGCGTTTACAGATGCCTTCGATAATTTCCCGGTAATTTTCGAGCACCCTGGGCATGGTGTCTTTATCGATGGTCATGGGCGGCAGCGTAAAGTTTATTTCGGGATACACCGTGCCGCCGCCTATGCTCATGCCGTTGGCCAGGCCGACGGGATACTCCGCCCTGCCGTATACAAAACTATCCAGATTATCATAAACCGTCCGGGAAAAGGTCTTTTTGCTCATAAAGGCTCCTTGATTTTAGGCCAGAATACCGGAAGCCGTTCCCGTTTTCATTAAAGTTTTTGCCCGAAACTATAAAAAATTTGCCATACCCGGAGCGTCCGGGGCAGCCGCCGGAACCGCCCCAGAGCGCGAACCCGCGGTTCGACGGGGTATTAAACCCCACTACGAATAAAACTTCTTCGGCTTCCGCAGCTTTGCGGTGAAAATGTACGGGCCACGTGTAGCAGGGACGGCGCTGTCCGCCCATGGGGGCCGCAGCTTTACTTTCATAGAAAAAAGTATATAACTACCTCATGGAGCAAAACATTTCGTTCCATAAGTCGGCCTTCAAGCATGATGTTACGGAATCCGACATCCGGCGAACCTTTAAAACCTTTGTCTTCGAAGAGCCAATCGAAGGCGGGAAAGACAAATACCTGCTTATCGGTTACGATTTGGCCGGAAACCCGCTGGAAATCCTCTTCAATGAAGTTGCAGAAAATTCTTATTCGAAAGTCTGGTTTAATAAATTTCCTTGCAGAACGAGCCTCCGCTGAAACAATACGTCGTTAAGGATACCGGGGAGCTCTGCTCCGCGGAGGTTCATTGTGTCTTTCATGCGATGAAGTGCCGCAGACAGCTGCGGGAAATCGCACATATTTAGGAGAATCCTATGGCAGCCATAATGACCGAAGAAGAAGCGGACGCGCTGGACAAACTGTACACCAGCACAATCCCCCCCCCCTATACGGCAGGGCGCCGGCGGCCCCCTGACCCGGCAGCGGGAATTGTTACGTTCCCTTGACGAAGTAAGCGCCAATTATCTTGTTACCAAGGCGGGTCTTCCCACAAAACGGTATCCCAAATTATCGGCGAACTGGCGCGGGAAAAGATACACGCCGATACGGCAAAATCCGCCCTGCCGGATTAACCGGCCA